>ONIQ01000046.1 GCA_900317925.1 uncultured Bacteroidales bacterium | reverse complement strand
CCTTCCGGGAAAACGGCCTCTGGCATGGAAGGTCCCCCGGAAAAACGCAGGACCTTCCGGGAAAATGGCCCCTGGCATGGAAGGTCCCCCTGGAAAACGCAGGACCTTCCGGGAAAACGGCCTCTGGCATGGAAGGTCCCCCGGAAAAGCGCAGGACCTTCCGGGAAAACGGCCTCTGGCATGGAAGGTCCCTGGGAAAAACGCAGGACCTTCCGGGAAAATGGCCCCCAGCGTGGAAGGGCCCCGCATTTAAAGGGTGATCTTGGGACAAAAAAACGTGCGGCGATCCGGGAGGGACCGCCACACATATGAATGGTCGGATACGGATTAACCGCGGATGGCTGCAACGCCGGGCAGTTCCTTGCCCTCGATGGCCTCGAGCATGGCACCGCCGCCGGTGGAGACGTAACTCACCTTGTCGGCATAACCCATCTGCGTCACGGCTGCGACAGAGTCGCCGCCGCCCACGAGGGTGTATGCGCCATTCTTCGTAGCCTCGGCCAGATCCTGGGCGATCTGCAGGGTACCCTTGGCAAAGTTCGGAAGTTCGAACACGCCCACAGGACCGTTCCAAAGGATGGTCTTCGAGGAGAGGATAACCTTCTTCCAAACTGCCAGCGATTCGGGTGCGGCATCCATGCCCTCCCAATCGTCGGCGATGTTATGGGTGTCGAAGATACGCTGGGGCGTATCGTTTTCGAACTTCTGGCCGGCCACTGTCTGCTTGGAAAGATAGACGTTCACGCCTTTCTCCTTGGCAGTCTTGAGGATCTCCAGCGCATCGGGAATGAGTTCATCCTCATGCAGCGAGAGACCGATCTTGCCGCCCTGGGCCTTGATGAAGGTATAGCCCATGCCGCCGCCGATGATCAGGTTGTCCACCTTGCCCACCAGGTTCTTCAGGACAGCCAATTTGGAGCTGACCTTGGAGCCGCCGATAATGGCGGTCAGCGGGCGCTGGGCGTGCTTCAGCACGTTGTCGATGGCCTTGATCTCGCCTTCCATCAGGTAACCGAACATCTTGTCGTTCGGGAAATAATCGGCGATAAGGGCAGTCGAAGCGTGGGCGCGGTGAGCCGTACCGAACGCATCGTTGATGTAGCAGTCTGCATAGGAAGCCAGGGTCTTCACGAACTCCTTCTGGCTGGCCTTCACGGCAGCCTTGGCCTCTTTCTTTTCTTCATCGGAAGCATCCTCGGCCAGGCCGCGGGGTTTGCCTTCCTCCTCGGCGTAGAAACGCAGGTTCTCGAGCAGGAGCGCCTCGCCCGGTTTCAGGGCAGCGGCCTGTGCGGCAGCCTTCTGGCAGTCATCGGCGAACTGGACAGGTACACCCAGGCACTCGGACACATGGTCTACGATGTGTTTCAGGGAGAACTTCGGATCCACTTTCTTCGGACGGCCCAGATGGGACATAATGATAACGGAACCTCCGCTGGCGAGCACCTTCTTAAGGGTCGGCATGGCCCGACGGATACGGGTGTCGTCCGTAATCTTGAAGTTTTCGTCCAGGGGGACGTTGAAATCTACGCGCACGATGGCTTTTTTGCCGGTAAAATCGTAGCTGTCAATAAATTGCTGCATAACTGAATGTATATTATAATATTTATTCCCTTTTAATGTCCCGCAAAGTTAACAAAAAACTTGCAATTCCCTAACAGGTTTTGCGAAAGGCCACATACATCCGGCACAGTCCCAGCGTCAGCGCACGGTGCCGTACTCCCACAAACCCGGCCCGGATCAGTTCCGCCGTAAACGCATCCCGTCCGGGGAAGGCCAGCACGGAAGCCGGCAGATACCGGTAAGCCGCCCTGTCTCCCGAAACCAACCCGCCGATCCACGGCAGCAGATGCTGGAAGTAGAGGTTGTAACAGCCGCGCAGGATGCGGTTCGATGGAACACTCAACTCCAGAATCACGAGCCGCCCGCCCGGTTTCAGCACCCGCAGCATCTCCTCCAGTCCCCGGGGCCGGTTCTCGAAGTTCCGGACGCCGAAGGCCACCGTCACCACGTCGAAGGTTTTCTCCTCGAACCGAAGTTTTTCCGCATCCCCCACCTCGGCGGTAACGATCACGTTTCCAGCCGATTCCGGGGCGAATCCGGCTTTATTCACCTTCTCCCGCATCACGTTCAGCATCCCTTCCGACAAATCGACACCCGTCACCGTCGCGGCCGTTCCGGCAGTCGCCGCCGGCTCTCGGAAACGCGTCCTCGCCGCGCGTTCCCGGACCGCTCCGCTGCGGAAATGTTCGCCAGCGTCGCCTGCCGGAACGGCCAGCGCCCGGGCAATGGCCAGCGAAAAGTCGCCGGTCCCGCAAGCGACGTCCAGCACCTGTGGCGCATCCGCGGCGCCGACAATCTCCCGCAGGGCCTTCCGGCGCCAGCCGCGGTCCACCCCCAACGACATCAGATGATTCAGGAAATCATAATCGGACGCGATGGTATCAAACATCTGGCGGATATTATCTTTCTTGGGCATGCGTGCAAAACTTTAAGGAACGGGATCATAACCGCTACCGCCCCAGGGATGACAGCGGAGGATGCGGCGAAGGGCCAGCCAACTCCCTTTGAAAGGGCCGTATTTGCGAAGCGCCTCGAGGGCGTATTGCGAGCAGGTAGGGGTAAACCGGCAGGAAGCGGGTTTCAGGGGCGAGATGCAAACCTGATAGAATCGCACCAGGCCCACCAGCGGTGCAATTGCGATGCGACGGATCAGGCTGTTCGCTTTCATTCTTTCGGATTATTTTGATGCAATGACCCCGCCACCGTGGTCAGGATCGTCCCCACCGCTTCCCGGATTACGGCAGAGTCCAGCACCTCTTTGCTGGAATAGACAAACATCAGATCCACCCGGGAGCCTTCCAGAAGGGCCTTTTGCGTCCGGTAGCTTTCCCGGATCCGACGCTTCAGAAGGTTGCGTTTTACCGCCCGGCGGAACATTTTCTTGGGAACGGAAACCACGATACGGGCCTGCTCCTGCCCATTGTCCGAAAGGCAGCAATAGCGGAGAGGCCCCTGAACACCCCACTTCCCCTTGGACAACAAAGCCGAAAGGCCGGTCTTCGAGGACAGGCGTTCCGCTTTCTTCAAGGTATGTCGGGTGAACGGCATCATCACGCCGCAGTTTTAGTCGTCTTTGTGCTGTTCCAGGCAGACCTCGATGGCCTTGGCGGCCGAAGGGACTTCCGGCGAAGGGGCCTTCACTGCAATGGAAAGGCCGGCTTCTTCCATCGACTTCACGACGGAGCGTCCGTACGAAATGAAGTACTGGCCTTCCTGCTGGTATTCCGGGAAATTCACCTGCAGCGATTTAACATCGTTCGGATTGTAGAACACCACCAGGTCGTAAGCATGCAGATCCAGATCCTTCAGGTCCTGCGGAACGGATTTCACCAGCACGGCCGTGTTGTATTTCAGCCCGGCCTCGTCGAAAAGCGAGGTAATGGCATCGGTGTTGCCGGTATCGGAAGAAGTAATGAGGAAATGCTCGCCTTTATGCTTCGGGCCGATCAGGTCCACCACCGACTGGGGCGTTCCGGTACCGTAGAAAATCTTGCGCTTGCGATAGACGATGTGCTTCTGAAGATACATCGCGACCACATCCGTCGTGCAGAAATACTTCATGGTCTCGGGAACCTTGACACGCATCTCCTCGGCCAGTTTGAAATATGCGTCAATGGCATGGCGGGAGGAAAACACGATGGCAGTATAATCCGCCAAATTGATGCGTTGGGCACGAAATTCACGTCCAGTAAGCGGTTCTACGAGGAAAAACCGGCGGAATTCAATATCGACACCGTATTTTTCGTGGAGCGCAGTGAAGGGAGCCAGGTTCAGCGGCTGCTTCTGCGAAATCAGTATCTTCTTAATTTTCATATTCTTCCGTTCGTTTTGAACCCCCATCCGTCCTTACAAGAAGACGGCCGACGCGGCCAACAAGCCGGTAGGAAGGAGTTCGAGCGCGCAAAGATACAAAAATGTTGTGAAAGGATTGCAAAATGTCGACAGAATTTGACACTTCCGAATTAGGAAGACCCCATAGAAGAAGGCCAGTTCAACCCAGTATAACCTCCTGATAATCACAGCATCCATGCCAAACATGGACAGCAGCATCCCCGTCAGCAGAATCGCAATGGCCTGCAGGACGAACATGGAATAAAAGGCCCGGTTCGACACCCGGTAGGCTTCCCGGTTACGACTCCTGGGTTCCAGCTGCCAAGCCAGAAAAAACCGCAGTAAAAAATAGCCCAGACCCACCGCGACGCTAATGGGCATGGCCGCCCA
Source organism: uncultured Bacteroidales bacterium (assembly GCA_900317925.1). GTDB lineage: Bacteria > Bacteroidota > Bacteroidia > Bacteroidales > UBA932 > Cryptobacteroides. Next base: position 14,689 of record ONIQ01000046.1, on the reverse strand, counting down.
CGAGGGGACGGCCGACAAGTACTCCGGGGCATAAAATGCATATCGGTTGGCAGACATGCAGAAAGGAACGCCGCACAACACGGCACAGATATTCCGCGCCCGGGCAAGGTGAACGCTGGATTCCAGTTTAAAATTCGCCCGCCATCGCAAAAAAGCCTGCGCGGCGGCAGGAACCACCTCCATGAAATTGCGGATATTCAGCATGACCAGTACGATAAAAAAGACCGAAACGGTAGAATTCACCGGTTCCGCCTGCCACGGAAGGTCCCGCACCGGGTGTTCCACCGGATGCGTCTCCAGTTGCAAGGTACTGGTCTTGAATGCATGCTGGACAGGCTCGCTCATACTGTTAATTTCCGCGGGCAGCCCGATACCCCATGGCACAGAGCAGGGCAACGACCTTGTCGCGCAGATCGCCCTGGATGGTAATCTCACCGTCTTTTGCCGTTCCCCCGACGCCGCATTTCACCTTCAGGGTCTTCCCCAAGGCAGCCAGATCCTCCTGGGTGCCCACGAAACCGGTTACCAGGGTAACCTGCTTTCCACCCCGGTTCCGCCGGTCAATGCCGACACGCAGGCGCTGCTTCTCAGGGGGGAGCGTCTGCTGCTCCTGTTCCTCCTCACGGGATGCATATGCAAAGTCGGGATTGGTCGAGTAAACGACGCCCAGACGTTTCTTCCAATCGTTTTCTGCCATAAAATATGGTTCTTTTTTGCAAAGATAGCGATTTCGTTTGTATCTTTGTAAGATAAAGTCTGAAAATCGCTATATATGGAGCAAAATAGATTCAACCTGTGGAATCGGATAACGGCGGCCATGACCTTCGTTATCTCCGCTTTCACCTACCTCGCCACCATCGAACCGTCGGCCTCGTTCTGGGACTGCGGCGAATTTATCGCATCGTCCTACAAACTGGAGGTGGGACACCCGCCGGGAAACCCTGTATTTCAGTTGATTGCGCGGTTTTTCACCATCTTCTCCGACAACCTGCATGCCGCGGTGATGGTGAACGCCATGAGCGCCCTGTGCTCGGCCCTGACCATCTTCTTCCTCTACCTGACCATTGTCTTCTTCGCGAAGCGGCTCATCGCCAAGGGAGAAGACGGACGGTACACCACCGGACAGGCCCTGGCCATTTTCGGCAGCGGAGCCGTGGGCGCCCTCGCCTACTGCTTCTCCGACACGTTCTGGTTCTCGGCCGTTGAAGGAGAGGTTTACGCCATGTCGTCCCTGTTCACCGCCTTGGTGTTCTGGGCCATCACCCGCTGGTACGACCAGGCCGACGAACGGTATGCCAACCGCTGGATCGTGCTCATCGCCTTCCTGATGGGCCTGTCCATCGGCGTGCACCTGCTGAACCTGCTGGCCATCCCGGCCATCGTCTTCATGTATTACTACCGCAAACGCGAGGATCAGCCTTACACCCTCTGGGAGAGCGTCAAGATCATGCTGGTATCGGTGGTGATCGTGGGACTGCTGGTTTTCCTGCTCATCCCCTATCTCCCGAAGGTGGCGGCCTATTTCGACCTCTTCTTCGTGAATACCCTCGGCCTGCCGTACAACAGCGGCGCCGCCTTCTTTATGCTGGCCCTGCTGACGGCCTGTTTCTGGGGCCTGTTCCGGACCCTGCGCTCCGGCAAGGTCTTCTGGAATACGGCCTTGCTTTGCCTGACGATGATTGTGGTGGGCTTCTCGATTTTCTCCATCGTCATCATCCGGTCCAGCGTCAAGACCCCGACCAACGAGTATCAGCCCGACAATGCCTTCACCCTGGTGCGTTACCTGTCCCGCGAGCAGTATGGCTCCACGCCGCTGCTGTACGGCCAGTATTTCGGCGCGCCCTACGATATCAAAACGACCAAATACTGGGCTCCGCTGGACGGAAAATACAAGAAGGTGACCGGCCCTGCCGACGCCGATTATCATGCCGACGGCAAAATGTTTTTCCCGCGGATGTGGTCTTCCAGCCCGGACGGCCGATACGAGGAGTTCTACCTGTCCTACATGAACGGAAAGGGCCGCAGCGTACCGGGTGCGGAATACCGGAAACCCTCTTTCTGGAACAATCTGTATTTCTTCTTCGATTTCCAGCTGGGATGGATGTACTGGCGCTACTTCATGTGGAACTTCGTGGGACGGCAGAATGACATCCACGCCCCCGCTGCCGACCTGTTTTATGGCAACTGGGAAAGCGGCATCGATTTCATCGACCACATGCGCCTGGGCGACCAGAGCGACGGCCCCGCCATCCTGTCGGAGAATCGCGGAAAGAACCACTATTACTTCCTACCGCTGCTCCTGGGCATCCTGGGCCTGCTGTTCCAGTTCGACCGCGACAAACGCGGCTGCTGGGTCACCTTCCTGCTGTTCTTTATGACCGGCATCGCCATCGTCCTGTATCTGAACCAGCCGCCCTATCAGGTGCGTGAACGGGATTATGCTTATGCGGGTTCGTTCTATGCGTTCAGCATCTGGATCGGATTCGCGGTTGCCGCCCTCTATACCTGGCTTTCCGATGCCCTGAAAGGCCGGGGCGGCGTTGCCATTGCCGCACTCACCACGCTGGGCTGCCTGGCTGCGCCCGCCATCATGGCGTCCGAAAACTGGGACGATCACGACCGCAGCCACCGCTACACCGCGGTGGAACTCGCCCGCAACTACCTGGAATCGGTCGGGAAAAACGGCATCCTCATCACCCACGGCGATAACGATACCTTCCCGCTCTGGTACGCGCAGGAGGTGGAAAACATCCGTCCGGATGTGCGGATTGTGAACACGTCACTGCTGGGAACCGACTGGCACATCGACCAGATGAAATACGCCGTGAACGAATCGGCTCCGCTGGACCTGACCGTGGGTCCGGAGCAGTATCTGTACGGTACCAACGAATCCGTTCCCATCTACGATACCCGCGAGCAGGCCCTGCCGATTGCCGACGTCATGGCCGTCTTCAAGCACCCGCAGGCCAAGGTTTCCCTGTCCAGCGGACGCAAGGTGGACTACCTGGTATCGCGCCGGCTCCTCATTCCCGTGAACAAAGAGAATGTCATTCGGTCCGGCATCCTGGATGCGAAATATGCCGATGAGATTCCCGATCAGATCGAACTCACCATCCCGGCCAAGAAGGATTATCTCTCGAAACCGGAGCTGTTCATGCTGGACCTGCTTTCCAACTATCAGTGGGACAGGCCTTTGCACGTACTCAACCAGGGAGGAGACCTGAACATCGGCATCAAGGATTACCTGGCCTACGACGGTTTCTCCTGGCATTTCGTGCCCTTCAAGAGCAAGATCACGTCCTCTTCCCCGGGCTTCATCGACCCGGACGACCTGCACCGCAAACTGACCGGGACCTTCTGCTGGGATGCCCTCTCGCGTACGGACTATTACGTTGATTATCAGAACCTCTACACCTTCATGGGCGTGATGTCCCAGCGGAATATGTTCGTCAACGCGGCCGAAGCCTTCCTCCGCAGCGATCACAAAGACTGGGCCGAAGCGGCGCTGGACCAATGCCAGCAGGTGATGCCGGAGCAGAATTATCCGCTTTCCTCGACCTGCCTCGGTTTTGCGGGCAACGACCTGTCCGTCATCAACATGGTGGCCGCCTACTACAAGACCGGAAATGCCGAAAAGGCCCGGGACCTCGCCGTCCGTTTCCTGGACGACCTGATGGTTTCCGCCTCCTTCTACTACGACTTTTACGATTTCGCAAAAGATAACTTTGAGATGTGCTGCAACCTGGTTTATTACCTCTCCCGGGAGGCCCGCAACGCAGGGGACACCGAATTTGCAGACCGCATTGAAAAGGTTCTCTCTTCCCTGGTGGAAGTCGATGAAAAAGCATCATGACGAAGGATTACGAACTCATCGACTGCGGAGGATGTGAGAAACTGGAGCGATTCGGCCCCTACTGCATGATCCGCCCCGAGCCCAAAGCCATCTGGAACAAGACCTTACCGGAAAGCGAGTGGGCCCGGATGGCGCATACCCGCTTCCTGCCGGGCGCCGGTTTCGGCAAGGCCGGGAAGGAAGACAGCGGGACCTGGACCCGCCTGCGCCAGATGGAAGACCAGTGGGTCATCCGCTATGGCGGCCCCGGCGGCCCCTCCTTCCGCCTGCGCCTCGGCTTGACCTCGTTCAAGCACGTGGGCGTCTTCCCGGAACAGGCCGACAACTGGGAGTATATCTACCGGCACACCTCCGCGCTGGTAGCCCAGGCCGCCGCGCAGAACCAGCCCAAACCGCGGGTCCTGAACCTCTTTGCCTATACCGGCGCCGCCTCCCTCGCCGCCAAAGCCGCCGGAGCCGATGTCACCCACCTGGATTCGGTCCGCCAGGTCGTTACCTGGGCCCACCAGAACCAGGACCTGAGCGGTCTGGACGGCATCCGCTGGGTGGTGGAAGACGCCATGAAATTTGCCCGGCGCGAAGCCCGGCGCGGCAATGTTTACCAAGGAATCATCCTGGACCCGCCCGCCTACGGACATGGCCCCGACGGAGAAAAATGGAAGTTAGACGAGTGCCTGAACGAGATGATGTCTTGCGTGGCCGCCATCCTGGCGCCGAAAGACAGTTTCCTGGTGCTGAACCTCTATTCCAACGGCTTCTCTCCCCTGCTGGGTGAAACGGTTGTCCGCCAGGCGTTCGGCCTGCCCTATGCGACCGAAGGGGAAGTCCCGTTCCAACTGGAAAGCGGGGAGCTCGCCCTGCACGACCGCAGTGGCAAAGCCCTCCCGCTCAGCATCTATGTCCGCCTGCGCCGCTAATCGACGTGCAGGGTGAGTGTCTGCAGGTCCTTGTCGGCCGACGAAGAGCCCACCATCAAGGTAAACTCTCCCGGCTCTACCGTCCAGACGTCACCCTTGCCAGACCAGCAGGCCAACATTTCCGGCGTAATCTCAAATTCTACCTTCACGGATTCTCCGACGGGGATATGTACCCGGCGGAAGGCCTTCAATTCTTTTACGGGACGCGTAACCGACGCATATTCGTCCCGCACATACAGCTGAACCACCTCATCTCCGTCCATGACGCCACTATTGGTCACTTCCACGCACACCCTAACCGGCAGGTCTTTCACCGCCACGGCCGTGGAAGCCGTGGCAGCATCGGCGATGAAAGAAGGAGCCGAATAGGAAAAGGTCGTATAACTGAGGCCGAAACCGAAGGGGTACAGCGCCCCCGTCTCGTTCAGGACAAACTGCCGGGAATACTGCATCGGCTTATAATTATATATGGTAGGAATCTGACCCACGTTCCGCGGCACCGTCACCGGCAGTTTTCCCGACGGATTCACCTGGCCGAACAGGACCTCGGCAACCGCCTGCCCGCCCATCATACCGGGCTCCCAGGCATTCAGGATGGCATTTACATGCTCCTCCGCCCAGGTCAGGCCCAGTGCACGGCCCGTCAGCAGCACAAGCACGACCGGCTTCCCCGCGGCCTGCACGGCTTCCAGCAATTCTTCCTGCCGTCCGGGCAGGTCGATGTTGTCGCGGTCGCAGTTCTCGCCGCAGGTGCGCCCGAAAGCGGAGTACCGCTGGGAATTCTCGCCCAGCACCAGGATGTTGACATCGGCCGATGCGGCTTTCGCACGGGCCAACCGGATGCGGTCATCGGTGATATTGCCGATTTTCCCACCGAAGCAGAGGGTATCCACCGCCACGCCCGGGGCCATGTCGCGGATGCCCTCCAGCACCGTCACCACGTTATCGGCCGGCTGCGGAGCGGCCCAGTCCCCCAGAATCGTCTGGCTGTCGGCATTCGGTCCGCACACGAAGAGTTTCCGGACCTTTGTTCCTGCCCAGCCGGAAGGCGCCTCGTCGCAGGGAAATAGGGGATATGCTCCTCGGCTCTCTCCCGCCTGTGCGGGGGAACAGAGCGGCAACGTACCGTCGTTCTTCAGGAGGACCAGGCCCTGGCGCGCGGCTTCCAGCGCCGTCTCTCTATGTTGCCTTACCATCTCCGGAGACAAAACCGTTCTTTCTGCAGTGGCAGAAGAACGCTGATGAGCATTTTTCTGCGAAGAAGCGTCTTCTGCCACTGCTACAGAAGGATACGCCTCAAATAATCCCAGAGCAAATTTCGTTTCCAGAATCTTTCCGGCTGCCTCATTGATGCGCCGTTCGGGAATCCGGCCGTTGCGGACCGCCTCCACGATGGTCTCGAAATAACCGTCTCCCTGCATGTGCATATCGATACCGGCCTCGACCGAAACGCGGAACGCCTCTTCGACGGACGGCATCCAATGATGATAGAGGTGCATCCGCTCGATATCCATCCAGTCGCTCACCACGAAACCATCGAACCCCAGTTCATCGCGCAGCAAATCCTTTAACAGCCAGCTGTTTCCGTGACAGGGAATTCCGTTGATTTCGTTGTGCGCCGCCATAAAAGTGGCCACGTGGGCATCCTTGACAGCCGCAACAAAAGGCGGCAGGAAGACTTCACGCAACTTGCGCTCGGAAAGGTCCATCGGTGCCGCATTGATCCCGCCAAAGGGTTCTCCACCGGCAATCAGGTGTTTTGCGCAAGCCAGGACATGATCCTCGCCATAGACGCCGTCGCGACCCTGGAGGCCCCAGATCAGGTGCTTTCCCATTTCGGACACCAGCAGCGGATCCTCGCCGTAGGTCTCACCCATGCGGCCCCAACGGGCATCGCGGGCCACGTCCAGATTCGGGGCGAAGGTCCAGTACATCCCCGTTCGACGCATCTCCTGCGCCGTTTCGGCTCCAATCTGTTCCATCATGGCCGGATTGAAGGTAGAGGCCATGTTGATATTCGTAGGATAAATGGTGCATCCCTCGTGGAGGGCATTCCCATGAATCGCATCCACGCCCAACAACAGCGGAATCCCCAGGCGGCTCTCCGAAGCGATGCGCTGCAGGCCGGCCGCCTCTTCACCGGAAAGGACGTGCAGGAAAGAGCCCACCTTCCCTTCCCGGATCTTTTCCGCCATATCCGGATGGCCGAGGTTCTCATCGGTCGCATCCACGTTCCCATGCGCGGAACCCTCTCCCGGCGGAACGTAGCAAGGGCCTACATACTGGCACATCTGCCCGACTTTTTCTTCGAGCGTCATCTGCGCCAGCAGGGCTTTCGCACGGGTCGCAGGCGGGAGCGATGCATCGCGGTAATCGGGTGTAGAACAGGCAGCCAGCAACAGGGCGGCGCCCCAGAAAAGCAACTTTTTCATATGCTAGAAAATGACCGATTCTGCCGTTTTGATATCGGCCGAGTAGGCCGCAGAACGCGCCACGACCGGTTTGAACGCGGCTTCTTCCCCACTGAGAACGACGGAAATCTTCAACGCCTCGTTCACCGGCGCATCCAAAACTGTCAGCTGCAGTTTCGCATCGTCCCCGAAGGTCCAGCCGGAAACTTCGCGGCCGTTCACCAGCACCTTGGAAGGAACGTACCGGAGGGCCACCTGGAACTGGAAATCACGCGTTGCAGGCATGCCGGCATAGGATCCCTGAACGGGATTCACCACCAGGTTTACGCTGCCATCGCCCTCGCGACTCTGGAACAGGGTCGATGCCACGGCACCGGTCTCGTAACCATAACTGTCCCCATCGTCCTCGTACAGGACATAGGAGGAATCGCCGGACGGATACACCTTGACTATCAAGTCCTTAAACGGCTTGGTCCCCAGGCATTGTACCGGTTTCTGCGTAGGAATGATGGCACCGTCGCGGATAAAGAGAAGGCCGGCGCGGTTCTCGGGATACCCCCGGGTGAAGGTCTCGCCCCGGCTCTCGACACGTTCGCCCGTCCAGGCATCCACCCAAATGCCGGCAGGCAGGTAAATCTCGTTGCTGAAAATACCCACGCAGAAACTGTCTCCGAACATATACTGGTAGCACATATCGTCGCAAGAGCGGTCTTCGGGGAACATCAGCGGCATGGAGCGCACGATGGGCATGCCGGTCAGGCCGCCTTCCAGGGCCGCAGAATAGATATACGGCATCAGCGAATAGCGCAATTGCACATAATCGCGGTAGATGCTCTGCTCCGGCTCGCCATAATAGAAGGGCTGCATCATGGAGACCCAGCTGTTAATCTGAACCCAAGGCAGGAAAAGCCCGAAATGCAGGCCCTGCATTTCCAGTTCCTTCGGGACGCTCATCACGTCGCAGGAAAGGTTCATATAAGCACTGTTGCCCAGGTTCAGCTGGTCGAAGAGGGCGGTCTTGCCGCCGCCGTTGTCGCCGCTGGTCGAGGCACCCCAGTGCTGCGTGCCCGCCCAACCGGCCGTATAGTGATACCAGATGCGTTTCCCCACGTGCTTGCGGGACATCTGGTTCATCTGTTTCTGGAGCAGGACCTGGTTCAGATTGTGCATTTCTTTGTCTGTCCGGCCGTTATAATAGACAGCATCGGGATGCTCGTCAATGGTACGGGCCGGATCCATCTTGAAACCTTCCACACCATAGTCCAGGAAGGTTTTCAGGTGATCCATCCAGTGTTCCTGACCCGACTGCGGCCGGCCTTCGCGCGCCGCAATCTCATCCTCTTCGGTAATGCTCAGGTCATACTCCTCGCAAAGCCACAGGCCCAGATGGAAGCCCATGTTGCGCAGTTTTCCAACGAAAAGACGGTTGTACAACTGTTTGGGATACTTGTCCTGCAGCCAGTAGGGTTCCGGGGAGAATTTATCAAAATTCCAACGCTTGGACGTAGAGAAATCGTAGCGTTTCTCCATCCACTGCGGTTCCAGCCAGAATACGTCACAGGGAACCTGCAACTGACGGAAGAAGACGGCATCGTTCAGGATATCCCACTGATCCTCACGCATGTTCGGACCGAAGCACAGGCCATAGGCCCACTTGGGAAGCACGTAATTGCCCCCCGTCACACAAGTATAGAGGCGCAGGACATCCTTCATCGAGGTACCGCACAAAAGGTAGAAATCGGCCTCGTCAAAGGTATTGAAGATGTTGAATACGTCTTTTTCGGTATAGCCGATATCGAAGAAATTCTTGCGGGTGGCATTGTTGAAGACACCCCAGCCCCGGCTGCTCATCACGAACGGCATCGGAATTTCCGTATGCTGGTAGGTGGTCCACATGCGCAGCAGCTCTCCGCGGTGCTGGATATGCTCGCGACTCGTGCTGCCGCCACCGTAGAAACGTTCTTCCTTCCCCAGCGCGAACCGGAGCAGGCTGGCATCGGCAGGTTCGCCGCTTTCGGCGTTGTCCTTCTTTTCTTTCTTATTGGTATCATCGCCGATGATGCCATCGTTTTTCACCACATGCAAATCGGCATATTTTTCATTGATCACCTTCGCCAGCGATGCCACTTTCCGGTCCTTTCCGGGCACGAATTCCACGCCTTCCACCACCGTCTTTCCATCGGCCGTCAACACACGGATACTTCCGGTTTTCTTGTCCAGGACCAGCTTGTGTGTGGGCGTCGTAAGGGTCCAGGTGCGCCCGTCCGTGCTTACCTTTTCCTTCACGGCCTCCCAGTTGGTGGTCAGCAAGCCGTACCGTTCCATCAAGGACTCCGAAAATTGCGTCCGGGGCGATACCTTTACCCGGAAAATCCCATCCGAGCAGGCTTCCACGCCCACCGTGAGTCCATTGGACAATTGTACCTTATGTGCAGGACCGGCCAGAGCGGTCCAACCCGCCAGCAGGGCGGCAACCAAGAGTTTTAATTTCTTCATATAGTCGATTTTCATTGTTTTACAGTAACATTAATGCCCGCATCGTCCCGCATGGCCCGAACCAGGTCAAAGGCATCGGTTTCCACGGGACCGGTGGTAAAGGCCGGCAGGTTATAGGATTCCATACGACGTTTGTAGAATTCGAGCGGATTCTCCTGCGGAAGCAGGAAGGGTTTGGAAGCCTGTCCCTGGGCATCCACATGGGTAAAATAGGGCTTCGTGTACAGGCCATCGTCGCGCCGGCTGCTGAAAACCAGCCACCGGCCGTTGCTGCTCCAGGTGTGGAAACTGTCCACATCCTCCGAATTCACGCCCGTCATCTCGCGCACGCTGCCATCCAGCAGGTCCACCAGCCACAAATCGGCATCCTTGTGCCAAATGGAGAAGTTCCCGTATCCGTGACGGGTGAAACAGAGCCAGCGGCCATCCGGAGAAATGCGCGGGAAGGAGACACTCTTATCCTCCGCCGGAGCGTCATAGATGCACTCCAGTTCTTCTCCGAAGCTCATATCCTCCGGGTGGAAGGCAATCCGGTACAGGCCGTATTTGGCTCCCTTATACTCCTGGGGCATGGGACTCACGGCCTGTGCCGAGCAGAAATAGAGCCACGGCCGCCTTGGTCAGCGGAGACCAGGTAATCTCGTGTGTATGAACATTATACACGACCACATCCGAGGCCTCGTCGTACACTTCAATCCGGTTGGGGTCATGACTATGGAACACCTGAAGGGTCTTGTTCACGGAAAAAGCGATATAATCCCCCGACGGATGCCAGTATGGATAGACCAGGGCACTGAGGGTGGAATCGGTCTTGGTATTCAGTTTCTCAACGGAGCCTTCGTTCACCAGCAGGGTGCCGCCGAACGAAGCCCGGGCGTGGAAGACCATCTTCTCAGGGTCTCCGTTGCAATAGGTATGGCAATTCATGCAGTTCCCGCCGGTCATCCGGTTTTCGACGATAGCCCGCTCGGTATAACCGGCCAGTTCGCGCTGGTACAGGCCCATCATCTGCCAGCCCTGGTAGCCGGGCGGCACGAGCCGGTACGATATCCACGGATCCACCTCGTCCCGCGAAACGTACACGGTAAAGGGTTGATAGGAAAGCCATTTCCCGTCGCGGCAAACCTGTACGGTCAATTGCAGCGAATCGGCCGCCATCTGCGCGCGCCACAGGCGTTTCGGGATGATGAAACAGCCGTCTTTCCCCTTGAGGCAACGGTCCCCCACCAGCAGGCGGCAGGGTTCGTCTCCCAGATACGAGAAATCCAGCGGAGCGATGTTGCAGGGAACCGTCACGCCGGCATAATCCGGCCAAATCGGCGGCAGGCCCTCCAACGTGCCGTCAGAACGCACGTCCCGGCTGCAAGCCAGGCACACAGCCAGCATTGACAATAGGATTAGATTTCTCATATCTCAGTATGAATCAAGTAATACCAATAAGTCCCGCGGAATTTCTGCAAGGAGTTCTTCCCGGCCACAGCCGCCTGCTGGTATGCGACGAACCGCCTGACCGTCTCGGGTATGACGCCGTGAGCGTAGCACCAATCTATTCCAAAGGGTTCAATTCCCTCCATATTGCGCGAGTACTCGCTATAAAAGACCATGGCTTCCTGTGCGATACGCGGGAGGGCTTCGCCGTCTTTGTAATAATCTTCGATAAAGTGCTTTACCGAATTCAAATCCTTCATCAGCAGCAGATAACATAGGCCATATTCCCTTGCGCGGGTATCTCCCGGATTGACGTCCAGGATGGGGAAAAGTTCCCCGACGGGGTCCGAGAACATGGAGAACCCGTTTTTGGCTGACAGGTTGCGGCGGCCGTTCCCCAGCAGCGGATCGGCTTCTACTGCGGCGTCATCGTACAGGAAACGGCGCTGTTCCCGGGCCCAGCCACGATAATGCGGAGCCTTTTCCAGAAGGGACAGGTACTTGTCGGCCACCTCATAGGTGCCCCGCATCAATTCAATCTGCGCATTCATCTTCAGCATCGCCGGACACAGGCCCTGTAACGAATTGAGCAGGTTGAAAGAGACATCCTGTGCACCCGCCATATTGCCCATGGTGAACATCATGTGGGCCGTGGCTATGTCCACAGCGCGATTGGTCGTTGAGAGGATCAAGGCCGAGGGACCCCGCTGGTCAAAATACAGCAGCTTTTCACTCAATTCCCCCTTCCACGCAAAGGCCATGTTCAGGTAATTGGCCGTACGAGGCAGCCAGGGGGCATGCATACAGGCTTCAATCAGCCCATCCCAGTCTTCTTTGCAGGTGTAGTATTCCAGTTCGTACCCCAGGTTCTCCATTTCGGCATCGCTCTGTTTCCGGATCTGATCGGCCGGAATCAAAGACAGGCCCAGCACCGCCAGGCCGGCCACCAGCGGAACCCAACGCTTGACACGCATCCGTTTGAGCGTTTCGCAAAGCAGCACGCAGACAGGCAGGCTGATCCAGGCTACCCAGTGCCAGGCCGGGAACGAGGCGTCGATATTATAAAAAAGAGCCGGCGTCCAGGCGGCAGACAGCGTAGGGACCCAGGCCAAGCGGTAAGCCAGCCAACCGCACAACAAGCCCGACACCGGATACAGGACTCCCCGCCAGTCGCGGCGGAACGCATCGGTCACCATTGCGCAGACGGCGAACAGCAGGGCGCCAGGGCCGGCGGCCAAGTAAAGGACAACCGTCAGAAAGATGCCTTTACACACACGTGCGCGCGAACTATGATTATAAAGCCGGAAGGCAGCCACGGCAAACAGCCAGGCCGGCACCACATCAAAATACACCGCATTGTCTGCCAGCGAGCCGCCCAGCAGGACGAAAGGAATCAACACGACCGGAAGGAGCACCCAATCGGAAAGCGAACGGCGGACCGATTCCCAAAGCATCCATCCGCCCAGCAGCAAGAGCAGCACGGTCAGGCACAAGGCCACCGTAGGATTCCAGAAAAACTGAACGATAAAACGGCCCGTCAGGGTAGAAAGGCCGCCTACCTTCAAGAGCGTTCCCAGCAGGTAGGTTTTATCGAACAGGAACAACTGCTGCTGTTCGCGATAGGCAAGAGCAAACCGGTTCATGGCAGGCTGTCTTCAATGTTCGTGGAAGACGCAAGATAATACCGGTAGATTTCGTTTCCCTTTTCAGCCAGGATCTCCCGGGTCCTGCGGATTTCTTCCTCATCCATAATCGGGCTTCCCATTACCGTTTCACAATAGATCCGATGTCTCTCGGCTGCACTCATGACCACATCCAGCAGGAAGGCATACCGGACAGGAAACTGGACGGTTTCTCCCTGGGCATCTTTCGCCACACCCTCACACTGGATGATGCAGAGACTGTCACAATCGTACAAAGTAAACGGCCTTTCCACCCGGACATCCGTATAAGGCAACTGCTCCCGGACGGCCTTTTCCAAGGCAACAGGCAGGCGCTGCATGGCCATTTTTTCCAATCCGGTCTGACGCTGACAGGCGGCCAGGCCCATCATGGCCAGAATAAGACAAATATTGAGGATTCCCTTCATGACAATAAAACGATTTCTAGCGAAACAAAGATACCGATTTTTTTGCAGAATAGAAAAAAAAGACCGGCCTCCTCGCGGAGACCGGTTTTTTATTAGAATTTCAACTATTAATAGCCTTCATTCTGCTGGATCTGATTGTCCTTGTTGGACTGAATGATCTGCGTAGGAATAGGAAGCTGATAGTTGTGAGGCTTGATATTCGGACGATGACGGGTCTTGCCCATGGCATCCTTATACGTTTCTCGTCCACGATCGTCATTCTCGTAACCAAATCCATACTTGCGCGTACGCTCATACAAGGTGTTAGAGGTCTTTGCGTCCTGAGTAGGATACTTGGAGGTAACATACGTACCGCAGTTCGGGTTGCAAGATAGACGGTTGAGGGTGATCCAGCGCTGCTCCTCACCGAAGAGCTCACGGATACGCTCGTCAAGGATGTAGTCGATATCCACATCGCTTTCGGTGCAAGGCTTGGCACCGGCACGGTTGCGAAGTTCGTTGATATCATCGGCAGCACCTTTCTTGTTACCCTGTGCCAGACGGGCCTCTGCACGGAGCAGATAGGTCTCGGCGAGACGGATCATGTACCAGTCGGCATCGTAAACATTGTTCACGTTTTCCTCGTGGAACGGATGGATATCATCCGAGAATTTCCAGTAACGAGGCGTCACGTTTACGGTATCGGCGGCCGTCAGCTCGTAGAGATTCTTAACTGCCTTGCCATCTTTGTCCTTGTCGTTGGCGTGGGCGGCGGCGCGGGCAATGATGTTTGCCTTCACCTCGGACCACTTCTTGCCGGACGGCAGATACGGGTCACGCTGAATCATGACTTCGGAACCACGGAAGTCGTTCGGGTCATCCCAGACGGAGCCGTTGACATCGCCCGAAGGACGGGTAACATACTCCGTAGCATACATGGCCAGTGCAGAAGCAGCGTTGTTCAAACCTTGGGCCCGGCAGGCCAGGGAGTCGATACGGGTAGACAGATTGTAAGCCAGTTTGCGGCCCTGGGCCTCTTCGATATCTTTAGCAGGAGTACCGGAACCGGAAGGTGCTACGCCAACCGGGAAGCAGGTAGCGTCGGCCGTGAAGATGTAGAACTTCTCCGTTACGTTACCATTCTTGTCGGCCCTGGGATCGGTCGGATCGTACCAAGTCTGGATACGGGTACCGTTCTTGCCACCCATCGGGAGCCAGGGAGCCCAGGTAGCCTCAAGGACAGGAACATGCATACGGTACCAGGAATCTCCGGAACCACCCAGCGGATAGCTGTCAATACCGGGCTTGTAGTCAATCTGGAGAACCCAGATGGCTTCCTTGTTGGCCGGATCGTTAGGGTTGGAGTCCGTAGCTGCGGTCCCGTCCGACTTGGCGGAGCAGCGGAACAGATCCCAGTAGGCACCCTGAGGGGCTGCGAGGGAGTTACCATAGCGGTCCGTAGCCTGGTCGGCACGGTTACCGAAACGGGTCTTCATGATCTCGTAGTCGCCGTCGG
>ONIQ01000043.1 GCA_900317925.1 uncultured Bacteroidales bacterium | reverse complement strand
TCGAAGTCAATGGCGACGGCATTCCCTTCAAAATATGCCCAAAGTGCAGGATTCGGCGAAATGGCCATCGCGAAGGGCCGGAGCGGGAAAGAGCAAGGGCCAGGCCGGGAAAGGGATAGGAGAAAGGAAAGCGACATCGCTTCTCAACTCTTCAAAATGTACCAGGAACTCACACAATAAATTTGTTTTTCTCTCGGTTTGCACGTAGAATTGCGTTATGAGCCAGAAGGAACAGACAATGCTTGAGCTCATTAAGAGCAAGGTCCGGGAGGTAATGCCTTCCGGTATTCGGGCATTTCTGTACGGTTCCCGGGCACGTGGAGAAGCCCATTCAGACTCAGACTGGGACATTCTCATCCTCGTAGATGCGCCCAGTGCGAACATCGGTCTTTATGATTCCCTGGCATATCCGCTCACGGAACTCGGTTGGGAACATGGTGAGGTTATCGTACCCGTCATCTACTCCCGCGACGAATGGAACCATCCTTCTTCACTTCTTTTCCGCCGTAATGTTGAACAAGATGCCATTGCCCTCGTATGAGTCTGTCACAAGAAGAAAGAACCATCGTTGTCGGCCTTGCTGATACACGACCACATCGAAGTCCGCAGCCACAAGGGTGCAGGTCTGATGTTTGGCCAAAAGTATGTCATTCCAGGCATCTTCTCTGCTGAAGATGGCCGCCTATACGCCAAGCTACAGGACCTCCGGGAAAAAAGTGACTACAATCTGGTTTACCAGTCCAACGAAGAGGAAATGGCTCCACTCATAGAAAAAACAAGAGACCGGATTGAGCGAGTCAAGGGAAAATCGTCAGATGCGACTGACGAATTCATTTCTTGACAATTTCCCAGTAGCCACCTTTATCCTCGCCGATACGGACAATCAAGCCTTTTTCTTTCAATACGGAGATGGCGGCGTTTACTGAATTGCGGCTGATTTGAAGTATTTCTGCAGCATAGGTGGCGTTTATATACTGCTTCTCAGCAATCATTCTGAGAATCTTGTGCTGAGTTACTGACAAGTTTACAGACAAGTTTTCTGGTAAGTGGTTGTCTGAAGGCTTGTCAGAAGAATTTGCAGTTTTCCCGTTATACAGGATAACCGTCACATTGGCAGCAGTCTCCACAATCTTGGGTTCGGGGAGTCCGGCCTCCTTCATCTCCTTGAACACACGGGGAATACCTTCGTTGAGTTCGCGGACAAGCTCCATCTCCGTCAGAACACGGGAAATGAGGGGATTGCGGGCGAAGCGGGTTGTGAAGATATTGTCAACCGTCACGATGTTCGGGAGGCGTCCGGGGCTCTTGATTTCCAGGCGGTCATCGTATTTGGCTACAAGGATGTAGTCGCCACGGAGGCCCCATTGCCTGTGACATACGGCATTGGTAATGCTCTCGACCCAGGCGAACTCCGGATACTCCGGATAGGTGTGGAACCGGCCGTCGCTCTCCAGCGTTGTGCGCTCCTCCAACTGATCCGAGATGAATCTCTTGGCTTCCGGAATCAGTCTCAGCAGCGGCAAGTCGAAATTCCGGTCCTTGACCACATTGAAGTCGGCCCCTGTACGCATGGATGTCCCGTCAACTTTGATGTATCGGATGCGGCAGTGCGGAAAGAACCCCCGGACATTCTTGCCGAAGAGTAGCACAGCAGCATTGGTCAGCGCATCTTCGTCGTGGCGCTTCACGATGAACTGACGGGCACGGAGCACCTGCTCGTTTGTCTGATGAACGGCCCCAATCTTCTCCCTGTAGGCATCGAGCAGTTCCGGGTCCAGATCCTCCATCGTTGCAAATGGACAGACTTCTTCCTCATAGTGGGCTACGCCTTTTTCATACTCCAGCTGCCTGATCTCCTCGACCGTGAGTTTGCGGGTCTTGTCGCCGATACGAAGATAGACTTCATCCTTGGTGGTGGTGATGACTTTGTCGATGGACGGCTTGATGTGCAGCATGATCAGCCTGTCCGGCTTCCCGGCATCGTTCGTTATGTCCACGAACTCGTGACGGTATTCCGGCATAGGAATGCAGCAGTCCTTCGGAAGATTGAGGAAATTGTTGATCTTCTCTTCGCCCTGGGCATTGACACCCTCTACTCTCCGGGTCTTGTCGCTGATGCCGATGACAACGGTTCCGCCTTCGGCATTGGCGTAAGCGCTGACGATGTCCGAGAGCTCGGACGGTTTCTTCTGGGCCGATTTGACATCGTAGTACTGGCCTTCCTTCCTGGAGACCATTACCTCAAGAGTGAGAGCAGGATATATTTTTGAAGCCGGTGTCATAGACAAGCATATTTTTGCAAATTTAACAAAATCGCTTCAATCAGGGAAGGGACATCCTGCTTTTTCTGAAATAGTAAAGGCGCGGCCTTGCATTGCTGCAGGACCGCACCGGGTGTTAAGCCCTTTCGGGCTTTTCCTCCTGGCTGATCGGGAGTCCGTTGGGCATCTGACCGGCGTCGTCGAGTCCCAGGGCGTAGTTCAGATGGTCTTCGAAGATGGCGACGTCTCCGAAAAAAGACTATTGCCACTTGGAGAGGCGTTTGGATGCTTTCTTTTTGATAGCGGAGAAAGCATATTTGCGGGCTTTCAGCAATACTCTTCGACCCTCTGCACTCCTCGTGTATATGATGTCGCAATCGCCGATATACAACTTCCAGAGTCCCTTGAATATCTCTACGCCTTTATTGTTGGGAGATATTGCGGAAGGAATGGCGTCTCTTTTCTTTTTTTCGGCAAGGAATGAAAAGAGATATTCTTATCTTTTGCAAAGATTATCGTTGATGTGCTAAAAAATAAATCGGCAAAAAAGTGTAATATTTTGCCAATTTATTTTTATATTGCGCAAAAATAGATGAAGATGAGAGTATCAAGATACGGGAAGGAAATAGAGAAGCTGTTAGGGGAAAGAGTGTTCGTAAAGGTAGAAGACTTTGTCTCTGTCTGTCCGGGAATGGGAATGCCGGCGATTTATTCTAAAGTGAATAAATTGTTAAGAGAAGGTAGACTAGCGGCTATCGGGAAGGGAAAGTATATAACGTCATCCAGAATACCCTACACGGTTCGTATTACCCCTTGGATGCGGGAGATAAACAGATATATGGTAGAGAACTGTATCGGCGTAAATGCGTGTATTGCAGAAAAAGAGGGAAATCTTTTTGTTCAGGTTGCCAAATCAGAGATGGGAGAGGTGATGAACGTGCTGCAGTCCCGTTATATGAATGTGATTCATAAAGAGAATCTAAAGCATATCCCGGTTCAATTGAAAGGATATATCGTTCTTGAGCGGTTGGTGTCGGAGAGTCCATTGATGAGAGAAGAGGGAATGACTGTTCCCTCTTTGGAAAAGCAGATAGTGGATGCGATATCCGATGACGGAAAGGCTCCTTCCCCAATCACTTTTCAGAAGGCCGTTGAGGCCTATCCGGTTAATCTGGACAGCTTGGTCCGTTATGCCTCCAGAAGGGGTGTTAAGGAAGAAGTTGTGGCGTTGGTATCTGCGCTGGATATCTCTCGTGTGGAACTGATGGCCAAGGTACAGAAGTATCTTTCCTCTATTCCTGTTGAGAAAGCGTGGGTTTTCGGGTCATTTGCGCGGGGAGAGGAAACAACCGGAAGCGATCTTGATTTAATGGTTGACTATGCGAAG
This sequence comes from uncultured Bacteroidales bacterium, assembly GCA_900317925.1. Lineage (GTDB taxonomy): Bacteria > Bacteroidota > Bacteroidia > Bacteroidales > UBA932 > Cryptobacteroides. The sequence goes on along the minus strand of ONIQ01000043.1, from coordinate 15,873 downwards.
GACGTCACCCTGTCCTTGTTGGATATAGTCCGGTTTAAATTGAATTTGGAAAGCCTTATCGGTCGGGAAGTAGACCTGGTTCAAAACGGATTTTTAAAACCGTTTGCCGTTCCTTCTGCTGAAAGGGATAAATACTTGATATATGAGAGAAAAGATTAATGATCCGGTCCGGCTTCAACTCATGTTGGAGGCTATTGCTAATATTGAGGAATTCCTCTCTAATACTCCAAACTATGAGTCTTTTTCCACGAATAACATAATGAGAATACTAACGAACTGGAATATCATGGCTTCTAACCTCTCGATTATTTAATACAATTGTTTAAATTTTTAATCAGAATTCTCCGGAAGCATATTCTATGTCAAGATATCCTGACCCTGGAGAAAGATGTGCTTCACACCAGCCCTCGGGGGTCCCGTTGTGAATGATTTCCGCACGCATGACACCCTTCTGGTGAATGATTCCTCCTGGGCTGGTGATGAGGATTCGATAATCCTCTTCTTCATCGCGGTATCCCTCCACCTGATAACGAATGAATTCCCCTTCTATGATAATCGTTGCCGTCAAACAGGATGTGTATTTATTTCCTCGTTCGTCATCGTTATGATCCGTAATCTGACAAACCCATACATTCTCTTCCGGTTGAGAGAACGCATACCTACTATCAGTTGTTCCTCCTTTAATATATGAACTCCAATTCGATAACACATCAGAATAATAGGAATTGACCAGCGAAGACATATAATCCTCTATCGTCATCTTTCTTACCCTATGATCCCTTGTCACAGGTGCCAAACAAGACTGTAATAAAAGACTTATTAACAAAAAAACTCCCAAAAACCGTTTCATACCCATCAGAATTTAATACCGACACCTACCCTGCATCCAGGAACAAGGAGTGCTATATATTCAGACCCCCAACCTAACTCTGTGAAACCATAGATTCTTGAACCAAACGTTACGCCTATCCCCGTAACCTGCCATCCAAAATGTTTTTCGGCAAATGAATTACGGTTCCAATACTCTCCCTTGCTATGGAAAGTAGCGCCGAACATCAGTTGGGAATAAATGGACATGTTTTTCTCGTGAACATACTTGTAACGAAGTCCGGCCAGCATATCAAACATAAAGGTTGTCTCCTTGCCGGTCGAGACATCCGTATAGGGATTAAAATATTCAGCTTTTACGATGTTTAAGCCGAAACTGCCGACAATCGCCCACACCCTGTCCAAGTTATACACTCCATTTATTGAAATAGTAGGCCAAATGGACACATCATAACTCCCACGATGCATTTCCTTGACAGAGGAAGGCTCACCATACCAAACATCCATCACGCCAATCAGAAACTCTTCCGTTGCGAATTCTGCCTCTCCGCCTATTCCAACGTTAACCTCCCACTTATTCATTTTGAAAGAAGATTTCGGTTTGAAAGAAGATTTCGGTCTGATCGGATTAAACCGATAGTCACGAAGAAACTCCAGCGTATCGGGATTTGCCACACTTAGGATTTCACCCACTATCTTCGTTTTGAATCCATTGGTCATTTCTGTCAGGTTCAACACGTTGCCTCCGGCTATCAGCGCCTCTCTGCTAGCCTGGTATAGAACCGCATTCTGTCCCCCCTGTTCATATATCCTAATATCATTGACAGAGAGTTCACCCAACACCTCCGCATCCGCAGGGGTTGGAGCATCCACCCCCAATACCCCCACCTGATTATTGGTAGGATACGACGCCTTTTTTCCATTAAGAGAAACGCAAACTCTTGGAGTAGAGCATGCTGCACAAATAAACAAGAGAGCAGGAATAAGCAAAAACCTCATATCTCAGCACAACCGTTTTAGTGTCCTGCACAAAGATAATCAAATTTTCGCAAATTCCCGCTCTTTCGCTTTCGGTCAATAGGCCTGGATGTGGACGCCGGCGACGGCGCGGCCGCTGGGGTCGTTGAGGTTCTTGAAGGCCGCGTCCCACTCCAGCGCAATGGCCGTAGAACACGCCACGCTGGCTTCCTGGTTCACGCTGCGGGCGGCGGAATCGCTCGGGAACAACTCGGAGAAAATGCTCCGATAGTAGTATTCCTCCTTGTTGAGCGGCGGGTTGATGGGGAATCGTTCCGCGGCGTGTGCCATCTGCTCGTCAGATACCGCCTCGGAGGTTATCCGTTTCAACGTATCGATCCAGGAATAGCCCACCCCGTCGGAGAACTGCTCCTTCTGGCGCCATGCCACCTCGGCGGGAAGCATGTCGGCAAAGGCTTCGCGCACGATTTTCTTTTCGATGACCGGGCCGGGGCACATCTTCGCGGCCGGGTTCAACCGCATCGCCACGTCCAGGAACTCCTTGTCGAGGAAGGGAACACGCCCCTCCACGCCCCACGCCGCCAGGCTCTTGTTGGCCCGCAGGCAATCGTAGAGGTAGAGTTTGGACAGCTTGCGAACCGTCTCTTCGTGGAAGGCACGCGCGGAGGGTGCCTTGTGGAAGTACAGGTAGCCGCCGAATACCTCGTCCGCCCCCTCGCCCGAAAGTACCATCTTGATCCCCATCGACTTGATCACGCGGGCCAGCAGGTACATCGGCGTCGAGGCGCGGATGGTGGTCACATCGTAGGTTTCGGTGTAATAAACCACATCGCGGATGGCATCCAGCCCCTCCTGGATGGTATAATTGATTTCGTGATGGATGGTGCCGATGTGCTCGGCCACCTTCCGCGCTTTGTCCAGATCGGGCGCCCCCTTCAGCCCCACGGCGAACGAGTGCAGCCGCGGCCACCAGGCCCGCGTGCGGGAATCATCCTCGATCCGCATCGCACTGAACCGCTCGGCGATGGCCGAGATGACGGAGGAATCGAGCCCGCCCGAAAGCAGCACGCCGTATGGCACATCGGACATCATCTGGCGTTTTACCGCCGCTTCCAGGGCACTACGCAGCTGTTTTGCATCGGCCGGATTGTCCTTCACGGCATCGAAATCCTTCCACTCGCGCCGGTACCACCGCTTCATGCCGGGGTCGCCGCTCCAGTAGCAGTGGCCGGGCAGGAAGGGTTCGTAGCGCTCGCACTGGCCTTCCAGGGCTTTCAGTTCCGATGCTACGTAGATGGTTCCGTCGGCATCGTACCCGATGTACAGGGGAATCACGCCGATGGGATCGCGGGCGATCAGGAAGGCGTCCTTCTCCTCGTCGTACAGCACGAAGGCGAAAATGCCGTTCAATTCGTCCAGGAAGTCCGGCCCCTTGTCGCGATACAGGGCAAGGATGACCTCGCAGTCGCTGCCCGTTCGGAAACCATATTTCCCGGCATAGCGCCGCCGGATTTCCTGGTGGTTGTAAATCTCTCCGTTCACGGCCAGGACCTGCCGCCCGTCGGGCGAAAGCAGGGGTTGTCCGCCCGATTCGGGATCGACGATGCTGAGACGTTCGTGGGCAAGGATGGCGCTGCCGCCACACCAGATACCGCTCCAGTCCGGGCCTCTGTGCCGGATTTTCCGGCTCATTTCCAAGGCCTTACGCCGCAACTCGGCGCTCTGCTGACGGACTTTCAGGATACAGGCAATTCCACACATGGTTGTTTTCCTCCATTAGTTATAACAGCTTTCGCCGTGTTCATAAATATCCAGACCTTCGTCTTCGACCCGCGCCTCGACCCGCAGGCCGTGTGCTTTCTTGATGCCGAAGAACAGCAGCACACCGCAAACGGCCGCCCAAAGGTCGATAACGGCGATGCCGAGGCATTGTACGCCCAGGAAATGCCAGCCGCCACCGTACAGCAAGCCGCCGTCCGTAGCCAGCACACCCGTCAGGACCGTCCCCAGGATGCCGCACACCCCGTGTACGGACGATGCGCCCACCGGGTCGTCGATATGCAGTTTATGGTCGATGAATTCAATGGCATACACCAGCACGATACCGCAGAGCAGTCCTATCACGACGGCACCGCAAGGCGATACCACGTCGCAGCCGGCGGTAATGCCCACCAGGCCTGCCAGGATGCCGTTCAAGGTTAGGGAAAGCGAGGGCTTGCCATATTTGAACCAGGTCACGAACATGGTGGCTACGCCGCCTGCCACGGCGGCCAGGTTGGTGGTGAGAAAGACGTGCGAGATGGCCAAGCGGTTCACTTCACCGCTGGCGGCCAGCTGGCTTCCGGGGTTGAAACCGAACCAGCCCAGCCAGAGGATAAATACGCCCAGCGCCGCCAGGGCCAGGTTGTGTCCCGGGATGGCCCGGCTCTTGCCGTCCTTGCCGTATTTTCCCCGGCGCGGGCCCAGGGCCAGCGCACCGGTCAGGGCCAGGACGCCGCCCACGCTGTGCACGATGGCGCTGCCGGCAAAATCGTGGAACCCCAGCTGCGACAACCAGCCGCCGCCCCAGGTCCAGTGACCCTCGATGGGATAGACAAAGAGCGAGATTACGGCGCTGTAAATCAAATACATCGAGAATTTGGTGCGCTCCGCCATGGCGCCGCTCACAATCGTGGCCGCCGTCGCGCAGAAGACCGTCTCGAAGATTAGGAATCCCTCTACAGGGAGCTCTCCTTTATAGAAAGAGAGGTCGCCCCAGTTGGGGGCGCCGATGAATCCGGCCCCTTCGCTGCCGAACATGAAGCCGAAGCCTACGAAGAAAAAGAGCAGCGAGCCGAGCATAAAATCGACGAAGTTTTTCATTAGGATGTTGACCGTGTTCTTGCTACGGGTAAAGCCTGCTTCACAAAGGGCGAAACCGGGTTGCATCCAAAACACCAACATCGCCGCCAATAACATCCATACGGTATCCAGGGATATAGCCAATTCGTTCATAATTCTTTCTTTGTTAAGGTTTTACTTTCTGTCCCGGAGAATAGAGTCCCCGTGCTCTCCTGTTCGGATCGACCACGTATCGATCACATCGCTCACGAAGATGCGGCCGTCGCCGACTTCGCCCGTATGGGCTTCGCGCAGAATGACTTCGATGGCCGGCTCCACGAACATGTCGCGGCAGATGATGGTCAGGGCAATGCGCTCGATAACGTCCGTGGAATACTGAACTCCGCGGTAGATTCGTTCCTGGCGGCTCTGGCCGATTCCGTGGACATCGTGATACTCAAACCAGTTGATGTCCGATTGCAGGAGGGCTTCCTTTACATCCTCAAACCTTGTTTTCCGGATGATGGCTTCAATCCTTTTCATACTGTAAACACATCTATTTGTTAAGTTGTTTGAATAAAAAAAGGACCGGCTCTCTCGAACCGGTCCTACCATTTTCCTATTACAAAAGACTACCTTATCTGACCGGAAAGACAAGATACAACGTTGTTCTGCGAATTATTGGAATTCACAGAACCAGCCTGCTGCTGATTGTAACTGCCTTTCAGATAGACCTTTGTAGCCACGTTTCGTTCGTTTTACAATGCGAAGGTACTGTTCCCGGATGAAATATGCAAGGATTTTTCTCTTTTTTTTGCAAAAAAACAAAACTACCTTTGCATCATCTTTTAACATTAATTTATTATCATAATACAATGAAAAAGATTCTTCTTACCCTGGTGCTGGCACTGATGGCCTGCGGCATGAATGCACAGACCAACGACGCATGGGTTATCCCCGGTCCCATCTCCTATGACAACGGGAAACTGCTCAATGCCAATGGAGGCGTTATCTCCAAAGAACTGGCAAAAGCCTACTTTAACGAGACCCAGTACGATATCTTTGTGCAGTCTTCCAAAAAAGAGAAGACCGGAGATGTGTTTATTCAGATTGGCGCGGGTGTTGCCGGTTTCGGTATCGGCTGGTTCATCGGTGGTGTCATCGCCGGAGAGAAAGTATCCAAAGCGCTTAAGGAAAGTGGTATTATTCTGGGAGCCAGTGTTCCTTTCTTTGCCATCGGCCTTCCGATTTCCATGAATGCAGAAAAGAAAATCAACGGCATTGTCGAAGAGTACAACAATGCCCTGCACAACAACCCGTCCTTCCGTCCAAGCCTGTATTTCGGCACCACGCCGTCCGGAATTGGTTTCGCGCTGAATTTCTAGTTTTCTCCGTATATTGATCATACAAGGTTAAACCTTGCCGGTTCCGGAGGAAGCTCTGGAACCGGCATAATCGTTGCTCGTCAGGTTTGGTTTTTAGAGGGACCTTCCGGAAAAACAGCCCCTAGCATGGAAGGTCCCCTTGAAAAACGAAGGACCTTCCGGAAAAACAGCCCCTGGCATGGAAGGTCCCCCGAAAAAACGCAGGACCTTCCGGGAAAATAGCCCCTGGCATGGAAGGTCCTGGGGCCGGTGTCGTGCGAGTTCCGAAAAACGGCGGTTTTTCGGAACGGGAAGGCGAATGTGGGAGGGCGAAAAGGAGAGGGCGAATGTGGAAGGGCGAAAATGGGAGGATTGATGGGGTTTTCGTATGGAAATACGCCAAATTAAGTGTATATTTGTAGTATGAATCTCCGTATCAGATATATACGTATCCGCTCTTTTGCTGTCTTATGCCTGTGCCTGTTGGCCGCAACTCCTTCACTCCAATCCCGGGAAATCCGCGTACGGCGGACGGCGGCTCTCCAACGGGCGGTAAACAAGGCCACGGCGGGCGACACCCTCGTGCTGTGCAAGGGTGTGTATCGCCTGCGCCGGACCTTGGTGGTGGAGGGAAAGAGCGATTTGGTCATCCGGGGTGAAGGCGCGTGCCTGAGCGGAGGCGTCCGCATCCCCCTGCGGCACCTTCGCCGCGCAGGGAAGAAGGAAGCGGCGGAAGGTTTCGCACTGGCCGACGGCGTGCGCCGGCTGGACCTGCGCCGCTACCCGCTGGGCGCCATCTGCCCGAAGGGCGATCCGCACCTGACCGGTCCGGCCTGGTCTGAACTCTTTGCCGACGGCGTCCCCCTGCGCCTGAGCGAGTGGCCCGACGGAACGGCGCTCCCCCTGGATTCCGTGGTCGTGGCCGGCCGCGGCCGCATCCGCCCGCAAGACGACGAAGGATTCGGCACCCTTTCCTTTCGCGAGGACCGTCCTCTGGAATGGAATAATCCCAAGCTGGGGTGGCTGTGGGGGTGTTTCCGTTTCGGATGGACCAGTGAACTGGTTCCCATCGCCCGGATAGGGGCAGACAAGACCCTCGAGGCGGGCAGCCTGACCAATTACGGCTTCGGCCGCCGCGAAGGCGAGCACTTCCAGCGCTGGAAGGTGCTGAATATCCCCGAAGAGGTGACCTGCCCGGGCGAATATGCCCTGGATACCGAACAGAAACGCGGCTGGGTGATGCTGCCGGAAGGGACGCACACCTTGGAAATGAGCGTGATGGAAGCGCCGCTGGTGCAGCTGAAGCACTGCAACCGGGTGGTTCTGTCCGGTCTGGAACTCTCCTGCTCGCGGGGCGACGGCGTACGCATCCTCGGTTGCCGCGATACGCGTTTGGAAGACTGCAGCATCCATGGAATGGGGCACGTTGCGGTTACGGTCGATTCGGCCTGCCGCACCAGCGGTCTTTCCCGATGCGAACTCTACGACCTGGGAGCCGGAGCGGTGGAACTCGCCGGAGGAGACCGGAAAAACATCGTCCGGGGCGACAACTACGTGGAGAACTGCCGCATCCGCAATTTCAACCGCATCGAGATGCAATATCGCGTGGGCGTGGCCATGAGCGGCCTGGGCAACCGCGTATCGGGCTGCGAGATTTACCAATCGGCCACGATGGCCATCCTGATGCTGGGCAACGACCAGACGTTGGAATGCAACAACATCCACCACGTCTGCATGGATATTGAAGACAACGGCGCCCTCTATTATGGGCGCAATCCAACCCATCGGGGCAGTGTGATCCGCTGGAACTATGTCCACGACATCGATGTGCCTTTCAACGTGCGTGCGTTCTATCACGACGACGGTTCCGGCGCAGCCGAGGTGTACGGCAATATCCTCCGCAACATCACCTCACCGCCCGTCCAGATCGGGGGCGGCAGCGATATCCGCTACCACGACAATATCTTCATGGACCTGCCCTGCGCGGCCGTCAAGACCGACGAGCGGCTGAAGACCTGGGGCGCCGACCGTCTCATCGCCCACCGCGACTCGGTGGCCCTGGTGGACGGGCCCGCCTTCCGCGCACACTACCCAGAATTCGCTTCCTACTACGAGGGAGATCCCGCCGAGCCCCAACGCAACGAATTCGTCCGCAATGTATTGTATCATGTTCGATGGGCCTTCGAGAAAGTAGTCTGGAGCGACCATTATTATAATGACGACCTCTCCGGGAAAGCCAATTTTATCTCGCTCCTGCAGGACAACTGGAAAACCGTCGCGAATCCCGGTTTCCTGGATCCGGACGATCCCTTGAAAGGCTTTACGGAACATCCGCCGGTACTGGAGGCCATTCCCGGTTTCGTTCTTCCGCCGGTTGCGCGCATCCCCGCCACGTCCGCGGTCGATTCCTGCTGGCTCCAAGCCACGAAAGCCACCCGCGCCACCTATGGTTTCTCGGGCATTTCGGCCGGAGTAGCCGATGAAGCGCATACCCCGGCCGGATTGGGACAGGTGAAGTATGCCGACCGCTTCGGCTTCCTGCCCGGGAACGATGCGACGGCCAATACGGAAGCCCTGCAGCGATGCCTGGACGGGGGTGGAGCCATCCACGTCCGGAAGGCTGGTGTCTATGATATCTGCCGCACGCTGACGGTCGATTCCGACACCCGTCTCACCTTCGACAGCGGGGTGGTGCTCCGCCGGGTACCCGCTCCGGACGGGACCATCGCGCGGTTCGCGTTCATCAACCGGGGCGCCTTCTCCCGCACGTACGACCACGACATCCACATCAGCGGGCTGAACCTGCGCTGCAACGGCCTGGATACCGGGACGGACCGGCCCATAGACATCCCCGCCATCGTGGGTCTCAAATGCCAGCTGGCCTTCTTCTATGTAAAAAACCTGCATATCGACCACCTGACCATCACGGATTTGCCCGCGGACGATTTCGCCCTGCAGATCTGCACCTTCGAGGACGTCCTCGTGGAAAACGTACACATCGAAGGGATGAAGGATGCCGTACACTTCGGACCCGGCCGCAACTTCGTGGTGCGGCACGGTACGTTCAAAACCTACGACGACCCCATCGCCCTCAACGCCCATGATTATACCACCTCGAACCCCGAGCTCGGGTGGATTGAAAACGGGCTCATCGAGGACTGCACGGACCTGGACGACCCCGAGCACGGCACCACGGGCTTTTTCGCGCGCATCCTCGCCGGAGGCTGGCGGGATTGGGAACCCGGCATGGACATCCAGTCCTCCGGCGACGCAGTGGTTTCCGGCGGGCGCATCTACCGCAGCAACGGCCCCAAAATCAAAAAGAATTACACGTCCGCCTGCCGGCCGGATCACAAAGAAGGAACCCTCACCTACTCTGACGGCATCACCTGGACCCTGTCGCAGGACCGGAATATCTGCCATAGCTGCGGGGTGCGCAACGTTGTTTTCCGCGATATCCGGCTGCAGAAAAAACGCCACCTCGCACTCTGCCTGCACTTCGACCACGACCAGTTCTCGCGCAGCTACTACCCGTACGCGGAGATCCCTGTCCAAAGCAACATCGTTTTCGAACGGATATCGTTGGAAAATGAGATTCCCGCCCTCATCCAGAGCCGCACGCCGGTGGACAGCATCATCTTGCGCGACTCCCGCATCGGCAACAGCAAAATCCTGATGCTCAATGCAATCGATGCTCCCGGAATGCAGTACGATACCACCGTGATCCGCCTCCAGAACGTGACGTGCGATCATCCCGATTCGGTGGTCGTCGCACCCCGCCGCCCCGTGAAGGTGGTACACGCGCGATAACCGATCATCCCGTTTTTTTGTATATTTGTAACATGAACCCATAAATCGAATGCAAGATGCGTACCGTCCGTCTTTTTTTGCTGGCCGCCCTGGGGACCCTGCTGGCCGGCGCCTGCTGCGGGGAACAAGAGCCCGTGGTGCATTATCAGCTCTGGTACAACTGGCCCGAGCGTTATCTGCCGGACTTCTCCACCCTCGGCGCACCCGACCTGACGGGGGTCAAGAAGAACCTCGACCTGGAGGAATTGCCCGATTCGGCCAACCACTTCGCCGTGCTCTTCGAAACCGATCTGCGCGTGAAAAAAGCCGAAGAATACTCCTTCAAGCTGTGCACGGACGACGGCTCCCGCTTCTATGTTGACGGCGAACTGCTCCTTGAAAACGATGGAGCCCATGGTCCCATCCTCAAAGAGGTCTCGCTCCCGCTGGCCAAAGGAACGCACAAACTTCGCATCGAGTTCTTCGACTACGACAAAGGCCAGACCCTCGATTTTCTCTATTCCACGCCCACCATCCTCTGGCGGCCGCTCAATACGCACATCCTGGAAGAGGAGGACGCCCTGACCAGCGACGACCGCTTTGTAATGCCGCAGATTGAGGAAGCCTATGCCCGTTTTGCCGAGTGGAAAGGCGAAGACGAGGTACTCTGCTACCCCATCCTGACCGATATCCACACCGCCGGCCGGTTCAGCTACAAGCACATCGGCTATGCCGCCAAAGCCGCCCCGCTGTTTGGTTTTGACTTCATGGCCCTGCTCGGCGATATCGGCCTGAACTCCTATCCCGCCACCTTGGATTCGGTCTATGCCGCATCGGTGGTGCGCAATACCCTGGAGCAGATGAACCAATTTGACGGCATCTGGCTCTATGCCCCGGGCAACCACGATTGGGACGCCGGCAAGGGCAAGGAAAACTATTTCACCGAGGAAGAAATCTCCGCCACCTTCCAGAAACCCTGGCAGGAAAAGGCGGGCGAGGCCTACCGGCTGGTGCCCGGAAAGACCTGGGGCTGGTACGACGTACCCGGAAAGGACATCCGCATCATCCTGCTGAACAGCACCGGTACCCGCACGCTGGGGGACTCCTATTATCTCTTCGACGAGCCGCAGCAGGAATGGCTGAAAGGTCTGCTGGCCGATACGCCCAAAGACAAGACCGTCCTGGTCATGGCGCACTACATGCCGCACCCGATGGGCCGCTGGAACATGGTCTCTTCCGTAAGCCAGACCCATACCCAAGAAAACAACATCCGCCTCATGGCCGTCCTGAGCGACTTTGTCCATGACGGCGGCACCCTGGCGGGCATGCTCTGCGGCGACAGCCACGCCAACTGCCATGTCGATTACAACGATGTGGATTACTACATTACCCAGGGTTACGGCTGGGTGAGCCCGGACCTGATGCTCGAAGGGACCACCCACGCCTTCTTCGACTACCGGCAGATGATGTGCGTGGATGTCATCGCCGTCAAACCCGAAAAACGCGAAGTCCACACCTTCCGCATCGGTGCCGGCGGCGCGGATTACGATTACAAATGGACCTATTGATATGAACCGGAGGGAAATGATTAAAACCGCCGCAGGAGCCACCGCCATGACGGTCCTGGGCATTCCACTGGCTGGAAAAGGCACGGAGCCATCCGCTGATAAGGCGGTGAAAGGCAAAAAGAAAATCCTGGTTATCGGGGCTCATCCTGACGACCCGGAAACCTGCGCCGGCGGCACCATGTGCCTGCTTTCCGCGGCGGGCCACGAAGTGGTAAGCGTCTACCTGACCCGGGGCGAAGCCGGCATCGCCGGCAAATCGCACGACGAAGCGGCCGCCATCCGCGTAAAGGAAGTGAAGGCTGCCTGCGCCGTCACCGGTGCCCGGTTCCTGTTCATGGACCAGGTGGATGGCAATACGGAACTGAACCGCGAGCGCTACCGCCAGATGCGGGAACTGCTGGAGCAGGAAAAACCGGACGTGGTGATTACCCACTGGCCCATTGACAGCCACCGCGACCACGGCATCTGCGCCTTGCTGGTCCTGGATGCCTGGCGCCGCCTGGACCGCTGCTTCGACCTGTACTATTTCGAGGCCATGACCGGCACCCAGAGCCAATTGTTCCATCCCACTGACTGGGTGGACATCAGCCCGGTCATCGAACAGAAACATGCTGCCTGCCGCTGCCATGAAAGCCAGGGCATGGATCCCCTGCTGGACGAATGGCACATCCCCATGGAACGTTTCCGCGGCCTCGAATGCCGCTGCGCCTACGCCGAAGCCTTCGTCCGCCACACCGTTCCGGGAACGATTCTATAGGTTTTATTGCAATCGGCAGAATACGATATGAATCTGCCATTCCGTGAATGCATTGTTCACCTTGGTAGTCCTCGACCTTGAAGTTGGGATCTTTAGGAGTCTTGCCATTGTCGATGGGATTGTCAAACACTTCCAAGCCATCATGACAACCCATTTTATTTCTCCTGGCAGTCAGTACTATCGACCAGGCCACCCCAAAGAAAGAAAAACGGGGGCCCCGCCTCGCCGCCATAAAATAACGGCTCCGGACAGGGCCTCCTAAACATAGACACTGCAAAGATAGGGATTCTTTTCGACAAGCAAAAAAATTATAGCACTACTTTATTACTTCATATGTGTCCGCATTAGTGTCCACTAAAAATTTATATATAAGTCTTTGAAAATATTGATAGTTAGATAGTTAGGAGGCGTTTGAGGGGCGAACGGTTTTCAATGTAAAAAGAACGCCATGAATAACAACGAATTTGACAAGTTCGCACGGCTGCATCAGGGCATCATTTCGCTGTATCTGAACACTCCCGGCATGCAGCCGGATAGGAAGCCTACGGACATTCTGTCCTCAAAATGGACTATTTGGCACTTCTATGGTGACAAAAAGTCTATCATCCCGGCACTGGTCCCAGCTTTGCAATATCTTTAGGCGTTCCGAGTTCCGATGAGGAACCCGGACGGAAGGCCACGTAAGGACCTGAAACCGAAGAATGTTTAAATGATTTTGTTATGTTACCTACGATTAGAAGGAATCAAAGCTGGTTGCCTGACATCTTCAACGACTTCTTCGACAACAGCTGGATGGAAAGAACGAACTACACCGCTCCGGCCATCAATGTAATTGAGAACGAGAAAGAATATGACGTGGAGCTCGCCGCTCCGGGTCTCACCAAGGAGGACTTTCAGGTCCATGTGGACGAGGACAACAACCTTGTCATCAACATGGAAAAGAAGGCCGATAACCATGAGAAAAAACAGCACGGAAGGTATCTACGCCGTGAATTCTCTTACGAGAAGTTCCAGCAGATGCTTACGCTTCCCGAGCAGATGCTTACGCTTCCCGAGGATGCCGAGGCCGACAAGATTGAAGCCAAGGTGGAGCACGGTGTGCTGAATGTCCACATCCCCAAGAAGGAGAAAGAGGATGTCCAGAAGGCCGTCAAGCAGATTGAGATACAATAATCTCTGACGCCACAGTCATTAAGTTGAAGGGCGCAGTCTTGGAGGGCTGCGCCTTTTTTTTACGCCAAAATGTCAGTAGGAAAGTCGTGGACTGAGTTTTGCTGAGAACAAGTCAGTACAGAAAAGATACGTTTGAAAATGTTCAACAAACACGATATTTCACGCGATGCCTGCAGACCAGATACTTTTGGACAAGTTGGAGTCCTCTACTCTATAAACAGCTTGTGCTTTAGCTTGTAAATTTTCAAGCTTTTTTTTGCTTTTCCCCGAATACACACCAGCGGACTAGCGGGATGCGGTGGAGGGCTTCATATAGGAGGGGGCAGAGGGTGAAGACGACTATGGTGAGAATTGCGTACATGGACCACGGGGGTAACTGGGTGTAGGTTTTCATCATGTATCCCAGGCTGGCAATTACCAGATAGTGAACTATATAGATGCCGTAGCTGGAGCGGGTCAAATAGGCGGCGAAAGCGCCTGTACGGTCAAATTTTGCCTTGAACCAGCCCATCATTGCAAGGCACATCAGCCAGCCGTACAAGCAATTCAGAGGGCTTCCCAGATATTGCGGCGAAGTATTGTCCTGGCCGAAGGTGGTGCCGACAAGGATTCCTCCGGAGACAACGGCACAGGCCATAAGCGGAATCCACGCCCTCCCAAGCTGAGCCTGCACCTCGTCGTGCGAGAATACGAAATACCCCAGCAGGAACGGGATCATGTAGAACAGGGGTTTGTACAGGTTCAGCAGGCCGTCCAGGCTTTGGGGCCGCGGGTTCCGGACAAGCGTCTGCTCCCCTGCCCAGAACAGCACGCCCAGCATGATAATCCAGACGATGTTCGCCTTTCCGCACCAGGTCCAGAACTTGTCCCCGCGGTCCAGAGTCCTCACAAGCAGCAGCACCAGGCACAGCAGCCACAACACCTGGATGAACCACAGCGGGCCGATGCCGCTGACCGCCATGATGAAATATCGGCCCAGCGCGGGAATCCCGTCAAACACCCCCTGCCTTGCCGCCACGGCCGTATTGAAGTATCCCACAATCCAGTGGAATACCAGCAGACCCAGGGTCCCGGGGACCAGTAATTTCCGCGTACGCGCCTTGAACCAATCCCGGGCGGAATGCCTTTCCAACGAATATCGGGCACTGATGCCCGCAAGGATGAACAACAGCGGCATGAACCACGGGTACAGGATATACATCAGCACATCCTGATACTGCGGCACCTCAGGATACTCGCCAAACCCTCCGATTCCCCCAAAAACACCCTTGTTGTTGTAATAATAAACTACGTGGTACAGCAGTACCAGCAACACTGTCACCCAGCGGAGATTGTCAATCCAATGTTTTCTCATAAGACCAGCGATTTATATTTGGTTCGATTATTTACTCGCCGAAAGGTATTCTTTAAGCGCTTCCACATATTTACCAAAGGCTTCCTGGCCCGCGGGAGTAATCCTGCAGGTAGTACGGGGCATCTTGCCCTTGAAGCCCTTCTCCATGGTGATATATCCGGCAGTGGTGAGTTTGTCTATCTGCACGCTGAGGTTACCTGAGGTGGCCCCTGTCTGCCTTTTCAGATAGGTGAAATCGGCTTCATCCACTCCGGCCAGGATGCTCATCACCGCCAGCCGGAGTTCAGAATGAAGGAGCGGATCTAACTTGGGAAACATAGGCTACTTGTACTGTTGTTTTACAATAAGCCCTGTGGCTGCCAGAACGATCCCAGCAAATGTGAAGATGAACAATTGTTCGGCTTCTGCCTGGGCGATATAAAATATGGCCAGGCCTCCGATGCCGGTAATCCATCCGGCAATCTTTATCGTCCAGTTCTTGAGGACAATGCCGCTGATAGTTTCTGCTATTCCAAAGAGAAGGACAATCTGCGCTGTCAGAGTGGCCCCAAGGACAATTGCGGTTAGCGTACTGTCACCGAGCAGGCTGTAAAGTATTGTGAACAGGGCAACAGAGCAGGCAAACAGGCCGAAGGAGCCCCAGATGCCGCCGTTGATGCGGCTGATGTAGTTCTCTGCGCGGGCTGGCTTTTCTTTGCTTTTTATCAGCCGCGCAAGAGGATAGCCTATTGCGGGTAAGGCAAACCACAGGTTGTTCCATACCGCCTTTCCTGTGGTTTTCCAGAGGATGAAGACAAGAAGTGAGAATACTGTGAGCAGAATTCCCCACAAAACGAAGTATTTTCCGCTGCTACGAACAATATCCTTGCGGTTGTTGTTCATTGTTTCAGTGATGAGCGCCAGGCTTTCCTGAGCTGTCATTTCTTTGTTTTGTTCCATTGTATCAATTGTTTAACCATTTTTTTGCGGATGGACGAAGCTGCGCAGTCTTCCCCTTCCACGGTGCAAATATAAACAAGTTTATATTATAAACCAAATTATTTGCAGTTTTTTGCAAAGAGTAATGATTATCTTTGAGAGTTGGACAAATCGTAATTTCTCGAGTAGATTAGTATAAATTGGAATTGATGGGCTGCCGATACTCTGCAAATTTTTTAAGGGCACTGAAAAAGGGGTCAGTTTATAAGGCCTCTGAGAGTGGCGTATTCAAGCAACTTTGTGAGAAGTTCGACTTTCCTTCAG
>ONIQ01000059.1 GCA_900317925.1 uncultured Bacteroidales bacterium | reverse complement strand
GCTCGTCCGGTCCCGGTGGCCAGGGCGTGAACACGACCTATTCCGCCGTGCGGCTTACCCATATCCCTTCCGGTATCGTGGTCCAGTGCCAGGAAGAGCGTTCGCAGTTGAAGAACCTCGACCGCGCCATGGAAGAACTCCGGACGCGTCTGTACAACCTGGAACACCAGAAATACCTGGACGGCATTGCCGCCAAGCGTAAGACGATGGTGTCCACGGGCGACCGTTCCGCGAAAATCCGTACCTATAATTATCCGCAGGGGCGCGTGACCGACCATCGCATCGGATGGTCCATGTACAACCTCCCCGTCTTCATGGACGGTGATATCCAGGAATGCATCGACCAGCTGACCATCGCGGAGAACGCCGAGCGCCTGAAGGAGGCCGGAGAATAATCATCCTTTGAAACTGTGCTTGTTAACCAGTATAAAAACAAGAAAAATGAAAAAAAATCTTTCCCCTGCATTCTTGCTCGTATCCGTGGGTTTCACGGTATGCTTGATTGCGTCCAATCTGTTTGCCACCAAAATTTTTTCCCTGGGAGGAATCAGCCTCCCCGGAGCGGTGGTCATTTTTCCGATCTCCTACATCCTTAACGACTGTCTGGCCGAGGTGTGGGGGTACCGGAAAGCCCGTCTGATTATCTGGACCGGCTTTCTGATGAACCTTTTTGTGGTGCTGGCCGCCCAGCTGATCGTCTGGCTGCCACCGGCATCTTTCTGGGATGGGGCTCCGCATTTCAACTATGTGTTCACGATGGCTCCGCGCGTGTTCGTGGCTTCACTGCTGGCCTTCCTGGCGGGATCGACCATGAACGCCTACGTGCTGTCGCGTATGAAGGTTGCCTCGCAGGGAAAGTATTTCCCGGTGCGCGCCATCGTCTCCTCCCTGGCGGGAGAAGTGCTGGATTCCGCGATTTTTATGCCCATCGCCTTCTTCGGTACGCCGGTGAAGATCCTCATGGGTATGATGCTTGCGCAGGTTACCTTCAAGGTGCTGTATGAAATTGTCATCCTGCCCGTCACGTCCCGTTTCGTCCATTACCTCAAGCGGGTGGACGACGAGGATGTTTTCGACGGTCAGATATCGTATAATCCGTTTAAAATCAGAGATATATAATGAGTAGAAAAGAAGAAGGCCTGAAAGCGTTGGGCCGCGAAGCCACTTATTCGCAGCACTATGCGCCCGAGGTGTTGGAGACCTTTGAGAACCTGCACCAGGACCACGATTACTGGGTTCGTTTCAACTGCCCGGAATTTACCACGCTCTGCCCGATCACCGGTCAGCCCGACTTTGCCGAAATCCGGATCAGCTATATCCCCGATGTCCGCATGGTCGAGAGCAAGAGCCTGAAACTCTATCTCTTCAGTTTCCGCAGCCACGGGGGCTTCCACGAGGATTGCGTGAATATGATTATGAAGGACCTGGTGGCCCTGATGGATCCCAAATACATTGAGGTGACGGGATTCTTCACCCCGCGCGGCGGTATTTCCATCTTCCCGTATGCCAATTACGGCCGTCCGGGCACCCGGTATGAGCAGCTGGCGCAGCAGCGCTTTGCGGTCCACGAATAATATATTACCTTTGCAGAAAGGTTTTTAAGCGCACGTTGTATGCAGACTCCGTCTATTCCGAAAGGCACAAGAGACTTCGGCCAGCAGGACATGGCCGAAAGGAATTATATTTTCGATACCATCAAAAGCGTTTTCCGCACCTTTGGCTATGCGCAGATCGAGACGCCGGCCATGGAAAACCTGTCCACCCTGCTGGGGAAGTATGGCGAGGAAGGTGACAAACTCCTCTTCCGCATCCAGAACAGCGGTGAAAAGGCGGCGCTGGCTCCCGAAAAGGGTCTTCGCTATGACCTGACCGTTCCGTTCGCCCGGTATGTGGTGCAGCATCGCAACGAGATTTCCTTCCCGTTCAAGCGTTTCCAGATCCAGCCGGTCTGGCGGGCCGACCGTCCGCAGAAAGGCCGCTACCGCGAGTTCTATCAGTGCGATGTGGATGTCATCGGCAGCCGCTCGCAGGTGAACGAACTGGAACTGGTGCAGATGGTGGACCGGGTGTTCTCCCTGCTGGACGTGCGCGTACTGGTGAAAATCAACAACCGCAAGGTCCTGACGGGCTTTGCCGAGATCTGCGGCTTCCCGGACAAGGTGGTGGACATCACCGTCGCCATCGACAAGTTGGATAAGATCGGCCTGGAAAATGTGGAAGCCGAAATGCTGGAGAAGGGGCTCACCCCCGCGGCGGTGGAAGTCATCCGTCCCATCCTGCAGCTCAGCGGGACCACGGAGGAGAAGCTCTCCCGCATGCGCGAACTGATGAAGGGCGGCAGCGCTTCCGGCCTGGTTTCCGAAACCGGTCTGAAAGGCCTGGACGAGCTGGAGGAACTCTTCGGTCTCATCGGTGCCGCCGGTGTGGCCTGCCCGGTGGAAATCGACCTCTCGCTGGCCCGCGGCCTGAACTATTATACGGGTGCCATCTTTGAGGTGAAGGCCCTCGACTGGGCCATCGGCAGCATCTGCGGCGGTGGCCGGTACGACAACCTGACCGGAATCTTCGGCCTGCCCGATACCTCGGGCGTGGGCATTTCCTTCGGCGCCGACCGTATCTACGACGTGCTCAAGGGTCTGGACAAGTTCCCCAAGAACCTGCGCAGCACCACACAGTTGCTGCTGGCCAACATGGGCGAGGCGGAGGTGCGCTACCTCCTGCCCGTGGCATCGGCCCTGCGTGCTGCCGGTGTGGGCGTCGAGATTTATCCCGAGGCGGCCAAACTCAAGAAGCAGTTTGAATATGCCGACCGCAAGTCCATCTCCTTCCTGTCCATTACCGGCGCCAACGAGATGGAAGCCGGCCAGGTAAACCTGAAAAACCTCGTCAGCGGCGAGCAGAAGGCCTTCCCGGTGGCCGATGTGGAGGGGATGCTGGCCTTCCTGGGCCGATGAACCGGCTGCTCCTGGCCTGCTGCCTGGCGGTCCTGTTCCTGGGCGCTTGCCGTCCCGGTGCGGACGGGCACATTCTGGGCTCGGAGCAGGTCATTGCCACCTCTCCCTGTGCGGACAGTATCTTCCTTTACACGCCTGCCATCGTGGTGATGCCCTCCGGCCGCTACGTGGTGGCCGTTGATTACGGCGGGCCCGGTACGGCCGCCCTGGACGGTCCCAAATCGGACCTGGGCGATTATCGGGCCGGCAACCAGATCCGCGTGCTGCTTTCCGACGACAAGGGCCGGACCTGGCGCGAGACGCCTGCGCGGCTGCCGATGATGCACGAAATCCTTTTCCGTACCGGAAACACCCTCTACATGGTCGGCCATTCGGGCCGGCTGCTCATTACCCGCAGCGACGATGGGGGAGAGAGCTGGTCGGAACCTTCCGTCCTCTGCCCTGAGCCGCGCTGGCACCAAAGCTGCACGTCGGTAGATATCTACGACGGCAAGGTGACGCTGGTCTATGAAAAATGGGTCTCGGACGGCCATCCCTGGCCGGGTGTGGGTCCCGTGCTGATGCAGGCTCCCGTCGATGCCGACCTGACCGATGCGCGCGCGTGGAAATTCTCGCCCCTGTATAATCCCGATGCCGATATGGCGGCGGCCGTGCCTTCGGGCATCCCCGCGGTGGTGAACCAGCTGAATGCGGGCATCCTGGAGACCAATGTGGTCCGAGTGCATGATCCGGACCGGCCCTTTTATGATTCTACCGGCCGTTCGGTGGTGCTGATGATGCGCGCCAATACGGGAATTCCCGATATCGGCGTAATGCTGCGCGGCGTGGAGCGGGAAGACGGTTCCCTGGCCATCGAACGCCTGCAACGCAACGGCCACGAGGTGCTGTTTACCCATATTCCCGGTGCCAACCTGAAGTTCTATCTCTGTTACGACGAAGCCACGCAGCTTTTCTGGCTGCTCCACTCGCAGCCGGACGGCCGCATGCAGGAGCGCCGGCGCCTGGCCCTGTCGTATTCTCCTGACCTGCTGCGCTGGACCTTCGCCGGCCTGGTGGCCGTGGGACCGGCCGACAATGCCGCCCGCCACTATGCCACGATGGCCATCGACGGCGACGACCTGGTCATCGTGAGCCGCTCGGGCGATGAGCATGCCCGCAACGCACACGACGGCAACCTGGTCACCTTCCATCGCGTCCGGAATTTCCGCTCACTCGTCTATTGATATGAAAAGAATCCTTTCCCTCCTGGCTGCGACCCTCCTGGGCTTGGCGGCTCCGGTTATCGCCCGTTCCCACGCGACGCTTCCGCTGGACGGTGCCTGGCAGATGCGGCAGGCCCGTGGGCATCAGACCTATCCGGCGATCGTCCCGGGAACCGTGCACACCGACCTGATGGCCGCTGGGGTGATTGGCGATCCCTTCATGGGATTCGGCGAACGGGCCGTGCAGTGGGTGGACAAGGAGGATTGGGTCTATACGCGCACGTTTGATGTCCCGGATTCCCTGCTGGCGCACACGCGTGCGGAACTGTGCTTCGACGGCCTGGACACCTATGCCGACGTTACCTTGAACGGGACGCGTATCTTGCAGGCAGACAATATGTTCCGTCGTTGGCGGGTGGCGGTGGATTCCCTGCTGAAACCCTCGGGAAATGTCCTGGAAGTCTATTTGCATTCGCCCGTGAAGGTGGACCTGCCCAAATGGGAGGCCTATCCGGTACATTACCGCGTGAGCAACGACCAGAGTGCAAACGGCGGCCTGCTGGACAGGCAGATCAGCGTTTTTGCACGCAAGGCCGGCTACCATTACGGCTGGGACTGGGGACCGCGGATCGTGACCTCCGGCATCTGGCGGAGTGTCCGGTTGGAATTCAGCCAAGGGGCCGTCTTGCGCGATGTCTTTTTCCACCAGGTAGCCGTTTCCGCGAAGGAAGTCCGCCTGAAGGTGGAAGTAGAGGTGGAAACGCGGGTGAGCGGACCGGCAACCGTGGCCATCGGGGCCGATGGCATCCGTCCGGTCTATTCCCGGCAGCAGCTGGAACCCGGCTTGAACCGGATCGAGATTCCGGTAAGCATCCGCAATCCGCGGCTCTGGTGGCCGGCGGGGCAGGGGGAAGCGTTCCTGTACGATTTTCAGGTGGCCGTCCAGCAGGGGAACCTGTCTTGCGGAACGTACCGCGCCAAAGTGGGGCTCCGTTCCGTCCGGCTGGTCCGGAACGCCGATGCGAAGGGCCGCTCTTTCTATTTCGAGGTAAACGGCCGCCCGGTTTTCATGAAGGGTGCCAATTATATTCCGAACGACCTTTTCCTGCCCCGCGTGGGCCGCGAAGGCTATGAGCGGGTGGTGGGCGATGCGGCCGCCGCCGGCATGAACATGCTGCGCGTCTGGGGCGGCGGGGTGTACGAAGACGATTATTTCTATGAACTGTGCGACCGGTACGGCATCCTGGTCTGGCAGGACTTCATGTTCAGTTGCAGCATCTATCCTTATGAAGGGGCGCTTCGCGAGAGCGTCCTGGCCGAGGCGGAAGACAATGTCCGGCGGCTGCGGAACCACCCCTGCATTGCCTTGTGGTGCGGAAACAATGAGTGCTGTGACATGTGGTATGGCTGGAGCAACGTCCAAAAGGGAATCCCGGCCTATGACAACATGGCGGTGGCCCAGTTGAACCTCCAATACTACCATGACCTGCCGGAAGTGGTCCGGCGCTGTTCGCCCGGGACGGACTACGTCCCGTCATCGCCCTGGAGCCCGGAAGGCAGTCGCAACACCAACCCGATGCTGGCAGATTCCCACTATTGGACCCCGTGGCAGAAGCGCGGCCCTTCGGACCAATACGAACGCCATCACAGCCGCTTCTACAGCGAATATGGTTTCCAGTCCTTCGCCGGTATGGAGACGGTGCGCGTTTTTGCGCCGGATTCCGCGGACTGGCGGCCCGATTCCGAGATGATGATGTTTCATCAGCGGGGCGGCAGCCGGGCCAATAGGCGGATGCTGGAGATGCTGGCGGATGAATATACTACGTGCCGGACCGTTTTCAGGACCTGGTCTATCTGACCCAGATGGCACAGGGTGACATCATGCGCCGGGCCGTGGAGGCCCATCGGCGGGACCGCGACCTGTGCGGCGGAACGCTGATCTGGCAGCTGAACGACTGCTGGCCGGTGGCCTCCTGGGCGGGTCGTGATTGGTACGGAACGTGGAAACCGCTGCATTATTTCCTGCGGGATGCCTACCGCGACGTGCTTCCGTCGGTCTCCCTGCTGGATGGGGAAATGAGCTTCTGGGTGGTGTCCGACCGCCCCTTGGCCCTGAAAGGAACGCTGGAAGTCTCGGTCGAACGCTTTGACGGTTCGCCGCTCTGGCGGGAGCGGATGCCGGTTTCGCAGGCGGCAGGCTCCGCCGTTTGCTGGCTGCGGATGGAACAGGCACGGGTCCTGGGCCCTGTTCCGGCTTCCCAGGCCTATGTGCGGACGGTCTTTACCGATGCATCTGGCGTGCGTTACCGTTCGATCCGCCTGCTCTCTTCCGTAAAAGAGGCACAGCTGCCGCGCCCGAAATTATCGGTTTTCGTCGTTCCTGCCGGAGACGGATTGGATGTCACGGTTTCCACCGATGTGTTTGCGAAAGGCGTTTTCTTGCATATCCCGGGTGCCATGCTGCGCCTCGATGCGTCCGGGAAGCCGCTTCCGGGGACTTGTACGGCCTTGAATTTCAGCGACAATTACTTTGACCTGACGGCGGGGGAGCGCTTCCTAAGCGGCGG
>ONIQ01000042.1 GCA_900317925.1 uncultured Bacteroidales bacterium | reverse complement strand
TCGCTCGGATAACCTTGATTTTCACTTGTGTACTCACGGCTCTCTTTAACTCTGGCATAATCCTTTCGTTTTATGTCCAAGTTTTTCGGGGCACCCCACCCTGCCTTATTTGATTTCTCAAATGTCCCCACAAACGAAAACTGTTGGCCACCAGCTGATTTCCTCAAGGAACAGGGTGAAACCGACATGACCAATTTGAGGAACAAGACGTGGGTATGTAGTTTATCTAAAATACATGACTCCGTCCCGATGTGGGCATATTATGGTAATCACAAGGGCGTCTGCATTGGGCTCAATATGGAAAAGGCTCGCAAATATCTCTCAAGGTTTCTTTGTGGTATTAATTTGGGAGCAAGGGAGATCGAGGTCCAGTATCGGGATGTTATTGATAAGCCCGACTACTTCCATGATGTGAGAGATTTATCTCATTACCTGCACTCAACAAAAGCCAAAGATTGGGCTCATGAGCAAGAGGTGAGATTATTATTAATAGATCCTATCCCGGCAAACAACGATAATAGTCCCTTCTTTGTTCCCATGGGACTACCCTACAAATCCAAAAGAAAAGAAGACGTTGATTGGAAAGAAGTTCGCGCATACCCCCGTCTTGGAGGAGAATGCTTTGAATCTCTCTATTTAGGCATCAAAATAGGAAAAGAAGAAAAAGAAAAAGTCATTAAAGAAGCACTCAAATGCAACCCAAATATTAAGATTTATCAAATGACAGTAGATCCCGAAGCCTTTCGGCTAAAAAGTTGGGGTGCCCCGAAAAACTTGGACATAAAACGAAAGGATTATGCCAGAGTTAAAGAGAGCCGTGAGTACACAAGTGAAAATCAAGGTTATCCGAGCGATTGAATCGGGCATCCGGATGCAAACGGTAGCGGACACGATGGGTCTTTCCTTGGGAAAAGTGCGAGAGATCCGGTCGCGTTCCAATGCGGACATCAAGGCCGTGACGTCCTTCCTGCAGACGGCAACGACGACGCAAAAAAAAATGATGGCGCAAGTTGTGCGGTCAAGTGGAGGAAATGAATTATCTTCGCGGAGGGAAAGCCTCGGCGTCTCCAGGCAGACGCTCCGTCGCTGGATATTGGCAGCGGAGATGGGATTGCTTGGAGAGTATTATCCGACTGCTCCCGTTCAAAGCCACATTACGATGCGACGTAAAAGCGACAAAGGCACTACCAGGAAGGAACTGGAGGCAAAAATAAAGGAACTGGAAGACACCAATCTCCTGCTCCGGGCCGAATGCGATTATCTTAAAAAAAAAGAAGAGATCGAGCTGCAGATGGAGTTGGAGTATGCCGCAAAGCATGGGCAGCAGAAGTCATAGCGGTACGCGAGTTGGTGCCGGCGTATGGCCTTAGGGTAATGCTTGCCGTCTCTGGGATGAGTAAAAGCACATACTTTTACCGGTTGTCTCACCTTGAGATGACGGATGCGGAGCTAAGGCTGAGACGAGAAGTGATCATAATCTTCGAGGAGAACTTCGGCTATTATGGTCACCGGAAAATAGCAGTGGAACTCGGAAAGCGTGGGATAAAGGTTGACAAGAAAACCGTGGCCAAAATCATGAAGGAGGAGGGGCTGAAGTGCAGATACAGGCCAAAGCGGTTCCGATATTATAAAGAAGATGCAGATGCAGTTGTTCCTAACACTTTGAACCGTGAGTTCAGCAGTGATGAACCGATGAAGAAGATGACCACAGACGTGACGGAGTTCCATCATCTGGGAACGAAAATATACCTGTCACCGGTGCTGGACTTCTTTGACAGGGAGGTAGTCAGCCATGAGATATCGACGGCTCCGAACTCCGATATGGTTATGGGGATGTTGGACAAACTGGAGGATAAGGCAAAAGCCCTTGGAAGGAGCCTGAAGGGAGCATTGATGCACTCGGACCAGGGAAAACTGTACAAGGCTGGCGTCTATATCAAGTTCATGAAGCGGAACGGAATAGAGCGGAGCATGTCGAACAAGGGGAACTGCTATGACAATAGCGTCATCGAATGCTTCTTCGGAAACCTCAAGACGGAGATCGGTGACCTTGACCAGTATAAGACTGTCCAGGCATTGATAGACCGGATTGAGCAGTACATCAAGTACTACAACGAGCGCAGGATCCAGTTGGGCCTCGGTGGAATGAGCCCGGTAGAGTACAGAGAGAGCAAGATGCGCGTCAGCTCAGCCTAAAACCATGAAAAAAACTTCGCGGGGTAAGCCCGGCGGCTGGGGACGCAGTCCCCATTGAGCCGATGAGAATGACATATTGTTAAACCAGTCCAAGAAATAAGGGTCAGCTCACAGGGTGACAATCGAACGGATCATTTAGACGGGTAGAATTAGTGAATTGTAGATTGCTATTATGTAGCATCGCCAATCCACCATCGATGTCAAGATATTTATATAACATGGCAATACCCGCCATGGCAACCTGATTAAATACTTGAAATTAGAAGTGTTATTACTACGCAAATTTAGCGAAAAGACATCAATAATACAATGATAAGGGGGAAATCCCACCCTTTAACGTTAACGGAGCGTCACAGTTGCTCTTCATTTGTGAAAGCACAGAGTAAAATAGTGGTGTAGGGTTTTCTCGTTACGCAAATTTAGCAAATTATATGAAATAAAGATCAGGCGTTTTGATCAAAAGTCAAAAATGGCCTCAACTCATCGCGGAATTGAGGCCTCCTTTATTATTCATCTTTTAGTTCACCACGCCGGTATTTTGTGACAAGATAATTGAACAGGCAGGCGTGGACATTTGTCAGGAAATTGTTTACTGCATGCAATGTGTTGAATAGTTTCATTGAATCCATCATCACCTTGCTCTCGATGATTTCTTCCTGACGGGACACGTACAATTTCTCTGTATCCATGTGCGTCTCAAGGTTGCGCTCCTCCTTCCACCAGGAAGAAGACTTGGCGTGCTTTTCCAGATGGTAGGTCAACTCCTGGTACTGACGATTAATGACTTCCGGGAAGCGGCCCATCAGCGGCAATAGCCGATCCCACTCTGACTTCTTGTGCGTCTTTTCATCGAAGCCGTAAAGCCGCTTGAATCCCTCGTTGAGGATGACCATCAACTTGCCACGCATAAAACGGCGGTCATAATCGCCGTCAGCCAGGATAAAGTACTTGCTGGCCACCATACTGTCAATCATCGTGATGAGGACAAACTGCATCACAGAGACGACAGTACGGTCGATTTCGTGATAATCGTCGTGCTGGTCCTTAATGCTTTCCAGTATGTCGTACATCATAGGAAGACCTTCGGAATACTGGGCTATGGTCTCGTCTATCACGGCCACGAATTCCTTACGCTCTGGTTCAGAGAGTGTCTTGCCGTTGTACTGCACCTCCTCAAAGAAACGGGCGTATTTGTAGTCCCAAATCGGCGAGTACTGGATATTTGCAAGGTCTTCGTTCATCGAAAAAGTATTGTGCTTTGCAAAGATACACTTTTGAAGGCAGAAATGAAAAACGCCTGTAAGCGTCCCCATTTTGAATCTCTATGGTGTTTGGTTCACGATAATTGATTATATTTGCAAATAAACATATCAACTATGGATAAGCAGAGTATCATACAGTATAAATCAGCACTTGATTCCATCGCAACATACATTGAAAGCGATAATGGAGAGGAAAAGGTCGAAGTGTGGTTTGCGCGAGATCTTCAAGAGGTCCTTGGTTATGCTAGGTGGGAGAATTTCCTTTCAGCAATCAACCGTGCAGTAGACTCTTGTAACACTCAGAGTATCAGTATTGATGATCATTTTCGTGAGGTCACGAAAACGATCACACTACCGAAAGGTGCATTAAGGAATATCCAGGACTTTATGCTCACTCGCTATGCTTGTTATCTCATAGCACAGAATGGAGACCCCAAAAAAGAACCAATTGCGTTTGCTCAGAGTTACTTTGCTGTTCAAACCAGGAAGGCGGAGCTTATTGAGGAACGGATCAACTACATAGCTAGATTGGAGTCAAGAGATAGGCTTCGCGCTTCGGAAAAACAATTGTCCCAAAACATTTATGAACGAGGTGTCGATGACAAAGGATTTGGACGCATTCGCTCAAAAGGGGATGCTGTTCTCTTTGGAGGGCATATAACGGAAGACATGAAAAAGCGCCTTGGCGTAAAAGACAGTCGCCCTCTTGCCGATTTCTTGCCCACTTTGACTATAGCCGCGAAAAACCTTGCCACAGAGATGACAAATTACAACGTGGAAGGAAAGAATCTGTTTGGTGAACCGGCAATAACCCGCGAGCATATGCAAAACAATCAGAGCTTCCTCCAGCAGAAGATATCAAGAAACTAGAGCGTCGTGTCGCCTCTGAGGAAAAGAAGATAGAGAAGACTAGCTCAAAGCTCCCGAAAAAGAAATAAAATCAGGCATACAATACATTCTGCATCATTTTCGTGGGGTCACGAAAATGATGCAGAATGTATTCACAGTAGGTCTTGGACATACTACAGTGGCTCGTTGGCGCACTAGTTGATGCTACGGATGACGAGAAGAGTCTGTTTTTTCGTTGCCCATGATTCTTGCCACATAGCCGCGCAGAATCACAAGTATTTCCAAAATTATTCCTATATTTGTGTAGTTTGTTGATTTATTATTCTTAAAAAATAAACGAGTACAATGTTTAAAGGACACCCGAAAGGATTGCTGGCGGCAGCGCTCAGCAACATGGGAGAGCGGTTCGGCTACTACATTATGAACGCCGTCCTCGTGCTCTTCCTCTGCTCCAAGTTTGGTTTGGCCGACGACAAGGCCGGTATCATTTATTCCGTATTTTACTGCGGCATCTACGTGCTGAGCCTGGTGGGCGGTATCATCGCAGACCGCACGGCCAATTACAAAGGCACCATCCAGAAGGGCCTCATTACCATGGCCATCGGTTATGCCGTGCTCTCCATTCCCATCCTGGCAACGCCGGAGAACAAGAGCTGGCTGCTGGCCCTGACCTGCGTAGCCCTCTTCCTCATCGCCTTCGGCAATGGTCTGTTCAAGGGCAACCTGCAGGCTATCGTGGGCCAGATGTACGACAACCTGGAAGCCGATGCCGCCAAGGAAGGCCCCGAGGCCCTGAAAGTAGCCAAGGACAAACGCGATTCGGGTTTCCAGATCTTCTACGTATTCATCAACATCGGCGGCCTCATCGCCCCGTTCGTAGCCCCGCTGCTCCGCCAGTGGTGGCTCGGTGTCCACAGCCTGGCCTATAACGCCCAGTTGCCGAAGCTCTGCCACGATTTCATCCTGAACGCCACCGTATCGGACAACCTGATCGTGGAAGCTTCCAAGGCGGGCGCCGTTCTGGATCCGGCCAACCTGGATTCCATCACTGCTTTCTGCACCAGCTACCTGGATTATTTCAACACGGGCGTGCACTACTCCTTCATCGCCTCGGTGGCCGCCATGCTCATTTCCCTGCTCATCTTCATCCTGACCAAGCAGCGCTTCCCCAACCCGGGCAAGAAAGAAGCCGTGGTTTCCGTGGAGTACACGGCCGAAGAGAAGCAGGCCATGGCCAAAGAAATCAAGCAGCGCATGTACGCCCTCTTCGCCGTCCTGGGTGTGGTGGTGTTCTTCTGGTTCTCTTTCCACCAGAACGGCCAGTCGCTTTCCATGTTTGCCCGTGACTTCGTGAATACCAGCAAGATAGCCCCTGAGATCTGGCAGGCGGTAAACCCCTTCTTCGTGATTGTGCTCACCCCGGTCATCATGTGGTTCTTCTCCTTCCTGGCCGGACGGGGACGTCAGATTTCCACCCCGCGCAAAATTGCCTACGGTATGGGGATCGCCGCCCTGGCCTATCTGTTCCTGAGCATCTTCTCGTTCAAGATGGGTTACCCGTCGTCCAACACCTTCCTCGCCCTGGATTCCGCTACCCAGGCTTCCATGAAAGCCGGTCCGTGGGTGCTCATCGTTACGTACTTCTTCCTGACCGTTGCGGAGCTGTTCATCTCCCCGCTGGGCCTCTCCTTCGTTTCGAAGGTGGCGCCGAAGAGCATGCAGGGCCTGTGCCAGGGTCTGTGGCTGGGTGCCACCGCCGTGGGCAACCTCTTCCTCTTCCTGGGTCCGAAGATGTACAATGTGATGCCGCTGGGCTGGTGCTGGGGCGTGTTCCTGGTGCTCTGTCTCATCTCCATGGGCGTTATGTTCGGCATGGTGACATGGCTTGAAAAAGTGACCAACTCATAAGCCGCTTATACATCATATCGGGCTGTAACGGCTCGGGCAAGACCACCGCGTCCTATACGCTATTGCCCGAGCTGTTGTCGTGTACCCAGTTCGTAAACTCGGACGAGTTTGCCAAGAGTCTGGCGCCCTTCAACCCGGAAAAAGCGCAGGTTTCGGCGAGCCGCTACATGCTCCTGAAGACGCGCTACCTTTTCCAGCGGCACGATGATTTCTGCATCGAAACCACCCTGGCAACCCGTTCCCTGCTGAAAACCATCCAGACGGCGCGGGCCGACGGCTATTCGGTCACGGTCCTCTATTTCTGGCTGGACTCGCCCGATCGGGCTGTCGATCGCGTCCGGGCGCGGGTGGAAGCCGGCGGGCACAACATCGCGGAAGAAACCATCCGCCGCCGCTATTACGTGGGGCTGCACTATTTTTTCCGGTTCTATGCTCCCGCCTGCGACCGCTGGATCCTGGCCGATAATTCCATCATCCCGTTCACCGTGGTGGCGGAAGGGACACCGGAGGGGGTCAAGGTGTACGATGCCGGGAAATACGAACTCATTCAAAGTCAAAACGATCGTTTCGAAAGTTATATCGGGTTCAAAGAGAAATGATGCATCCGAAAACCGATTATCTGGACCTGTTCCGGGTGA
Source organism: uncultured Bacteroidales bacterium (assembly GCA_900317925.1). Classification (GTDB taxonomy): domain Bacteria; phylum Bacteroidota; class Bacteroidia; order Bacteroidales; family UBA932; genus Cryptobacteroides. Next base: position 22,961 of record ONIQ01000042.1, on the reverse strand, counting down.
CGCAGCCGCAGCTGGAAGCCGTGGTGGCCGAAGGGCTGCGCAGCGGCGGAGGGTTCTGCGACCTGTTCTTCGAGAACACGGACTGCGCCGACCTCCTGCTGCGGGACGGAGAGGTTTCTTCGGGAGGTTCCCACGTGGATTATGGCGTGGGGATCCGTGTGCTCTGTGAGGAGAAAACGGGCTATGCCTATTCCGAGAGCACGGCTTTCCCGGCCATGATGGGTGCCGCCCGTGCCGCAGCGGCCATTGCGCAGAAGAGCGTTCCGCCCATGGCGCCCCAGACGCTTGCCCCCGCCCCCGGTGACCGCTATCCCGTCCAGCGGGACTGGCGGCAGACCAAGGCCAGCAGCCTGGTCCCCTTCCTGCAGAAACTGGAGCAGGCCGTCCGCGCCAAAGACAACCGAATCATCAAAGTCATTGCCATGCTTTCCAGCACGGTGAGCGATATCCTCATGTTCAATTCCTTTGGGGAAATGGCCTTTGAAACGCGTCCGATGGCCAGTTTGTCCCTCTCGGTTATCTTCCAGCAAGGGGCCACGGTGGAGAACAAAAGCGTCTCCCGCAGTTGGCGGACCGGGGCCGAGATGCTCACCGACGAGCTCATCGCCACCCTCTCCGACGAGGCCGTGAAAGGCATCGACGAGCGGTTCGCCGCCCGCCGTCCCAAGGGCGGGCAGATGAGCGTGGTGATGGCGGCCGGTGCCTCGGGGATCCTGCTGCACGAAGCCATGGGACACGCGTTCGAGGCCGATTTCAACCGCAAGGGACAGTCCATCTTCTCCGACCGGATGGGCAGCCGCATCTGCGCGAAAGGCATTCAGATTGTGGACGATGGCACCCTGCCCGGCAACCGCGGCGCGGTGGGTTGGGACGATGAAGGGGTGCCCGGCCAGAAGACCTATATGGTGGAGGACGGCATCCTCACTTCCTACCTGCACGACCGCATCAGCGCTGCCTGGTACGGCGTGGCCCCCACCGGGAACGGCCGGCGGGAATCGTTCCGATACGCCCCCATCCCGCGCATGCGGGCTACCTATATGGAGGCGGGTGGCGAGGATCCGCGCGCCATTGTGGAACGCGTGAAGGAAGGCATCTTTGTGGATCAGTTCTCGAACGGACAGGTCAAGATCGGGGAGGGAGATTTTACCTTCTTCGTCAAGAGCGGCTGGCTCATTGAAAACGGCCGCCTGACCATGCCGGTGAAAGATATCAACATCATCGGAAACGGGCCCCAGGCCCTCTCGGACATCGTTGCCGTGGGCAGCGACCTGAAGATTGACGAGGGCGCCTGGACCTGCGGAAAGGAGCAGAGCTGCCCGGTTTCCTGCGGCATCCCCACCGTGCTGGTGAGCCGCCTAACTGTAGGAGGAGTGGAAGGATGATTACGCCCGAAGAAATAGCCCTGGCGCGTCACGCCATCGACCATAGCCTGGCGCTGGGTGCCCAGAAGGTACGGGTTACCCTGAACAAGAGCCTGATGGAGCTGGTGGGCACCCTGGACGGCCAGATCGACAAGGTATCGCACTGCCTGGACCGTTCGCTCACCATCGCCCTTTTCGTCGAGGGACGCTACGGAAGCTTTTCCATCAACCGGATGGAAGAAGCGGTGCTGGATGCCTTCCTGGAGCGTGCCGTGGATACGGTGCGCATGCTGGCGAGCGATGCCTGCCGCGACCTGCCGGACCCCGAACGCAAGGCCACCGATGCCGTGACGGGAGAGGAACTGGGCCTGTACGACCCGGCTTATGCCTCGCTGGATATCCCCCGCCGCCGCGAGATGGCCCTGGGCGCATCGATCTATGCAGCGCGCAAAGCGGCCGGCGAGTCCGATTTTACCCTCCTTTCCGAAGAGGGCGAGTATTCCGATTCCATCTTCGATTCGGTGGTCATCGACTCCGAGGGACTGTTCTGCCGGCATCGCGAGACTTCCTTTGAATATGGGGTGGAAATGACGGTGGAAGACGCTTCCGGCAACCGCTACAGCGGCTACTGGTGGGATGCGGCTCCCTTCCTGAAAGACCTGCAGATTGGTTCCTGCTGCGCCACCGCCCTGGAGCGCGCCGCCGCCCAAATCGGCCCGCAACCGCATCCGGGCGGGTCCTGCATCCTGGTCGTGCAGAGCGAATGCGCGTCCAAACTGGTCACTCCCCTGCTGAACGCCCTGGGCGGTTATGCCCTGCAACAGAAGAATTCGTTCCTGGACGGATCGCTCGGGAAACGCCTGTTCCCGGAAGGGTTTACCTTGACGGAAGCCTGCCGGACGCCCGGACAGACGGGGTCCCGCCTGTTCGATTCCGAGGGCGTGGCCACCCAGGAAACACCCATCATCGAAGACGGTGTCGTACGCCGCTATTTCCTGAATACCTATATTGCCGCCAAACTGGGCATGGAGCCCACGGTGGAAGATGCCATCTGCCCGGCCATCCTGCCCTGGATCGTCCCGGGCCATGGTCCCGTCCGCCGCAACCAGGAGGAAATCCTGCGCCTCTGCGGCGAGGGCATCCTGGTAACCGGTTTCAACGGCGGCAATTCCAATTCTTCTACGGGTGATTTTTCCTATGGAATCGAGGGCTTTGCGTTCCAGGATGGAAAAATCCTCCATCCCGTGCGGGAGATGCTCATGACGGGCAATTTCCTCACCCTGTGGAACAACCTCCTGGCAGCCGGCTGCGATGCCCGCGCCTGCAGCGCCCGGCAGATTCCCACCCTGGCTTTCAAAAACGTAGATATCAGTTCATAACATCATGAAAATCAATCAGAATAAAGTAGTTCTCCTGCATTACGAACTTTCCGTCGACGGCAAGTCTGTCGAGCATAACGACCTGGATTATATTCACGGCACCCACATGCTGCTGCCCAAGTTTGAGCAGGAACTGGAGGGCCTGGAGCCCACGCAGTCCTTTGCCTTCACCCTTTCCCCCGAGGAAGGGTATGGCACCTATGAGGCCGACAAACGCATCGACCTGAGCAAAAAGGCCTTTATGGTGGATGGCCGCCTGATGGAAGAATTTCTGGTTCCCGAGCGGAGGATTCCCATGCTGGATGCGGCCGGTCAGGTGGTTCAGGGACTGGTCTGTGAGGTGAAAGAGGATGTGGTGACCATGGATTTCAACCATCCCATGGCCGGAAAGACCCTGCATTTCGAGGGGGTTGTGAAAGAGGTGCGCGAGGCCACGGAGAAGGAGCTCAAAGAGGGGCTGCACGGCGAGTTCCTCCCGCCCGAGGAGCATCATTGCTGCCACAAACACGGCAACGGTGGCTGCTGCCACCATGGCGAAGGGCATGATGGTGAGCATGAATGCTGTCACCATGGCGAAGGCCATAAAGACGGCGACTGCTGCGGCCATCACGGTGGCGATTGTTGCTGCAATCAGAAAGATTCGTAACTTTGTACTTATAGTAGTTGTCAGCAGCCTGTCTGACAACCGGATAGGATTCAATAGGACGTGCACTGCTGTGCGAGCGAACATTTTCTTTCGTTTCTGAGAGCGAGTGCAGTGGTGCACGTCCGCAATGCAGGCCTGGTACGATAACCGGCAGGACAACCGAATGAGACCCAAAAGGAAAGGAGAATGCAAAAAGCTGCGGTGGTCATATTGAACTGGAATACGGAAGGATTTCTGCGGAGATTCCTTCCGGGACTGGTTGCATCGATGCCGGAAGGCTGCGAGGTCATCGTGGCCGACAATGCATCCACGGACGGCTCGCTGCGGCTGATGGCATCCCGTTTCCCGCAGGTTCGCGTTATCGCCCTGGACCGGAATTACGGCTTTACCGGCGGCTACAACCGCGCTTTCCTGGCCCTGGAAGACCTGTACGAATACTTCCTGCTCATCAATTCGGATATCGAGGTTCCCCCTTCCGGGTGGCTGGAACCGCTGCTGGCGTACATGGACGCCCATCCGGACTGCGGAGCCTGCGCCCCGAAGCTGCACGCCTGGCAGGAGCGGGACAGCTTCGAATACGCCGGCGCAGCGGGCGGCTTTATCGACCGGTACGGCTATCCTTTCTGCCGCGGACGGGTGCTGAAAAAAGTAGAACGCGACGTCGGGCAGTACGATACCACACGGCCGGTATTCTGGGCCAGCGGCGCCTGCCTGCTGGTGCGATCGGCCCTCTACCGGGAACTGGGCGGGCTGGACGAGCGGTTCTTCGCGCACATGGAAGAAATCGACCTTTGCTGGCGGATGCAGCGGGCGGGATACCACGTGGCGGTGGTGCCGGCATCGACCGTATGGCACATCGGCGGCGGGACGCTTCCCCCGACATCGCCCCGAAAACTCTACCTCAACTACCGCAACAACCTGCTGATGCTGCACAACAACCTCCCCAAACGGGGCCGCCTCCTGACGCGGATGGTCCTGGACGGCCTTTCGGCTGCGGTTTACCTGTTCACGGGACAATGGCGCAACCTGGCTGCCGTCTGGCGCGCGCACCGCGATTTCCGGCGCCTGAAGGGGCAGGACGGGCATACCCTCATCCCCTGCATCGCCCGCTATACCCGGCCGGTCTGGCCCAGCACCGACCGTTGGATTATCCCCATGGCTGTGGTAAATACAGAAAAAACTTTTAACTTTGTGCATTCGCTTTAAAGCAAGAGCAGTATGAAAATCGTCATCGTAGGCGCAGGCGAGATCGGTTCCCACCTTGCGAAAATGCTGAGTCACGAAGCCAATGACATCACCGTCATCGACAGCGACAGCGACCGTCTGACCCATCTGGCCACCCTGGCCGATGTGGCCACCGTCCATGGCGATCCTTCCTCTATCCGGGTGCTCAAGGAAGCCGGCGTACCGCAGACGGACCTTTTCATCTCGGTGATGCCTTTCGTGCCCCAGGATGTGAACCTGATCTGCGCCCTCCTGGCCAAGAACCTGGGGGCGAAAAAGGTGACCGCCCGGGTGGATGACGAAGAATATCTCCTCTCCGACAACAAACTCATCTTCAAGCAGATGGGCATTGAACTGCTCTTCTATCCGGAGAAGCTTTCGTCCGATGAAATCGTGGACCAGCTGAAGCATACCGCCACTACGGAATCCATGGATTTCGGGCGCGGGAAACTGCAGATCGCCGTGTTCAAACTGGAGGAGGACTCCCCTCTCATCGACATGCGCCTGTCGGAATTCGCAGCTTCGGCATCGTCCGAGACCGTCCAGTTCCGCGTGATTGCCGTGTCGCACAACAACCAGACGATCATCCCGAAATTCGACTATAAGTTCCGCTACCACGACCTGGTGTTCATCATCTCCCATCGCGAGGGCATCCAGGCGCTGATGAAGTTCCTGGGAAAGAGCAACATAGAGATCGGACGGGTGATGATTCTGGGCGGCACCCCCATCGGGGAGATGGTGGCGCGCCAGCTATCGAAACAGATCGACGATATCAAGATTATCGAGGCCGACCGCGACCGCTGCCTGGAACTTTCCGAGCGGCTGGACGACAAGGTGATCATCGTGAATGGGGACGGCCGGAATTCCGATATGCTGCTGGAAGAGGGCATCAAGGATTACGACGCCTTCCTGGCGCTGACGAAGAATGACGAGGCGAACGTGCTGGCCTGCGTGGTTGCCAAGAAATTCGGGGTCAGCCGGACCATCGCAGACGTGGAAAACATCGAATACATCAGCCTGGCAGAGGAAATGGGCGTGGATGCGGTCATCAACCGGAAGCTCATTACCGCGGGACGGATCTTCAAGTTCACCCTGAGCGGGAAGGCCCGCATGGTGCGTTACATGAGCGGGACCGAGGCCGAGGTGCTGGAATATACCGCCGCCCCGGGCAGCGCCATTACCAAGGCTCCCCTGCGGGAGATTTCTTTCCCGAAGGATGCGGTGATTGGCGGTGTGATCCGCGGGACCGAAGGCCTTATCGCTGTGGGTGATACGCAGATCGAGGCCTACGACCATGTGGCCGTTTTCGCCCTGCCGAGCGCTGTGAAAGAGGTCGATAAGCTGTTCCGCTAGATGGCCTCCTATCTCCAGATTGAAAATATCTCCAAAAGCTATGGGCCGAAGGTACTCTTCGACCACATCAGTTTCCATGTAAACGAGGGCGATAAGATTGCCCTCATCGCCCCGAACGGGACCGGGAAGACCAGCCTGATGCGGATTCTGGCCGGGAAGGACAAGTCTGATTCGGGCGGTAAGATCCTCTTCCTGAAAGACATCCGCATTGCCTTCCTGGAGCAGGAGTATGCCTTCGACCCGGAGGCCTGCGTGCTGGACCAGGTGCTGCGGGATTCTACGGAATGGACCGCTTCGCTGGACGAGGAAGGCCGAGCCGCCTATGAATTGCGGGTCCGCCAGCTGCTGACGAGTTTCCACCTGGGCGATTTCGGCAAACGGATGAAGGAGCTTTCGGGCGGCGAGGTGAAACGGGTGGCGCTGACGCAGTTGCTGGCCAGCGAGGCCGATTTCCTGATCATGGACGAGCCCACCAACCACCTGGACATCGACGCCATCGAGTTCCTGGAGGGGTATCTGAGCCGTTCTCGCTGCACCCTGCTGATGGTTACGCACGACCGGTATTTCCTGGACCGCGTGTGCAACATCGTGATGGAAATGGACCACGGAGCCATCTACACCTATCGCGGGGATTACGAGAACTACCTGGAAAAGCGGCAGGAGCGCATCGATAATTACAACGCCGAGACCGCGAAAATCAACAATATCCTCCGGCGCGAGCTGGAATGGATCCACGCTTCTCCCTGCGCCCGCACCGGCAAGGCCAAATACCGCAAGAATGCCTTCCTGGAGCTGAAGGAACGCTCGGAACAGGTGTATCGCACCACGCAGGTGAGCCTGGCGGAAATGGGCACCGGTGCGCGTCTGGGTACGAAAATCATCAATTGCCGGGATGTCAGTTTTTACTACGGCGGGCAGTGCTATCTGGACCGGTTCACCTACAATTTCCAGCGATACGAGAAGGTGGGCATCGTCGGTGGGAACGGGGCCGGCAAGACGACCTTCCTCAACCTGCTCACCGGTCGGATGGATCCGGACGACCCGGGCGAGCTGACCGGTGTCATCGACCGCGGAGAATCCCTCCAGATCGGCTACTACCGCCAGGAAGGGATGCGGTTCGATGAGGATCAGACCGTATTGGAGACGGTGAACGATACCCGCCTGCTGGGACAGTTCCTTTTTACGCACGACATGCTGAATACGCGGGTCCGGCAGCTTTCCGGCGGCGAAAAACGGCGGCTCTACCTGCTGACCATCCTGATGAAAAACCCCAACCTGCTCATCCTGGACGAGCCGACGAACGATCTGGATATCGTGACGCTGAATGTGCTGGAGGAGTATCTGCTGGAATACAAGGGGTCGCTCATCATCGTGTCGCATGACCGCCATTTCCTGGACCGCCTGGTGGACCACCTGTTTGTCTTCTGCGGCAATGGCGTGGTGAAGGATTTCATCGGGAAGTATTCCGAGTACCGGACCTTTATGAAAGATTACGAGGCCGGGCAAAAATCCGCCGCCCGCGCCAGCAGTGCCCCGAAGGGCGCTTCGGCTTCGGGCGCCGCGGCACCCGCCCGCAAGAAACTGTCCTTCAATGAAAAACGCGAATTTGAGGCCCTGGAGGGGGAAATCGAAACCCTCACCCAAGAAAAAGCCAGCCTGGAAGAACAGATGAACAGCGGTGCCCTCCCCTACGACGCTCTCCAGGCCGCCACCCTCCGCTACGGAGAAGTCTCTGCCCTCCTGGATGAAAAAGAGCTCCGCTGGCTGGAGCTCTCCGAACGCGCCTGATCTCCTTCCCGAGCGGACCCAAAAAAAGGCCGGTCCCGGGATGGGATCGGCCTCGATTCAAATAAAAGCCGTAAGACTTACTGTCCCCACTGGATACGGGGCTGCCAATCCGTCTTGGTAGCATCGGTTACAGCCAGGCGCCAGGTACCGCCGTTCGGGGCCGTCAGCATCTCTCCACCGGCACCCATGGCGCTCTGACAGACGAAGCGGAAGATGATGTTATCCGTCTTGGAAGCATAGGTCACGGTAGCATCCACCTGGATGTTGGTGGCGCCATCGGCGTTCATGGCGTGTGTGTATTCCACATCCACACCTTCGACCTTCTCTTTCTTCACCTCGCAGGCGGCTTTCCAATCCGTTCCATCCTGGTAGATCAACTTCCAGTACTTCGGGTTGGTAGCGGAAGTACGGGTCTCGAAGGTAATGCGCACCTTCTTGCCGGCCGCCACGCTGCCCGGCACCTTAAACTGGCAATAGTCACCCGGCCAGGCACCGGCAACGCGCGGGTCAAGGGCCTGGACATCCAGTTTGGTCTTCTTCTTGCCACTGGCTTTATCGGCCGTGTTTCCCGCCTCGTTGTTGTACCAGATGGTACCGGTACCGGTTGTAGAAGCGATGTAACCGGAAACGCCTTCTTCCGTCGCGCTGCCATTGGCCAACGGCCAGGTGGTCGCATAGTTATGGCCTTCGATCTGGATGGTCCACTCGACAGGCAGGACCGCCGCATTCGGATCATCGCCTTCACCGCCGCCACCGGGGGATGAACCCTCTGCCGGAACTACCTTGATATTATCCAGATACCACCGGTTCTGCTTACGCGTAGGATTCGTAACCATCGGATCACTATTGGTAGGACGGATGGTAATGCGAGTCTGTGACGTTGCTCCCTTAATTCGGATTTGCGGGTGCTGCCACTCCAATTTGGTCAAATCACCATCCGTAGGCTGGGCGGACTGGACTTCATCACTGGTCTCCGTTCCGGTAGACTCAAAAGTACCGCCACCGGATAGGGTCAAGGTCAGCGTCATCACATCCGGCTTGTTGGCACCGGTCATAGAGAAGCACCAGTCAAAGAAGAGGTCGATATCAGCCGTTCCCTTGATCTTCTCCAAGGCAGGCAGAATAATACCGGAGCTATAAGACGTCTTGCCGAACTTGAGGTAGTTACGCTGCAGGTACAAGGTCCGTTTATTACCGTTATCCGGCGTACCATCAGACCAATCCTGTCCCTTCCATCCCCAGACATAGCCATAACCTCGTTTCACCAATTCATCCACAATACCAGACAGTTCTGCAGTACCGAAGATATTAGGAGCGGCATCTGTGTTGACTACATTCTCACTTACATCATTGCCGGCTCCGGCTGCGGCAGACCACGGCTCAAGCCACTCGAAATCATCCTGGAAAAGAACATTGCTCTTGATGCCCTTATCCTCATAAGAAGCGACCATGATGTCTACCAAAGTATTACTGCTCTTGCCGATAAAGTAACCATTCACGACTACTTCATGGCCTTCCAAAGCCAGCAGTTCGTCCCCGGGATCAACCAACTGGGCAGCCACATTCACACCTTCAAATTTAATCTGGACGTTTTTACCGGAAGGAGTAGCCTCTCCGGTAATCGTAACATATTGGACTGATTTGGAAGTGTAAGTAGCCAGTTGCTCTGTAATATCAATGGCGGTCGGATGGACGGGGTCCGTCGTAGATGACACAGCCAGATTCTCGACAGTCTTGACAGCAGGAATGCCATTATGGGTCTCTTTCTCGCCATTCAAAGTGACCTGATCACCCGGCTTGACACCGTCACCGGTAACATAAATCTGGGTTGTCCCGTCAGAAAGGACATAGGCATTACCGTTTACGGCTACAACCTGGGATGAAGCCAAGGCAACAAATTCACCATCAGCCTTTTTGGCCACATCACTTACCGACGAGACCGTCAGACCGCGATACTTATCACCTGCTTGCGTAACAGGAAGTTCAACCGTACTTATCAAGGTCGCGCCCTTAAATATAAGGGTTCCCTTACGAGGGCTGTCGACCTTTCCATCAGAGGCCATATTGTCCATTGCCGATACCGTAACTGTCATAGATCCGGTACCTGTGGAAGGGGTAACAGTAATCCATTCAGGGGCCTCCGATACCCAATCGGCATCAGAGAAGACCTGGATTGTCTGTTCGGCAGCACCCGTAGCGGGGAACTCCACGAAGGAGACATCCGTAAGGACAGCACGGGCCCGCGTGTCACTTTCCTTCTTACAGGAAACAAATAAGAAGGAAACCGCAATCAATGCGAATAATATCTTTTTCATATCCTCTTCTGTTTAATTGGATGAAGAACCATTACGATCAATATCATCCCAACCCGGATTCTGGGTGAGATTATTGTTGAGCGTAATGTCATTAAGGGGAATCGGGAAATAGTAGTCACGGGCTTCATCAAATTGATGGGCCCAGGAATGATAGGGCTCGTAATATCCCTTGGTGCCTTCGCTCAGGAATATCTCCTTATCCAATTGCATGATATAGGTGGCTTTGCTGGAAGGCTTGTTACCGGTATAGATACAAAGATCCAATTTTCCGTCTCCATCCAAATCATACTCGCCGGTCCCCGGGAAATAAGGACCATGGAAAACCTGCTCAATACACTTGCCAGCTTTCCAGCGATCCAAATCAGCCCAACGGAAACTCTCCTGTGCCAACTCAACCATCCGTTCGCGACGGATCTCCAGGATAATCCCTTTGTTAGGACCGCTGACATTGGGATAGCCGTACTCAGCGGAAGCAAGATACCAATCCGGTTGGGCGTTGGCTTCATCCAGTTTCATGTCAGGCATTCCCGCACGCTTACGCAGCAAGTTCACGGATTTGTCAAGATCCGGCTGCGTCAAGGCACCCAGTTCGGCCAGAGCCTCTGCATAATTCAGATAGACTTCACCCATCCGATACACCGGAAGGTCATTATAAGACTTATCCAGACGGTCAGACGAGGCATTATCCTCCGGCATGACGAATTTGTGATACTGAAAACCAGTAACACCGCCGTAGAAATCCACGCCTACGACATTCTTTCCGTTAACTCGCTTGTAACCAGGCAAACGGACAGTCTGGCCAAGACGGGGATCACGATCGGCGACCTCATCCTTGAACTCCATGATTTCCCAGCCCGGTTTATCCGTGAAACGAGTACCATCTTTCATCAGATAGGTATCTACCATTTTCTTGGTCATACCGGGACGACCCTGCGATGTCATGGTTGCATAAGCAGTACCATTATGGAATATCTGCATACCGGCATCAAACTTGATTGCCATGATGTACTCCTTGAGATTGGCATCGTAGGCAGCAAAAAGGTTGACATAATCCTCATTCGGTTTACCGGTATTATACAAAGAGAACGGGCTTTCCGTCATCAGGCGGAGGGCTGCTGCCGCTGCTTCCTTCAGATAAAAGGCCTCATCGTGGCCTTCGAAAGTAAGCCCGTGATATTTGCGGAACGTTCCCTCGAACAGGCAGAAACGGGACTTGAGGGCCATGGCAGCCCATTTCGTCACGCGATAATAGGAGCCACTGGAATAAGAAGCCGGCAGATGTTCAATGGCATAGTCAATGTCTTCAATCATATGGCCCATCACCACTTCCCGGGTATCACGGGGATTATAGAGCGTTTCATCTGCGGAACCCAATTCATGTTCGACCCACGGGACATCACCAAATCTCTTTATTTTATCGAAATAGAAGAAAGCACGCCAGAATTTGCATAAAGCGGTGTATTCTTCAACCGCAGCAGCATCCGAGCACTTGTCCATATTGTCCAGACAGGTATTGATCCGGCGGAGATTTCCCCAGGACCATCCACCTCCCGTAGCAGGTGTCGTACGATATGAACCGCCCTGCATCAAAGCAGACGGTTTCTCAACCAACTGCAAATCGCTCTGTTCACCATATACCTCCTTATCAAGCAGGTTGTTATAGAGCGGATTAGTAAATAGCTGCAAGTCGGTACGCGTGCGGAAAGCGATATCCTCGGTCAATTCAGACTGGGGAGAGGTATTCAGCCATTTATCGCAGGAGGCCAGCGTCATCAAGGCAGCCGCAAAAACATATACAATTTTTTTCATATTCCGTTCCTCCATTATTTGATAATGCAAACGGCCACACGGTTGGACTCAGGCGATGCGGAGGCATCCTTGTCCGAACCACTGGCGGCGGAAGTGATGCGGTCGGCGGTAATACCAGCTCTCTGAAGCATATCGGCAACCACCTTCGCGCGCTGTTGAGAAAGCGAAAGATTCTTTTCGGCCGTACCGGTCGCAGAATCAGCATAACCCGTAATAGCAATCTTAGCATTGGGATTCTCCTCAAGAATCCGGCAGATACGGCCCAGTTTGAAGGCTTCGTCCGGACGGAGTTCAGATTTGCCAATCACAAAGAAGAGTTCGTCTTCAAATTCACCCTTGAAGGTAGAGACCGGTTTCTCAACGATTTTCTCAACAATCTTCTCAACCGGTTTCTCAACGACCTTTTCTTTAATAACTTCACGGACCACTTCACGAACCTCGGGCACCACCTTCACGGCCTCTCCCAGGGAAGAGGTCTTGTTGGATCCGCCAAACGTGATATCCAAACCGAACATATACGTCTTCTGCCAAGGATAGAACATTCTGTTATATGAACTGCCCAAACTCTTGTCAAAGGCGCCTTCCGGATCAATATACTGGCTATGTTCCTTGAACGGAGACCAATATGCAAGGTTCTCTCCGGAGAAATAAATCCGGGCCTTCTTCAGGCCGATCTTCCGGGAAATCCCAGCAGGAAGGGTATAACCAATCGTCAGGTTCTTCAAGCGGAGATAGCGGAGATTCTGCAAATAACGGGTGTTATTGTAATACAACTCCGCGCCACCCGTATAAGCCGCATAACCACGGGCACGGGGGAAATAGGCATCCTTGTTATCATAGTCCCAGACATCGTTGAGGAAGTCTTTGGGCAGATAGGAGGTCATCGGCTGAGAGAACGGGCCCCAGAATGCGAAGGAATACTCGGAAGGATACCAGTAATGATTACCCGTACCCTGGAAGAATACCGACACATCCAGACCCATGTAATCAAACCCGAAGTTCAAGCCATAGGACAGGCTGGGCAGGCTGTTACCGATAATCTTGCGGTCACCGGGATTGTCCACCGTATTGGTACCGATGCCGATCTTATTGTCTCCATCCAGATCAATATAACGGACATCACCACCGAGCCAACCACCATTCATACGCTTGTTGATATAACTCATATCCTGACCCTCATAATAATCATTCAGGACCTTGTCCGGGTTATCGAATTTTGTAATGAAAGAGCGGTAATCACTAAGGGTTCCCTTGACCTGATATCCGAAAGGACGGCCAAAGAGTTTAAAGGTATCTCTCCAGCCAAGCGACAATTCATAACCCTTTGTCCTCAGGTCAGCCGCATTTTGCTTGGGCTCATCAGCGCCATAGACAGACGGAAGCGCCTTGCCGGATGTAAGCATATCCTTGGTATCGCGGATGTACACTTCTCCGGTGAAATCCAAACGGCCGCGGAACATAGACAGATCCAAACCAAGGTTATACTGGATTGCCTTCTCCCAAGTCATATCGGAAGCATTCGGAGCAGAAAGAGAAGAATACGTAGCCGTTGTACCGCCTTCGCCAAAATTAAACCCGGCGAAAGAATGGGTACTGAGCGTACGGAGATAAGGGTAATAATTGTTATTGGCGTTCTTGATAAGTGTATTGCCCAACGTACCGTAAGAGGCACGGATTTTCAAGTTATCCACCCAAGAACGAAGCGGCTTGAAGAACGGCTCCTCAGAAATACGCCAACCCACGGAACCGGAAGGGAGCATGCTCCAGCGATGACCTTCCATAAAACGGGATGATCCATCGTAACGGCTGGAGATCTCAAATAAGTAACGGCCCTTGTAGTCGTAATTCAAGCGGGCAAAAATACCTTGCGTAATCCATTCCCACCAAAGGCCATCCACATTCGTAATGCGGTTTCCGTCAGCATTCGTACCGATCAGGCGAAGGTTACTCAAATCTTCCGTAACCAGATTCTCGCCATACGCCATCACGTAATTGCGGTTGTACAACTCGTAGTTGTAACCGGCGACAACAGTCAAATGATGGGCGTCACCGAACGTATCCTCATACGTGCCAAACACGTTGGCCGCATAATGATTATACGTATTGGTGTCTTCCTGCATATAATCCAAGCCGGCGCCGGTCGTGTAAGCCAGCATCGGCTCATCCGGATACTTCCGATAAGGTAAATTAGTTCCCCGGTTGGTATCACGGTTCAAACGCAGGTGATAGGTAAAATTGGCAGTCAACGTAAACGGCTTCACCGGAGTAATCTTGATTTCCGTCGTATTCATGAAGCTCATCTTACGCTCCAGATTCACGTTCTTATCCTCACCAAACATGATGTGACGGCCATTGGCCACGTTGTAGCTGCCATTAAACAAATCGGAAGCATACACCCAAGAGCCGTCAGGATTCTTCTGCGGGAAAATCGGCAAAGCGTGAGCAGCACTGTAAGCAATGGCATTCTCCACCTCGCCGGCCACACCGGGATAGTCATAAACGGAATGGTAGAAGGAGGTGTTGTTGCTCATCTTGATGTATTTGTTCACATCAAACTCAACCTTGGAGCGAAGATTGTATTTCGTAAACACATCAGGACGTTCCTTGATGATACCGGTCTGCCGGTCAAAGGCACCGGAAAGGAAATAACGGACCCTCTTGCTACCACCGCGCACCGTGAGGCTGTGTTGCTGGACCGGATGGCTGTCGTTAAACAACATATGCCACCAGTCATTATTTCCGTAATACAGCCACTGATCTTTCCCATTTCGGGTTTCTCGGACCACCCAGGGGCGCTCAGGATTCTCCGTGGTATCATTGACACGAAGCAGCAATTGCTGCATGTCGTGGTCATTATACTTCAAGTACTGGCCCGTACCGGTAGCCGCCCAGAATTTATTGATGGTATAGACAGACCAATAACCCCGGGTTTCGTAATCCGTAGAAGTTGTAGGCCGTTCCCAGCCCATACGACCGCTATACGTCACAACCGCATTCCCTTCTTCGTCCTTACCGGATTTGGTCGTAATGAGAATAACACCCCATGCGCCACGGGTACCGTAAACAGCCGCAGCAGATGCATCTTTGATGACCGAGATGCTCTCCACATCATTGGGATTGACCATACTCATATCACTCTCAACACCATCGACGAGCACAAGCGGGTCACCACCATTGATGGACGTATAACCACGGATGTTCAACGATCCGGCCGCACCAGGCTGTCCCTTGGACGTTGTGATATTCAGACCGGGAACCTGGCCCTGCAACATATTGGTCAGGTTGTGCGATGCGCGGTTCTCCAGTTCCTTGGACTCGACCGCCGTAACCGCACCGGTCAGATTCACCTTTTTCTGGGTACCGTAACCCACCACGATGGTCTCCTCCAGGACCATGTTGTCCTCCTCCATCGTAACGTTCACCGTACTCTGGCCAGCGCCGACCTTGACACTTTGTGTCACATAGCCGAGGCTCGAGAAATTCAGGACGGCATCACCGGACGGGATACGGAGGGACCAGGATCCATCCATAGCGGTCATCGTGCCATTGGTGGTGCCATCCACGACCACCCCGACACCGGGGACAGGTTGCCCCGTAGCATCGATGACCTTTCCGGATACCGTACGGGTCTGCGCAGCCAGGCCAAGGCCCGAAAGCAACAGCAGCGCCGTTACGGCAATAGATTTAAGGAATCTCATAACGATTTGTTGGTTAATTAGTTAATAATACATTGGTTTATTTGTTCTTGTATTCTTCCAACGAGAAAGCTTTGGGACGGGTCATCGTCTCCGTAAAGACCTTTCCGTTCCGGTCGGTCACCTTGATGGTAACAGTAGAAGAGGCACTTGAGGCTTTCGCCTTGAAGAAGTGGGACCACTGGGTCGTCAGGAAACTCGGAGCCGAAGAAGGATTGTTTTTCAACCGTTCTGAAGTCAGGGCCATGATATGTACCGGATCATAAGCATAATCCTTGGTAACGGTCAATTCCTGCCCTCCTTCCGAAATACTCACCTTCCAATCCGTATCCCAATCCCAGACATTCACCAAAATGGTATTGGCCGGGTAAGAAGCTATTGCACTGGCATATTCGGCAAAGAACTTGCTTTTCGCGCCCGGGGCCGCGGCCACCACCTCCTGCACCTTATTCATATCATAGGCACGGAACTGGTAATTCTCGTCATGGCCGGCCGCACGGAAAGAATAAGTGAAATCTTTCCCCGTAAACTCCCAGACGCCATATCCGCCCGGAGCGCCGTCCTGCGACACGTGGATGCCCGAGGTCAGGTAACCCGACCACCACCAGGAAGCACAGACCGCACCTTCGTTGTGCTCGGCGAACTTGGCATTGTGCCGGCGATGGAAGATGTTGTGGGTATGCCCGCTCAGGAAATGAACGTCGTACTCCTTCACCGCATCGATAAATTCTGCCATATTGGCCTCGCCGACAGCATCGGCCCCGTCCATATAACTGTTGTTGAAAGTCGCAGCTCCGTTCGGACGAGATACCGGTGCATGGGAAGTAATGATCACCGGGGTTGACTTATCCACAAAAGAAAGGTCTTTCTTCAGCCATTCCATCTGCTCGGCCGTATAATCCAATACATAGTATTTACGGTTATCGGAACCCGTACCTACATTGTTGTAGTCGATATTGTCCAGGACAATGAAATGGATCTTGCCCAGATTGAACGAATAAAATGTGGGAGCGATATCGCGGGTATATTCAAAAGATTTGTTGAAATCGCCCACCTTGTTCATATCGTTATCATGGTTTCCCATCGTATGGAAAAACAGGACATTCTTGAAGAGTTCATTCATGGTCTTCAGATAATCCGGGAACTGGTACTTATCCCAATACAGATCCCATGTCATATCTCCCAGCGTAAGGCAGTAACGCTTGTCTTTCGATCCGCTAATAGACGCATTCAGCGTCGTGGCGAAATCTTTCATCTGTTTCAGGTCGTCCGTCCGGTTGGCCAGGTGCATGTCGCCCAGGACAAAGAGAGTAAAATTATCGTTATCTACCTTAACAAGTTCAAAGTCTTTGCGTTCTGCCACTTCGGCCGGCTGCGAAAGGGCCGAATGGAATTCCGGCAGAATGCCGTCCGAAGGCACTTCGTATCCTGACGGAACGATCACGAACACATATTTCCACTGCTTCTGCGACTTAATCTGATAGATACCGTTCTCGTCGGTCTTCACGATATCCGAACCGTCCGAAACGAGCACGTTCGGAACACCTTTCCCGTCGCACTGGACGATACCGTAGATGTTCACGCCATTGGCCGGCTCGATAACCAGCGGTTTCAGGATGGTCAGGTTGAACTGGCTCACGTAGTAGTTCTGGCCACCGTGCTTGACATATACCTTATAAGAGCCGCTCACGATATTCTCCGGCAGGCGGACCACCATGGAGGTACCGTCATTGAACGAAACCATCGTACAGGGATAATCCGTATTCGATGCCGACCGCAGGATAACCTGGTCATCGGCCGAGAAATGGGTCTTGCCGCGCAGGGTGAAGGTCAAGTTCTCCCCTGCCGTCACCTCGGCAGAAGCAGGGACACTCACATTCGTCGCCACCACCTTCACTTCCGGCTGATCCGGACCTTCGGTTCCGGAACCGCCACAGCCGATCATCAGGATGCCAGCCGCCAGCAACAAGGCGGATAAAGCATTGAAAGACAAAAATTTCTTCATATATTACATTCTTTATTATCGAATGGTAATACCTTATTACTATTTATTTTAGAATGTAAAGTTACTTACTATTTCTGATTTTTCAACCGTTTTATGCAAAAAAGTAGTAGATTTGTATCTGCAAAAAAAAAAACTGCAAATTAAACAAGTAGAATGGCACGTTTCCTGAATCCTCCCCAGCCGAAAGCACCGCTTCCGGCGGAAAAAGTTGACAAAGAGTATAAATCCATGCGCTTAAAGGTGTTCCTGGGCGCTTTCCTCGGTTATGCCGCGTACTATCTGGTCCGCAAGAACCTTTCCCTCGCCGCACCCGACATGATTGCAGACGGCATCCTGGATGCCGCGAAGGTAGGGTGGGCCATGTCGGCCGTTTCCATCGCCTATGCTTTCAGCAAATTCGTGATGGGCAGCGTTTCCGACCGTTCCGACGCCCGGAAATTCCTGGTGGTGGGTCTGGTCCTGTCAGCCCTGGTGATGATGAGCGTGGGCCTGATTCCCTTTGGCACCAATACAGCCCTCAACACGGCTGTCATCTTTGTGCTGATGCTCTTCGTCGGTTGGCTCAGCGGCTTTGGCTGGCCTCCGTGCGGGCGCATCATGGCGCACTGGTTCAGCCAGAACGAGCGCAGTTTCAAGATGAGCATCTGGAACGTGTCCCATACCATCGGTTCCTTCTCCCTGGGCTTCCTGGCCATTGCCGGCGTAGCGCTGGCGGCGGATTTGGGCGTTGTCCAGACCTGGAAAGGCAACTTCGTCTTCCCGGCCGTGGTCGCCCTTGCCATTGCCGTTTTCTGCTGGTGGGCCATCCGCGATACGCCCGAATCCTGCGGCCTTCCGTCCGTATCCGACTGGCGGAACGACCACAGCGGCATCAAGTCCAAGGGACAGGCCGGAGAGAAACTCCCCTTCAAGGTTCTCTTCGTGGATTATGTGCTGAAAAACAAACTCTTATGGATTGTGGCCATTTCCAACGTAGCCGTCTATATGGTCCGGTACGGCATCGGTGACTGGGCGCCTACCTACCTGCAGGCCAAGGAAATCATGACCGCCGCGGAAAGCAAGGTCGCCTTCTCCGTTCACAACATCGTGGGCGCCGTGGGTACGATTGCCTGCGGCTGGGCCACCTCCAAGATTTTCAAGGGCCGCTGCGCCCCGATGAACGTCATCTGCATGTTCCTCTGCGCCATCGGCGTCCTGCTGTACTGGATGGTGGGCGCGGGCATTCTCCCCTGCTCTCCTTCCACGCAGAAAGTACTGGTCTATGTAGCCCTGTGCCTGATTGGCTTCTTCATTTACGGTCCCGTGGCCCTGACGGGTGTCCAGGCCCTGAACCTGGTGCCCCGGAACGCCGCCGGCACCGCTGCGGGCTTTGTGGGCCTGTTCGGTTATCTGGTGGGTGACGCCATCTGCTCCAAGATTGTGGTGGGCAGCATCAAGCAGGCCACCGATTCCTGGGATGCCGCCATGCTTGCCGTAGCCGTGGGCGCCTTGATCGGCGTGGTCCTCTGCGCCCTGCTCATCCCCAGCGAGAAACGCCTGGCCCAGCAATAGGCCATGACCGGCACCTGGCTCCTCGCGGCCCTGGCCGCCGCCCTCCTCAGGCCTTCCGACCTGCGGGTCGAATACATGACCGAACCCGTCACCGATGAAGCACAGCCGCGTCTGTCGTGGGTGAACGAAGTCCGGCGCGGAAGCGGCGTGAGCCAGAGCGCCTACCAGATCCAGGTTGCCACCGACCGGCGTTTCCGCCACAAGGTCTGGGACAGCGGGAAAGTCTGCTCCGAAGCGTCCCATCTTATTGAATATCAAGGACAACCCCTTCAACCCGGCAACACGTATTTCTGGCGCGTACGGGTTTGGGACCAGCGGGGGAAGGCATCGCGTCGCATCCGCGGCCGGTGGTTTTCCGGGCTGATGGAGCCCGCCCGATGGGGCGAGGCCCGCTGGATTGGTGCCCCGTGGCAAGGGGACACCGTCACAGCCGGGCATTTCCCGGCTCCGGAATTCCAGCGCACCCTCTCCGTCCGGCGCGGCCTGAAAAGCGCCACCGCCTGGGTCTGTGGCCTGGGATGGTGTGAATTCGCCGTAAACGGCCGGGTGGTATCGGCTCCCCTGGCCCCCGCCTTCACCGACTACACGGCCCGCGAGGGGCTGGACAAACGATACATCGGCCTGGAACCGCATTTCGCCGGCTATCGCGTGCTCTACAACCGCTATGACATCGCCCCTCTTCTCCATAGAGGGGAAAATGCCATTACAGCCGTACTGGGCGGCGGTTTCTTTGACGTGGACCACGGTCTGAAGAAGATGCATCCTTACGGAACGCCGCGCCTGCTGTGCCGCATTGAACTGACCTATCGGGACGGATCCACCGAAGTCTGCTATACCGACGGGAACTGGCAGGTCCGTCCTTCGGCCACCACCTTCAACGAACTCTATCTGGGCGAGACGTTCGACGCCCGCCGTACCGCCGAGCCCTGGCAGCAAGTCACCCTCCGAAAGGCCCCGGACGGCGTTTTGCGCGCCATGGACTGCCCGTCCGAAGCCATCTACGGCCCCCATCCGGCCATTAGCGTCGAACCGCTGGAAGACGGTCGCTGGCGGGTGGATTTCGGATCGATGCATGCCGGCTGGCCGGTATTCAAAGGCATCCGCGGACATGCGGGCGACACCCTGCGGGTGGATTTCCCCGCCGAGGAGAAAAACGGCACCCTCCGGTATGTGTTCGCCTCGGACAAACCCGTTTTCTGGCAGCCCCGCTTCGTGTGGTACGCCGCGCGCGAAGCCATCGTCCAGGGCGTGGACCGGCTGACCCCGGACATGATTTCCTTCGCCGAAGTCCGTACCGCGGTGGAAGAAAATGCATCGTTCTCCTGCTCGGAAGAACTGCTGAACCGAATCGATGCCATCTGGCTGCGGAGCCAGAAAGACAACCTGCGCGGCTGTACGGCCAGCGACTGCCCGCACCGCGAGAAACTCCCCTACACCGGCGACGGCCAGATTGCCATGAACATGGTGATGGCCCGCTTCGACGCCGCCGCCTTCTATCAGAAATGGATCGAAGACATCCGCCTGGCGCAGGATACCCTTTCGGGCTATGTGCCCAATGGAGCGCCCTGGGAGCCGTATTGCGGGGGTGGCGTGGCCTGGGGAGCCGCCATCTGTGTGATGCCCTGGGAGTTCTATCTGCAATATGGCGATACGCGGATGCTCCGGCGGAACCTCCCTGCCATGGCGGCCTATACCCGTTACCTGCAGACCTGGGACCGGGGCGACGGCACCATCCTCTCCGAACGCCGCAGCGCCCGGGACGGTCAGGTCCTGCGCTGGCTCAACCTGGGCGAATGGGCCCCGTCCTTTGACCTGCCGGACGATGCCCTGGTGCACACCTTCTATCTCTGGCTCTGTGCCGACCGGACCGCCCGGAGCGCCCGTATCCTGAACGAGCCGGAAACGGAGCGGGTTTTCCAGGCCCTGGCAGACAGCACTGCCGCGGCCTTCCACCGCCGTTTCTATGACCCCGAAAACGCCACCTACGGAGACTTCGGCAGCAACGTCTTCGCCCTGGAAATGGGCGTGCCGGAAGAGCGGCGCGCCGCCGTGGTGGAGACCCTTCGCGCAGAACTGCAAGACACCTATCATAACCACCTGAATACAGGCATGTTAGCCACCCGGTATCTGTTTGAAGTTCTGGCCCGGAACGGCCTCAATGACCTGGCCTGCGACCTCCTCCTCCAGCGCGATTTTCCCAGCTTCGGCTGGTGGCTGGAACAGGGGGCCACCACCACCTGGGAACAGTGGAACGGACGCGACTCGCACGACCATCCGATGTTCGGCGGCGGCCTTACCTGGCTGCACAAATGCCTCGCGGGCGTGGACATCGACCCGGCAGAACCCGGCTTCCGGCATATCCTCATCCGCCCGTACCTGGCCGCGCAGGTAGGCGACGTGCGGTATCAGACCGTATCCCCTTACGGGAAAGTTGGCGCGGAGGTGCACCACGACAGCACTTCCGTCCGCGTGAAAGTGACCGTCCCCGCGGGCTGCCACGCTACGGTTTTCGTCCCGGGAGAGACCGCTCCGCACGAGGTTGCGCAGGGTACCTGGACGTTCACGGCTGACAAAGTGGCAGAATAAATCCCTTGGCAGACATTTTGCTTCATCCTCTCATGCCTAAAAGGCAATGAGATTGTATAGTTATGGCAAAAGAAAAGAAAGAAAAGACCGCCGCAAAGGCGCAGAATGATAAAAACGAGGCGCAGGAAAAGCTGGAAGCGCTGGAAAAGGAAGTGGCTGAACTGAAGGAGAAGCTGGCCAAGGAAAAAGACGATTACATGCGTCTGATGGCCGAATTCGAGACCTTCCGCCGCCGCACGGCCGAGGAGAAACTGGCCCTGGTGGGCAGCGCCGCCACGGACACCATCAAGGGGATGCTTCCCGTGCTGGACGATCTGGAGCGCGCGATGGAGATGCTCTCGGGCTCTTCCGATGAAGCCGCCAAGGAAGGCACCACCCTCATCTACGACAAGCTGTTTGCTTACCTCAAAGGCAAGGGGCTGGAAGTCATCGATGCAAAAGGGCAGCCTTTCGATACCGATCTGCACGAAGCCGTGTCCCAGTTCCCCGTCCAGGACGAGGAGGCCAAGGGCAAGGTGTTCGATGTGGTCCAGACCGGTTACAAACTGGGCGGCAAGGTCATCCGCTACGCCAAAGTAGTTGTAGGAGTGTAAGTTATGGCACAGAAAAGAGATTATTACGAGGTCCTGGGCGTCGCCAAAGGCGCCTCGGCCGATGAAATAAAAGCGGCCTACCGGAAACTGGCCATCAAGTGGCATCCGGACAAATGGGTCGATGGCACCGATGCCGAAAAGAAAACCGCCGAGGAGAAATTCAAGGAAGCTTCCGAGGCGTATTCCGTTCTCAGCGATCCGGACAAGAAAGCCAAATACGACCAGTTCGGTTTTGCCGGCGTGGACGGCCAGCCCGGCCCGGACTTTAGCGGCGGTTTCGGCAACCTGGACGATATCTTGCGTGACCTCTTCGGAGGCGGTTTCGGCGGCTTCAGCGGGTTTGGCGGCTTCGGTGGTTTCGGCGGCGGTTCCCGCGGCTCGCAGCAACGGGTTTATCGCGGACGCGACATTCGTACGCGCGTGCGCCTGACCTATGAAGAAATCGCCCGCGGGGTCGAAAAAGAAGTGACCATCGAGCGGAACGAACCCTGCCCCGACTGCGGCGGACGCGGTACCAAGAATGCATCGGACATCAAAACCTGCCCCCGTTGTAACGGGAGCGGCCAGGTTCAGCAGACCGTGAACTCCCTCTTCGGACGGACCATTGCCTACACCACCTGCCCGCAGTGCGGCGGCGAAGGCAAAATCATCACCAA
>ONIQ01000068.1 GCA_900317925.1 uncultured Bacteroidales bacterium | reverse complement strand
ACCTCAATCTTTCTTTTCCCTACCTTTTTGAATCAACTCGTACCAAAGATTATCTGCCTGGCGGCACAAAAACATGGGCACGATTGAAAATCAAAATTCTGTGTCCTAAGTTGACTTTGAATTATTAACCATCGTTGAATCCCAGGTAACTATTCAGCGAATGCATGGTTCATCCGACAAATCGTGTGATAAAGCTTGTTGATGTAAAGAAAATAGTTGGAAATCCTTTAGCCTTGTAAGTGAATAAAACGCCTACGGCTACCGAGACATTGACTATTTTAAGTTAAGACTTTTCAATTTTCATAATGACAAAATCACACGATTTGTCGGATGAACCGAATGCATTTCAATCGTAAGCGTCTCCGGGATGCCGTAGGCGGGTGATAAAGAGAGCAGGGTCATACGCCCTGCTCTAGTTTTGTCCAGCGGTCAGGGAGGAGTTCGCGGAAGGCATCCGGCGGTGTTCCGTTGGGCATCGCTGCCACTGTGTTCAGCACATCGGCAAGATACTCGAAGAAGTTGATGCGGTGTAGGCGGCAGGAACAGGCCAGGGAGTAGAAGATGGCGCCGCGCTCGGCTCCGGCGTGACTGCCGAAGAACAGGGAGTTCTTCCTGGAGAGGTAGATGTAGCGGTTGATACGCTCAATGAGGTTGTTGTCCCAGGCGTAGTCTCCGCCCGTGGCAATGGCTTCGATGCCATCCCACTCGTTCAGGAAGTAGTTCACGGCCCCGTGCATCTGCGATTTTGGCGGGTACTTGTCCGTCTGGGCTTGCACCCGCAGGAGAGTCGCTTTTAGTTTACTCAGTATCGGAGGAGCATATTCCTGCCGCCACTTTAGATTATCGTCCGCGGTCCAGCCCTCCTTCCCTATACGGTGCAGATGCTCATTTACGTAGAGTTGATTAGTGAGTGAGAGTATCTCATCGGCATCGGGATTGCCCTTCATGTCCATGAAGTCCCGCTTGCAGTGCTGCAGGCAGGAGAGCCTGAGTATCTTCCCGTTTGACTGGGCCGCCACTTTCTTGTAGGCTTTCAAGCCGTCGGACTGGATAGTGCCTTCATAGCCCTTAAGTTCATTCAGTATGATGTCTTCGCTGCGGGAGCCGTCATCGTAGAAGAAGTAAACAAGGCCCGTATGTGCGGCGACTATTGCCCAGATATATCCCTTCCTGCTTCCCTTGCCGCCGTTGTCATCCGCTTTTACCAGTATCTTGTGATACGTCTCGTCGCAGCAGAGGAACCTATCCTCCTTGACGGCCTTCCGCATGGCCTTGTGTAGCTTCTCGAACAGCCCGGCCGTCTTCTTGAGAAGGCCGTGGGCGGTCTGCTTGTCCAGGTTGAAGCCGTTCTCCGCGAAGTACCTCACGATGCGCTCCACCGGCATCGAGTACAGATAGCGGAGCTGAGCGATGCCGGCGATGAACGAGCCGTTGAAGTTGGAGTTCTGGTTCGGGGCGAGAGGCGCCTTCGCGCTCACAAGGCCATCTCCGGACTTCATGGTGTGGACGCGGTACACGTCCTTGAAGAACTTAGGTGGGTCCATCCTGTAACGGATGACCTCCCGGGTGCTGAAAGGCGTTCCGCCCTCCAGCCCGGCGGGATAGACGTCATGGAAGACGGTCTCCATCTCGAAGTGCATGTTGCGCCTGGCCCCGTTGTTGCCGCTGGCTTTCCGCTCTGCCGCCTTGCGCTCCTGCTCCGCCTGACTCTCCTCTTCCGTTTTTGGCGCAGGAGGCTGCGGCTTCTGCCGCTCGCATTTCTTCTCCGTCAGCTTGGACAGTCCGCGCATCTGGTTCTGAGCCTTGGTCAGAGAGGCGTCTCGCTCTTGCAGGAGGGTCTCCAGACTGGCGATGGTGGCCTTGAGGTCTGCCACCGTAGCATCGAACGAGGACTGCATGTTCTGTATGGTAAGGTTCAGCCGGAGGATAGTGGCATTTGATGCCTCCAGCTGGCCCTGCAATATCTTTATGATCATGTCCTTGCCCATATTCGCGAAGGGGATCCTTCCCCAGGAGCGAATATAAGCAATTATTCCGGACTGCGCAAATATAACAAATTGAACACCAATGCGTTAATGGCCATTTATGAGCCTCCGGAGAGACGCCGGGCCCCTCTGTTTGGAGGGAGATACGGAATATTTTTGAGGCCGCGAGAAGCCCCGCAATGAGCCTTCCGTGGCCAATAACCAATTGATTACAAGATGGTTATTTGCCGGGCACAAACTCTTTCGAAAAAGTTTCAGATTCCGGCGAACCTGGTGCGGTAGCGCTTGCGGAAGCGCACGCTCTCCAGACTCACCCCGGACATGATGAACGAGAACGTCTTCCACGAGAGTTCATGGTAGCCGGTGGCCGGGTTGATGCGGGGCATCTCGAACGAGCCCCGCTCAAGGCGCTTCTGGTACAGCAGGAACCCGTCCGTGTCCCAGCGAAGCAGCTTCACGCTCTGGCGGTTCTTGGAAAAGAACACGAACGCGTCGCCGCTCATCGGCGAGAGCGGGGACTCTGCCTGGATCAGGTTGAACAGGGAGTCGATGCCCTTGCGCATGTTCACGGGGTGATGGCACATGAAGTACCTGTGGTTGGCCTCTAACGAGAACATTCCGCAGCCTCCCTCGCCGACCTGCGGCGCTCATAGGCATCAAGCAAGGCGACTATGCCTTCCGGGGAACACTCCCGAAGAGTCAGCGTCACCCCGTCAGGGAAATCTATTTTAACACCGCACATCGGAACCGGTGGCATGGGAGTCGGCGGCATGAACTGCACGAACATATCCGGCGACCCTCCGACTGTGTTTTTTTCGATTTGGATTTTGCGCCTGCTGTTTCTCCTTCTCAAATGGCGAACGGACAGTCCGCGCGCAGCAACCCAATGCTTCATGCCCTCGTAATTGACGTGAACCGACTCACAATACGAGGATAACTTGGCTGATCCACCACGGCGAATGG
This sequence comes from uncultured Bacteroidales bacterium, assembly GCA_900317925.1. GTDB lineage: Bacteria > Bacteroidota > Bacteroidia > Bacteroidales > UBA932 > Cryptobacteroides. Next base: position 152 of record ONIQ01000068.1, on the reverse strand, counting down.
CGGCTTCATACCCGCGCCAAGCGCGCTGATAACGCTTGCTGGCCATCTCCGTGAACTCATTCATTTGCGTTTCCATTGACTTCTTACTTTTGAAAACGCAAAGGTAGCGGCAGATTTCGCGAGCGGCAATGCGTATTCCCGGAGACGCTTAC
>ONIQ01000038.1 GCA_900317925.1 uncultured Bacteroidales bacterium | reverse complement strand
CATTGGGGTGCTGCTGGCCGCCGTATTCAGCGCCAGTGCCCAGACCGGAACCTGGTCAGGAAAGTTGGATGTCCAGGGCACAAAACTGTCACTTGTGTTCCATCTTGACGAGGAGAATCCAACGATGGATTCGCCGGACCAGGGCGCAAAAGGGATTCCCATAGAGGTTACGAGGACGGCTACCGGAAGTATTACCATCAAGGTGCCATCCATCGGAGCTACGTATGAAGGCCTTTGGTTGATCAAGCAAATTGCGGGGACATTCAAACAAATGGGAGCTTCTCTGCCCCTGACACTTACGCCGGGTGAAGAAAAGCTCAATCGGCCGCAGACCCCTCAAGGGCCTTTCCCTTATGCTCAGGAGGAGGTCTCTTTCGCCAATGGAGACGCTGTGCTGAAAGGAACGCTGGTACTGCCGGAGGGCTGTTCCCGCAAGACGCCGGTCCTGATTATGATTACCGGCAGCGGCCTCCAGAATAGGGATGAGGAAATCTATGAGCACAAGCCTTTTGCGGTGATTGCCGATGCCCTGGCCCGCGCCGGGATAGCCACGCTGCGATACGACGACAGGGGCTTTGGCGAGTCCACCGGGGACCTCGTCCATTGCACGACGGAGGATATGAAAAACGATGCGATTGCTGGCATCGGCCTGCTGAGGGAACGCTTCGACAGGGTGGGTATCATCGGCCATAGCGAAGGAGGCACCATCGCGCTGATGCTGGCCGCGGAAAAAAAGGCCGATTTCATTGTTTCGCTGGCCGGGATGGTTGTGTCCGGCAAGGAAACACTGCTTTGGCAGAACCGCGTCTCTCTTGCTGCGGCAGGTATTCCTGCCGAAACCATCGACAGCTATTGCAAGGCGCTGGAGACGGTGTTTGATGCCAGCACGGCTGGGATGCCGCTGCCTTCGACATCTCAATTTAATCTCCCTGCGGCTCTGTCGCAGAATCTCTCCGCTGTCATGCGGCAGCTCAGCATGCCCTATCTGAAGCATTTTGTGACGCTGGACGTTCGCCCGCTGCTGGGCGGCATCAGTTGCCCCGTACTGGCCCTGAATGGGACCAAGGACATGCAGGTGGAAGCCGAGAGCAACCTGGGAGCGCTTCGGAGCGGCCTGCCTGACAACCCTTGTAACAAGTTCGAAACGGTAGAAGGTGTAAATCACATGTTTCAACATTGTCAGACAGGGATGACCACTGAATACCGGGACATCGAGGAAACCTTTGCACCGGAGGTGCTTGAGACTCTGGTCGAGTGGTTCTCTAAATTCAAGTAGTGAGGGAATTCGAATTTATCAGCCTAACTCCCACCCTTTGTCAGTTACCGAGGCCAGCTGAGCAGCACTCAGTTTGGCCTTGTTTCTTGCTCCGAAGGTGATTTTCTTGGAGACTCCCGCTCCGGTTGAAGCAATTCAGACTGCGATTCTTGTTAAAAATAATTACCTGAGATTACTTGGTAAGGTAAACCGAGAGTTGCTATCTTTGTATTCCTGATTGTTGAGTATATGAGAGAGTATATGATATATTGTGATGAGTCGCTGTCGAAGGGTACGTATTATTCGCACTTCTACGGTGGTGTGCTTGTCGGGAGCAAGGACTTCTATCGGGTGAATATGGCGTTGGAGGAAATGAAAACGAAACTTTATTTGTTCGGGGAAATCAAGTGGACGAAGGTGACGGCGCCATATCTGGAGAAGTACAAGCAGATGATGGACGTATTCTTCGGGTTTGTGAAGGAGAAGAGACTTAAGATGCGGGTGATGTTTCAAGAAACATCCCAGATAGTCCCCAATCACGGGGCTGCCCTGCAATACCATCTTTTATATTACCAGTTCATAAAGCGTGCTTTTGGTTTGGCTTATCACAGGAACAATCCTTCACGCCTTACCAAAGTCAAGTTGTTCTTTGATGAGATTCCCGACACACGCGCCCAGAACGATGATTTCAAGGCGCACCTGAATTACCTGCAGGAGCTATCGCTCTTTCATAATGCCAAGATTGTCCTGAAGCCATGCGATATCGCGGAGATTGACTCTCACAAACATCCTATCCAGCAGTGTATGGACATTGTTCTGGGTGCGATGGCTTTCCATATGAACAAGATGCACCTTCCGGCATCGGAAGGCGGCCCAGGTACTCCCGGAAAGAAGACACAGGCCAAGGAGGAATTGTTCCAACACATCCTGACACTCATCAAGGATTCCAATGGAGATGCGGACTTTAGCATTTACGAGAATACTCAGCCGGAGACCGGCCGTGGCCGATGGAGAGTGCCTTACCGTCACTGGAAGTTTGTTCCTGCAGAGTTCCGGGAGAAGAAGGCATAAAAAAAGAAAAGCTCCACCAACACTACTAACCCCTCAAGTAGGAACTTAAGACTTCATGTTGCGCAGGTCTTTTCTGTTTTTGTGGAGCATAGGAGAATCGAACTCCTGACCTTTTGAATGCCATTCAAACGCTCTACCAACTGAGCTAATACCCCGTTTGTGGAATGCAAAGATAGAGGGTTTTTTCGGAATCTCCAAATATTTATCGTTTTTTTTCAAGAATAGCCCCGAAGCCGTACAGATGGCTTTCCCATTCTGCATCGCCGATCCTGATTTTCAGGCTCCATTTTCCATATTCAACCGGATCACAACCGGTACGCCAGGGCGCCAGATAATCGTCGGAAAAAGCCGTAGACCGGATAGGATCCGCCGTGGGGAAATATACCTGCTCGGAAAACGTTCGTCCGGAAGGCGACGTCAAGAACACCTCCAGCGGGATATCCCTGCCGGGCCGGCGGGAAAAAGCCGGAAAATCGGCCCGGGTAAAAAAGGAAATATCATAGGTACAGAGACTATCCGACATATCCAATACCAATTCCTCCCCCATTGGGGCGAACATTTCAATGGAAACCGGCTGCGAGCATGCCGTAAGCCACAGAAACAGGAGCGAAATATACAAGCTATTTCTTCTTGTGTCCACGATTCTTCGAACGTTTCTTTTTGGGTGAATCAAACCGGCTGATACTGTCGTCGCCAACGGCAGAGATGAACTGCGGGCCAGTGGGAACGGGTTCGTTCCGCAGCGACATCGGATGCTCTCCATGGCGATTCATTTCCATGATTTCACGGACTTCATCTACCGCCAGCGGATACAGGTTGGCCAGAGAGCCCTTATCGTACGAGAAATACAGGATACCCTGCAGGATATCGGTCTTCATCAGGAAGGCGGGACCGTCTTCAAACATCAGCGGTTCCGACATTTTCGGAATGCGGGACTGGGCGTCCATATAGGCCGCCACCTCATAATTCAGGCAGCATTTCAGTTTTCCGCACTGCCCCGCCAGTTTCTGCGGATTCAGCGAGAGGTCCTGGCAGCGCGCCGCCGCCGTGGTGATGGACTGGAATTCGGTAATGAAATTTGCGCAGCACAATTCGCGGCCGCACACGCCCAAACCACCAATCAAGCCGGCTTCCTGACGGGCGCCGATCTGCTTCATCTCGATCCGGATACGGAACTCCTCGGCAAAAACCTTGATCAGCTGACGGAAGTCCACACGCCCATCCGCAATGTAATAGAAGATGGCCTTGGTCCCGTCTCCCTGGAACTCCACGTCGCCAATCTTCATCTCCAGCCCCATTTCAGCGGCAATCCGCCGGGCCTGGATCATGGTATCCTGCTCACGGGCAATGGCTTCCTGCCATTTCGCGATATCAAAGGGTTTGGCCTTGCGGTAAATCTTCTTCAGCGGCGTCTGCTCCGGGTCCACGCCCTTGCATTTCATCTGACGACCCACCACGGGACCTTCCAGGGTAACGATTCCCAGGTCGTGCCCATTGGCAGCCTCCACGATAACCAGATCGCCCATTTTTATGCTCTGGCCCGACGCGTTGACATAAATACCTTTGCGCGTATTCTTGAACCGGACCTCGAAGAGATCCTTGAATTGTTCCTGGTTGATGCCGGAGAGCCAGTTATTGTCTTTCAGTTTGCAACAGCCGCTGCGATAGGTACAGGTAATTTCCCCGGTATTGTCGTCCCGGGTCATCGCACAGCCGCGATTGCAATCGAACTGAATGGTTTCGTTGTCTGTATTGTACATACGCTATATCATCATATACAGCCGGTCCACCATATCGCAAAAGAGGACCTTCTGGTTAACATTTCTTTCAATCAGCTGGTAAGAACGGTCGATCACGGCCGCCGCTGTCCGGGGGAAGGATTTCTTCACGCGACCGGCTATCCGGACGAAGAACGGTTCCTCCTGCTCGCTCAAACCCGCCAGCGCAGGGAGCTGCTGCTGGATCAGGAAAATCTTCCGCAAACAAGCGTTGGCAAATTTGCAAAAAGTCTTCTGCTTTTCGCGCGAACCCAGGGCAGCCAGGGCCTCTCCCACCTCAAGAGCCGCCGGCAGGTTGCGGCCCACCAGGGCCTCCATCAGGTCCGAAAAAAGGTCGAGCCGGACCTCATCGGCCGCGTGGATGGTCGATCCCACCGGCAACACCCGCAGGAACTGGCATCGCGAGGCAATGGTCTGCAGCACCTTGTCGGGAGCGTGGGTAATGAGCAGGAAAACCGTCTTCTGCGGCGGTTCTTCCAGCACTTTCAGCAAGCGGTTCGCCGCCTGCGCATTCATTTTCTCGGGCAGATACACCACCACGCTCTGCCAGCCTCCCTCCACCGGAGTCAGGGACAGTTTGGCCAGGATGGCTTTTGCATCGGCCACATTGATACCGGCCGCTTTACCCTCGATGCCAAGGGCTTCGGCCAGTTCCTCTTCCGTAAAACAGGGATTGCCGGCGATGAGTTCACGCCACCAGGTCAGGAATTGCTCACTGCGCAATTCGCTCACGGTACCGCTCACTTTTGAGCCGGAAGTGATCGGGAAGATAAAATGGATATCGGGATGGATCAGCCGGGCTACCTTTCCGGAACCGCCGAATACCTCGGTCAGGAACTCCAGGGCAACCGGGAGAGCCCCTCCCCCATCGTCCTCGTAGAACATCAGGGCATGCGGGATGCGGCCCGACTGCACCATTGCGTGCAGGGCCTTCCGAACATCCTCGTTCCCTTTCATGTTTCCAAAATCCATCATACGTTCCGTACGGCCGTATAGTTTGCCAATTTGTCGAGCCAGTCCCGCGCCTCACTGGGCGGCAAGGTCTCCAGGGCCGCGCAAGCCCGCTTTACATATTCTTCCAGTTTCCGGGCCGCATACGCCATGCCTCCCGTTTTCCGAACCCACGCACGAATCTCTTCCACCTCCTCGGGATGCTGGCCGATGCTCCGTACCCGCTCGCGTATCCGGGAAGCCTCTTCCGTCGGAACAGCCGCCAGGGCGCCCAGCAGCGGAAGGGTGATTTTCTGTTCTTTCAGGTCGATCCCAACCGGTTTTCCGATGCCGTCGCCGTCGGTATAATCGAACATGTCGTCCCGAATCTGGAACGCCAGGCCCAGGTTGACGGCATAGGTCCGAATGGCCTCACGGTACGCTTCCGGAGCTTTGGCCGACAGGGCACCCGTCACGGCCGCCGCTTCGAAGAGCGAGGCCGTCTTGTTATAGATAATCCGCAGATAATCCGCTTCGGTGGTATCGGCGCTTCCCGCCTTTTCCAATTGCAGCATCTCTCCCTCGGCCAAATCCGCAAGGGTTTTAGCGAAGATGCGGATGCCTTCATCCTTACAGGAAGAGGTATTCAGGATCAGTTCCACCGCCCGGACCAGCCAGAAATCGCCCAACAACACCGATGCACGGTCTCCCAGCAGGGATTTTACCGTGGGAGCGCCGCGACGGCTGGGGGAATTGTCGGCTACGTCGTCATGAAGCAGGGTGGCATTGTGCAGCATTTCGGCCGCGGCAGCCACCCGGACGGCATCCTTCCCGCCTCCGCCACAGCAATGTGCGCACAGCAGGGACAACATCGGCCGGAGTTGTTTTCCGCCATTGGCAAGCAGGGCCTGGTTCGTCCGGTTCAACAGGTCGATATCGCTGTTCAGCGATTCTGCCAGCGTCTCCTTCAGGGCCTTCCAGTCCGCCCCCAAATATGCCTGCACCTCCCGAATATCCATTTCAGTCAAAATAGGAAGTCAATTCTTCTACCGTTCGCGGAAAACGGATCAATTCCCGCGTATCGCTGTCCAGCATCCTCGTATCCACCAGGTAATCCAGCCAGTCGATCAATTTGTCGTAGAATCCGTCTATGTTCAAAGCGAATATCTGCCCGGAATAACGGCCCAGTTTCGCCAGGGTCAGGGTTTCCATCAGTTCATCCAGGGTTCCGATCCCGCCGGGAAGGGCGATGGCTGCGCACGTTCCCTCCCGCATCAGCTCTTTGCGTTGCGACATGGTATCGGTCCACAAAATCTCCGATACACCGGTGTACTCCAGTCCCTGCATATAGCGGGGCAGGATACCCAGGTGATAACCGCCGCAGGCTTGAATCTCTTCGGAAAGGACGCCCATGGTGCCTTTTACCGTTCCGCCCGAGACAAAGGCATATCCCTTTTTGCAAAGCGCACGGACCATCTGGCGGGCCGCTTCATTGAATTTCGGGTCAATGGTGTAGCTCGCCGAGCAGTAGATGACAATTCGCTTATCGTTCATCCTGAAGGGTCAAAAGAACAGGACCGCCGTTACGGAAAAACCGTTGAAATGCCGTTTGTCTTTGAAAGCCGAAGTGACCGTTTCCGCCACTGCGTTGGTACTCACCTTGCCGTCATCGGCACAGAGGGACCCGAAGTTCCAGAAATACCTTGCACTGACCTGGATCTTCCAGATATCCACACCGCCGCCCAGGCCCAGGCCGTATTCCATCCGCTGGATATTGGCCTTCCCGAAATCTTTGACTTCGTCTTGCAGGCTTTTCGAATACAAATTCAGCGCATAGCCTATAAAGGGTTCGCCGAACAAGTAGGGGCGGACCACGGGAAGCGGAATCCTCAACTGCAGCTGAACCGGCAGCTCCACATATCCTACTTTGGTTTCCAAAGACTGGAAGGAAGCCGGGGAAGTATCCATCTTATCCAACGTGGCACCCTTTACCTGATACTGCAGTTGGAACTGAACGGCGAAGGTAGGGCCCACGGGGACATGCAGGGCGACGCCCGCGTGATACAGGCTCACGGAGCTCAGCTTCATCTGCTCTACATTGGTAGAGGAAGAGGTAAAACCGCCCAGCAAGCCGAAACGCACGCCGCCATCCTTTCCGGCCCACACAGGGCATGCCAGAAAGGCCAGGCAGAAAAAAACAAGCAGCTTTTTCACGGCAGGACCCGGTTACAGGAGGGCGTTCAGTTTGCCAACGATATCGGCTTTCTGAACCAGGCCCACGGTCTTGTCCACCACCTGTCCGTCTTTGAAATAAATCAGCGTAGGTATGCTGCGGATGCCGTACTGGACAGCGATATCCTCGCAATCGTCCACATTGCACTTGACCACCGTAACCTTGCCCGCATATTCTTCTGCGATATCCTCGACGGTAGGGGCAAGCATCCGGCAAGGACCGCACCAGGTAGCCCAAAAATCCACCAGCACGACACCGCCGGCTGCGAGGATTTCAGGGAAATTGGAGTTGGTAGCTATCTTTTCCATTATGAATAATTATTTGTATCAGTTTACAAATATAATCATTCCAATGGAAAAAACCTATACCTTTGCTAGAGCGCTTCTTCTACAGGAAGGACAAAGGCCCGGAGGCCCAAGAGGGCGTTTTCGGAATCGGTCTTGCGCAACCGGTCCATAACCTTGGGAACGAGCGCATCATCCAGCACCGTGAGCACGGCGTGATTCTGGGTAGGCCACGCATGGCTGCCCAGGTGCGGTTCGCCATCGACGGAACCCCGACCGCCGATTTCATTCCAGAGGGTATAACCCCGCTGGCCGCAATCCTCGAGCAGGTTCACGATCTCTTCATTATAGGCTTGGTTGTATGCGATGAATATTGCTTTCATAACACGCTATGCTTTTGCTTTTGCAAGTTTCTTGGCCTTGTGGCGGGCACGGTGCTCCGTGAAACCGCAATACAGGACCGGAATAATCACCAACGTAATCAAGGTAGAGAACGAAAGGCCCCAGGCCACCGTCAAACCCAGTCCGTTCCACACCTCGGCACCTTCGCCGTGGCCCATGGCCATCGGGAGCATACCCAGGACGGTGGTAAGCGTCGTCATCAAGATCGGGCGCAGACGGCTCTTCGCCGCCACGACGGACGCTTCTCGCACACTGTAGCCCCGTTCCTGCAGGAGGATGGTATAGTCAATCAGCACGATACCGTTCTTTACCACGATACCCAGCAGGATGATGATACCTACCATGGACATCAGGCCGAGGGCCATTCCGTGAAGCATGGCGGCAATGGCCACGCCCACAAAGGCGAACGGGACCGAGAACATGATCACGAACGGACCCAGGAAAGCTTCGAACTGCGATGCCATCACCATATATACCAGGATGACGATGAGCAGGATCAACAGGATCATATCCGAGAACATATCCTGTTGGTCTTCATAGTCGCCGCCAATCGCCCAACTGATGGTTGACGGAAGCGGCAACGCGTTCATGATGCGCTGCGTAACGGCTACGCCATCGCTCAACGCATGTCCGCGCGAAATAATGCCGGTCACCGTAATCAGACGGTCACGGTTTTTGCGCTGGATGGTAGGCGGAACCTTGCCTTCCACCACCGTACCCAGATCGCGGATACGGATACCGATGCCGGCAGGGTTATAGATGATGATATTTTCAATATCCTGGACGCTGCAACGGAATTCCGGAGCATAACGGACACGGATGTTGTATTCCTCGCCATCCTCCCGGAAGTAGGAGGTCGTCGTACCGCTCATCGCAGCGCTGAAAGCCGATGCCGCCGCCGTAGAGGTCAGTCCCGCTTCGGCCAGCTTGCGACGGTCGAAATCGACCAGATATTCCGGCGTATACTGGTCGCGGCTCAGCACGACCTGCGTAAAGGAAGGATCGGCCAGCATCTGTTCCCGCACCTCGCGGGCGACCTGTTCCGTCGCGGAGAAATCGTAACCGTAAATTTCCAGCTGCACCGATGCAGACCCGGCCATCCCCATGCCTTCGGTCACCGTATAGCGGTTCAACTCGGGGAAGAGGGCCAGATCGGCACGGACAACATCGGCAATCTCAAAGCAGGAACGCTCACGCTTTTCCTTACTGCCCAGGTCGATGTTGTACGAAATCAGGTAGGCACCGTTGTTCTGCATACTGGCAAAGGCGTTGTCCGTATCAGCCTGACCGAGCCGGTAGCTCATCACTTTAATTTCAGGCACATCCGCCTCAATCTGCTGGTAGATACGGGCCGCCACGTCACGGGTTACATCCTGCGACGTACCGATGGGCAGTTCTGCCGTTATCTGCAGACGGCCCTGGTCGGACTGCGGAAGGAATTCCGTTTTCATATTAGGAACATACAGGAACATGACGCCCACAAAAACAGCCATGGCACCCAGGAGGATCAAACGCTTGTGTTCCATGCACCATGCAATGATCCGGGAATAGCCCTTCGAAATCATCTCCAGGAACCGGTTGATGGGATCGAAAACCAGATGGTACAGTTTTCCGCTGTGATTCTCATTGGTCAGCAAGACGGAACACATCATCGGCACCAGCGTCAGGGCCGCTGTCGTAGAAACGATCATGATAATGCTCACGATCCAGCCCAACTGCTTGAACATGACGCCCGCCATACCGGAAATCATCGTCAGCGGGATGAACACGCACAGCATCGTGAGCGTAGAGGCGATAACCGAAATACCCACTTCGGAAGTACCGTGTACGGCAGCTTCCTTGGGTTTTTCGCCCCGTTCCAGGTGGGTAGTCACGTTCTCCAGAACCACGATAGCATCGTCCACCACCATACCGATGGCAATGGACAGAGCCGACATAGATATGATATTCAACGAATTACCCGTCGCCAACAGGTACATCAGCGAAGCCAGCAAGGCAATCGGGATACTCAACACCACAATGAGGGTACCTCTCCAGCGGCCCAGGAAGACATACACCACCAGCATCACCACCAGGAAGGTAATCAGAATGGTTTCCTTCAGGGAGTTGATGGTGTTGATGATATGGTCCGACGAGTCCATGACCGTTACAAAGGAGAAATCGGACGGAAGGGTTTTTTCGATGTTCTTCATCGCCTTCTTCACATCGCGGATCACCTGTACGGTATTGTATCCGGACTGCTTCTGGATGATAATCTGGGCACCCCGGACACCGTTCGTATAGGATTCCTGCGATTTTTCCTCCAGCCCGTCATTCACGCGGGCTACATCGCGCAGGTACACGTTGCCGCCTGAGGCGGAATGCCCCACGACCAGGTCCAGCAACTCGGAAGGATCCTGGAATTCCTTCTTGACGCGCAGGTTGTACGTCTCGGAACCGATATCGATGCTTCCCGAAGGAATATTCCGGTTCTCAGCCGAGATAACCCCGGCAATGGTGCCGATGCTCAGGCCATAAGCATTCAGTTTGGTCGGATCACAATACACCTGGATCTCGCGCTTGGGCGCACCGGCGATGGATACCGTACCCACACCCGAAACGCGGGCCAGCGGGGTAGCGACCCGGTCGTCCAGGATCTTGTCCATGGCGGACACGCTCTGCCGGGCGGTCGCCGACAGGATCAAGATGGGCATATCGTCCGCACTGAACTTGAAAATAACCGGCGTGGAAGCCCCGTCCGGCAAGTTCGAATTCACCATGTCCAGTTTATCCCGGACATCGTTGGTGGCCGATTCGATATCGATTCCGTACTTGAACGTAAGGGTCAGGAAAGACAGGTTCTCTTTAGACTGGGAGTTCAGGTCCTTCAGGTCCGCAACGCCGTTCAACGCGTTTTCCAGGACCTTGGTCAGGTTGTTCTCCACATCTTCGGCACTCGCGCCCGGGTAAGCCGACATCACCATGATGGTATTCGACTCGATATCCGGGAAGAAGTCGATGGGCAGCCGCGTCAGCGAGAACACGCCCAAAATTGCGAAAGCCAGGAAGATCAGGAAGGTCGTCACCGGTTTGTTGACGGCCGATCGGAAAATACTCATACGCGGACCTCCTTATTGGTTGATCACTTCCACGCTGGAACCGTCTTTCAGGCCGCCGAGGCCCTTCACCACCACGGTCTGTCCTTCGCTGATACCGGAAAGGACCTCGTAGCTGTCACCCAGGTGGCGGCCCAGGGTAACCGGCGTCATGTTCACGGTCTTGCCATCATCGGAAAGGGTGAAGACGAAGCGCTGTCCGGCACCTTCCTGTTTGTAGAAACACTGATCCGGCAGGACCACGCTACGGTTCACACCGTACCGGACGGTAACGCGGGCGTACATACCCGGCCGGAGGATGCGGTCTGCATTGGGAACCGTTACCTCGGCCTGGAAGGTGTGGGTGACAGGATTGATGGTCGGATACAGCCGCCCCACGCGGCCCTTGAAAACGCGGCCCGGAAGGGCATCCACGGTAAGGGTTACCTCATCTCCCTTCTTCACCAGGGTATATTCGCTCTCGGAAATGCCCACCAGGAGCTTCACCGGCGTAACCTGCTGCACCGTAAAGAGCGGGGCGGTCATGCTGAACATATCGCCGGAATCAAAGTTGCGGGCGGTAACGAAACCATTCAGCGGGGAACGCAGGATGGTATTTTCTTCCAGGTTGTCGTAATTGGTGCGACGGACCTTGTAGCCCAGCTCAGCCGCCTCGAAATCGGACTGCGACACGGCGCCCTCCTCAAAGAGGCTCTTCAGACGGGCATACTCCAGTTCATCGTTCTGAAGTTGAAGTTTCAACTGGTCCAACTGCAGGCGGTCCATTTCGGCCAGCACCTGCCCTTTGTTCACATAATCACCCACCTCCACATTGATTTTGCGGATGCGGCCGCCCTGCTGGGGCATGATATTGTTGGTGGCATACGCCTCAACCGTACTGGAGTAGGCAGTTTCCTGGGGTACGTCGCTCACGGCAGCCACCATCACTTCCACCTTGCGAACCGGCTCGGCCGGAACGGAAGAAGCAGTTTGCTCCGCTTGATTTCCACCATTGCCGCCGCATGCCGTCATCAACAGCAGCATCGCGGCGGACAAACCTGTCTTGCAATTCATTTTCATATCGTTATCCTTCTTTATTGTCGGTTATACAATGCCGGATCGTAGTTGCCGTCGGAGTCAATAAAATCAGCACCGAGGGTCTGTTCCAGGTTGGATTTGGCCACCACGAAATTGTAGATGGCCTGGCTCTGGGCCAGTTGGGCCTGTGTAAGGGCCAGCTGTGCATCGTTCAGGTCGGTCAGCGTATTCTTTCCCACCTGATAGGACTTCGCGGAAATATCGTACGCCTTCTGCGCCAGGGCAACCGCCTCGCGGGAAGACTCATAATTCTTCATCTGGGTTTCCATCGTGGTCAGGTACTGACGGATGGCTATTTTCAGCTGACGTTCGGTATTCAGACGCGTCAGCTGCAGTTGTGTCGCCTGCGCACGGGCCACCTTCACATCACTCCAGCGCTTGCCGCCCGAGAAGATTGGGATATTCAGGCTCAAACCCACAAAAGAATAGGGCGTCCACTTGTATTCGTTGAACTTGAAATCGTTGGTCATGGCATTCATCATGTAGGAGAATGACAGGTTCAGCGTAGGCAGATAGGCATACTGCTGAATCTTGACCGCATTGGCCAGTTCCTCGGCCTGGATGGCCAGCTGGCGCATCGTACTGTTGTATTCCAGCGAGGCCTCCTCATGCTCGGTCAGATCGCGCAGCATCTGGCCCGAATAATCGTCCAGCGCACCTTTTACATCGATGTTCCGGTCCAGGTCCACGCCCATCACCGCCTTCAGTTGCCAGAGCGCCAGGATAACGGAACTTTCCGCATTATAGACATTCGGGATGGCGTTGGCCATTGCTGTCTTGGAACGGGTGAGATCCAGTTCGGATGCCTTCTGTGCATTGTAACGCCGCTGGGTCTGCTCGAAATTGGTTACCGCATTCTCATAGACCTCCTTATATACATCGAAAGCTTCCTTGGCCAGCAGGACGCCAAAGAACGCCTGCTTCACCTGGGTCACCATCTCCAAACGGGAAGACCGTGCCTTCTCTACAGCCAGTTCCACCTCCTGCCCGGAGACTTCGAGGCTCTTCCACAGTTGTGCGTTCACCAAGGGCATCGCCGCGGTAACGCCGGCACTGTACGTATTCCAACGGCCCACTTCGATACCGTCGGACGTCATCCCGGAAGAAGAGTCGCCTTCGGGAATCGTGATTTTCTGGCCCGTGGCAGCCTCCAATGCGTCAAAAATCGGCTGCATCATGCTGGAAAACATATTGCCACCGCCCATGCCATCCATATACATCACCTGTTTTTTAATGGTGCGCTGATAGCTGCCGGTTCCATTTACCTGCGGGAACAACTGGGCATAGGTTCCTTTTTTCGAGTAACCGGCCTTTTCTATTTCAAGGTCGGCCAACTGGACACTGACATTCTCTGCCAGCGCGATTTTCAACGCATCCTCCAATGACACAAGGACCGGCTGGTCCCCCCTCCGATCCTCTTCGGGAACGCTTTCCCGATACTGTGCAGCAGCACCCAACGCCATAAACGTCAAAATCGAAGAAAGGAAGATTTTTCTCCTAAACTTATTCATTTTTCCTTATTTAATGCAAAAGACTAGCTTGAATACAAAAATCAAGCCATTAACGCTCCAAAGAAAGGGTCCCCGTACAATACTGGGCAATTTTTTCGCGATGGGTGATAAAAATCATGGTTTTGTCAGGGGCTGTGGCAGTCAGGCGCTCCATCAGGCGCTCTTCCGTGGCGGGATCCAGGGAAGATGAAAATTCGTCCAGCAAGAGGATGCTGCCCGGCCGCAGCAAGGCGCGGGCAATGGCGATGCGCTGGGCCTGGCCTTCGCTCAAGCCGCTTCCCTGCTCGCCGCAACGGGTATCGAGACCGTCGGGAAGGTCCGCGACAAAATCAGCCGCCGCACAGTGCAGGACTTCCTTCAGCCGTGCCTCGTCCGCTTCCGGATCGCCCAGCAGCAGGTTCTCGCGAATGGTTCCGCTGAACAGGGAATTCCCCTGCGGGACATAAACCAGGTTGCGGCGGGTCCGGGCCGAGATTTCCACTTCTTCCAGTTGATCGTTGTAGAGTTTCAGCAGGCCGTCCACCGGGCGCAGAAGCGCCAGCATCAGGCGGATCAGCGTGCTCTTCCCCACCCCGGTTTCCCCCACGATGGCCGTGCGGCTGCCGGGAGCGAAATCGAACGAAAAATCGCGGAAAATATCCTCTTCTCCATCGGGATACCGGAACGAAAGGTGCTCCACGCGGATGCCGCAGCTTCCTTCCAGCACGATCGGTTCCCCCTCATCTTCCTGCGGTGCACCTTCCAGTTCGGCCAGCCGGTCTATCGAAGCGGTCGCATAGACAAAGGCGGGAATCTGGTGCGTCATCCGCAGCAGCGGGCTCTGAATCTGGCCGACGAGTTGCAGGAAGGCCGTCATCAGACCGAAGGTTACCGAGCCGTGCAGAATGCCGTAAACACCCCAGAGGAAGGCGGCGATGTAACCCAGGTTAAAGGTTGCCCCGACCACCGTCCGCGAGAAAATGTTGAAACGCGTCCGGTCCAGGATCTGTCCGAATTCCGTTTCCTGCAGGTCATCCAGCCGCTCCCGCATCACCTCGCCCGTTTCCAGCGAGCGGATGACGTTGCGGTGCTGCAAACTCTCCTGGATATGGCTCTGGATGCGGCTCTCGCTGTCCCGGATGTCTTTGGTAATGCCATGCATCCGGCGGAAAAAGAGCTTGCCAAAGGCCAGAAATGCCGGAGAAACCAGCACCAGCAACAGGGCCAACCGCCATTCCAGCAGACAGAAGAAAGCAAAGGCCGCCACGAGCTGGACGAGGGTCGTGACCATCGTTGGGAACTCGGAGCAGATCACCTGCGTCACCTTGTCCACATCGCTCATCAGCCGGTTCAGGGTATCGCCCGTGTGGAACCGTTCCTTTCCCGTCCACTGGGAGCCCAACAGGTTGGCATAGATCCGTTTGCGGATCAGGAAGTTCATTCTGGCCGTGGTGATGTTTTCCAGGCGGAGGTTGAGCGCGGAACAGATCAGCCGGAGGCCGATGATCACAAAAACCGCGGCGGTGTACCAGCCGATCGGGCCCGGACGGACCTTCGTGGCGATATCCACCAGCGATTTGCACATCCAGATAAAGACCAGGTTCAGCACCACCGTGGCCACACCCAGCAGGATGTTTCCCAGAAGCGCACTCCGCGCCCCTTCGCTATAGCGGTACAGCCACCGGAAATACTGAAGCAGTCTCTTCACAATCCTTTACTCAACAAATCCCAGTTCCGTCCATTTTTCCAAAAGGGCCGTGGAATCCTTCAGGGCCGTTTCCCGGTCCACTTCGTATTCCCCGGTCAGGAGATCCGCCATGGTCTCGGCCGTAAAATCCACTCCCTGAAGGGCCTTCCACAAAAAGGACGCCGTGGCATTCAGGCTCACGAGTTTGCTGAAATTCACTTGTTTCAGGCCTTCCCCGGAGATAACGTTCTCTCCGCAGACAACCCGCATCACAAAACCTTCTTTGATTCTCATTTTGCTATCTGTTTGTATTGTTCTCTTAACCAACCGTTCCAGGGCAGCCGGCGATAAATCGCGAGCAACCAACGGCGTACCGGAAGCAGGCCCCACCAGGCGCCCACCCAGAACCGCTGCCAGCGGCCATTCGGGTCCACGCGCCGTTTTCCGTCCCGGAGGATTCCCACCGCCCGGCCGTAAACCTGTCTGCGCGGGCAACTCTCGCGTGTCTGCAGGATACCGTCTCCCATCGTTTCCACCAGCGCGGCATCCGCATCCATCACCCGGTGGAGGATATACCGGCCATCCAGGCGGAACAGGACGATATCGCCCGGTTTGATCTCATCGGCCCGTTCCAGCACCACCAGATCCCGTTCCCCGCGGATGAACGGCAGCATGCTGAATCCTTTGGACGGGATCGTGACTTCACGCCCTTCCTGCAGCAATTCCACCACACGGCCGAACAGTTCGTCGTTGTCGATGACCAGTTTTCTCATTGTTTCACCGCCCTGGCAGGCAACTTTTTCGTAAACGCATAAACCAGGAACCCGATGCCCAGCAGGACGAACGGAATGCTGAGCAACTGTCCCATATTCAATGTCATCCCTTCTTCGAACGCCACCTGCGGTTCCTTGATGAATTCAATCAGGAAGCGGCTGCCGAAACAGACGATGAAGAAGATGCCGATAAACGTTCCACGGTAAACCTTGTCCAGTTTTTTGGCATAGAGCCACACCAGCGTCAGGCCCAGCAGCAGGTAGGTTCCGGCTTCGTACAACTGGGTGGGATGCTTGGGTTCCGTTTCTCCCCTCAACTGGAAGACAAAACCCCACGGGAGGGAGGTCACATCGCCGTAAATCTCTGAATTAAAGAGATTCCCCAAGCGTATAAAACACGCGGCGAAACTTACCGCAATGCACAAGTGGTCCAGCAGCCAGGTAAAATCGAACCGGTTCTTGGGACCATATTTGCGGGCATACCACCACATGCAGATAAACAGCATGATCGTACCGCCATGACTGGCCAGGCCTCCCTTCCACGGCATGAATATTTCCAGGAAGCCCTCCCAGCTGCCCAGATAGTAATCGGGCTGATAAAAAAGGCAGTGACCCAGCCGGGCGCCAACGATGGTGCCAATCAGCAACGTGTACAGCAGGCTGTCCAGCAGTTCCTCCTTGATGCCCTCCCGACGGAAGAACCAACGGAAGATATACCAACCCAGGATAAACCCGCCCACGAACAGCAGGGAGTACCACCGGAGGGCAAACCCGCCGATACGGAAGATTTCCGGGCTCACATGCCAGTTGACGATCAATGCATCCAACATACTCATAATTATCTTAATTTACAAAGGTATGAAAAAATGTTCATCTCTTCAGTTATTTTTCAGAATTAAGTTGTACTTTAGCCCCATGAAAATTCTCGTCATAGAAGATAACCCGGATTTCCGCGAGTTGTTGGTACGCGCACTCGAATCGGAAAGATATGTCGTTGAAACCGCTGGAGACTATGATACGGCCAGCATGAAAGTATTTGTTTATGAATACGATTGTATCCTGCTGGACATCATGCTGCCCGATGGGAACGGGCTCGATCTCCTGCGGGAAGCGGACCGGCGCGGCATCCGGTTGAACGTAATCATCCTGTCTGCCAAAGATTCGGTGGATGATAAGGTAGCCGGCCTCCGGCTCGGCGCCGACGACTATCTCCCCAAGCCCTTCCATATTTCCGAGTTGCTGGCCCGGATCCAAAGCCTGATGCGACGGGTAAACAACAGGGCCGGGAATGTGCTGCAATTGGCCAACCTGAGCATTGACACAATGGCACATACCGCCACGGTAAACGGACGGACGCTCGACCTGAGCCGTAAAGAATACGACATCCTGCTGTTTCTGGCAAGCAGGAAAGGGCATATGGTGGAGAAACAGACGCTGGCCGAAGCGGTATGGGGAGACTTTATCGACCAGGCTGATCATTTCGATTTTATCTATGCCCATATCAAAAACTTGCGAAAAAGGCTCAAGGAATCCGGCGCAGCAGTTGAGATTAAGACAACTTATGGATTTGGTTACCGATTGATTGAATCATGAAACTTTCTCATATTATCACCCTTCGAATGACGGTTCTGACCACTTTGGTCCTTCTGTTCTGGTCCGGACTCTTCTATTTTGCCATTGTCAACGAAATCAATGATGAAGTAGATGATTCCCTGGATGACTACGCCGAGATGATTATCATACGCTTCATGCGCAACGAGCCGCTTCCATCCGCCTCAAATGGTTCCAACAACCAATTTTTTCTCAAGGAAGTCACACAAGAATATGCCGCTTCCGTTGAGCACGTCCGCTATGAAGACCGTAAAATCTACATCGAAGAGAAAGAAGAATTCGAACCCGCCCGCGTACTCACATATGTCTTTCAGAACGACGATGATCGTTATTTCGAACTGACCGTTTCCACGCCCCATATCGACAAGCGGGATCTTCGCGATTCGATTTTTTTTCTGGTCGCTTTCCTGTTTATCGTGTTGCTGTTGAGCATCCTGGTGATGATCTATCTCACCTTCCATCAATCGATGCGGCCCTTAAGAAAACTGCTGGCGTGGCTGGACCGGTATCGTGTCGGAGAGGAGAACTGCCCCCTGGACAATTCCACATCTGTCCTGGAATTCCGGAAACTGAATGATGTTGTTTCCGAGAGCATCCAACGTACAGAAGATGCATACAAACAGCAGAAACTATTTGTCGCCAACGCTTCTCACGAAATCCAGACGCCGCTTGCCATCTCCATCAACCGATTGGAGATGTTGCTCGAGGATTCTGATTTAACCGAAGGACAGGCGGAAGAGGTCATTAAAACCAAACATACACTGGAGCGTCTGTCTCGCATGAACCGCTCACTTTTGTTGCTCACGAAGATAGAAAACGGCCAGTTCGGTTCTGAATCCAATGTAACGCTGGATGATACGGTACGCAACCTGCTCCCGGACTATGAATTGGTCTATGCCTCGAAACACATCAGGCTGCATACCGAATGGAAGGAGCATTTTACGGTCCGGATGGATGTCTCCCTGGCGCAGACCCTGGTTTCCAACCTTTTGAAAAACGCTTTTGTTCATAATCACGAGGGAGGTGAAATCCTGATTTCCTCGACCTCCGGCAGTCTTGTATTCGATAATACGGGGACAGGAGAATCTTTGGACAAGCGGATTTTCGAGCGTTTTTTTCATGGTCCGGACAGTGACGGCTCCATGGGTTTGGGATTATCAGTTGCTAAAGCCATCTGCCAGCGATATGGGCTATCGCTCGATTATCTGTTCATTGACGGAAGACACCGGTTTATTGTAAAATAATTTCCCGATTTCAATTTCTTTTCAGATTCATTACCGACCTTTGTCAAAAAGTTACATACAAACCCAAAAAAATTAAATGAATATGAAAAGATTACTGATTGCCTTCGCTTTGTTATTCGGCATCTCTGCAAGCATGAAAGCCGAATATGACACACCGGTCACTTTCCAGCAACTGCCGGCAAAGGCCCAATCGTTTATCCGGCAATACTTCCCGGAGCGTAAAATCGCTCTATCCAAAAAGGAACGGGAATTGTCCGGAACCACCTATGACGTCATTTTCTCTAATGGCGACAAGATTGAATTCTTCGGAAACGGCGATTGGAAGGAAATCCAATGCAAAACCACGCTGGTACCGGAAGCTCTCATCCCCGCGCCTATTCTGGATTATGTTAAAACCAACTATCCGGAAGCGGGCATCACGGAAATCGAATGCAAGAAAAGAGGGTACGAAATCAGCCTGACCAACCGTTTGGAGATTGAATTCAACAAACAGTTCGTGGTCATAGATATCGACGATTAACCTCTTCTATCTGGCACCCTCACGAATCCGGCCGATCTGCTCCAGGAAGGTCTTATCTTCCAACCGGGGGATCCGGCCGGTTGCGATTTTTCCGTCCGGCGTCACCAGTTCATTGTGCGGGATGCCATTGAACTGGAACAGTACGCTCAGCATAACAAACTCCTTTTGGGGAAGATAGAGCGATATCTCATCAGGCATATTCTTCTCTACATAGGATTTGTACGTTTTTTCGGGCGTATCCCGCCGGCCGGCAATAAAAACAATGACCAGATCTTCCATCTCGCGCACCCTGGCACGGAGTTCCCTCGACCGTTCGATGCCCACCCGGCACGGACCGCACCCGGTTGACCAGAAATCCAAATAGACCCATTTGCCGCGATACGGTTCCAGCAGGCGGTTCAGGATATCCGTCCCCGGACCGTCCGGAAGCGCATAGACGGCCGGTTTTCCCTGACGCAGACGCTCCACTGTCCGGGCATAACGGGCCTTCAGCCACGGCGAATCCATCACCGCGAGCCGCTCATCGGTACGGTCTTGTTTCTTCAAAAATTCCGACTCCAACAGATACGCGCCCTGTAAAACTGCCTGCATAAATACCGAAGGCGCTTTCTTCCCGAAAATTGCCTTGTCGGCCGCCAGGATTTCGGCGGCCGGATGCAAGACATACAAACGGTCACGCATCAACGGGGAGAAAGAATAACGGTTGGACATAAAATACATCTCGGACGGAAGTGAAAACCAGGTCAAGTCTTTCGGATCCAGTTGCCGCAATAATTCATATTGCGCCGGATCGGACAGATCTTTCTGCCGCTGTGCCTTCATCTCTTCCGTCGTTCCGGGCATATCGGGCAGATGGCTGAAAGCGAAAAGGTTCAACGAGGTGCGAAGCAGGGTTTGATGACGCAGCAGATGGGCTTCTTTGGCAGAGAATCGTTCCGCGACGATAATCGAGTCCACCTGTTTCATCACTCCGGCCTGATGCTCCTTCACCCGGGCCGCATAATCGGGGAAAGAAATCGTGGCGAGTTCCGGGCGGGGAATCTCCCAATAGCGATACTGGGTATCCAAGGTACGGGAAGAAGTATTCATCCATCGGCAAAGGTTCGCACACGGAGTTCCTTCGGCATACTGCGCCTTCCCGTCGGGACCTACCGTCATCTGCACGGTCTTTCCGGGCTCCAGATAAAAGTAGAAGCTGCGATTATTCTCATCCACAAAATAGGTAAAGACGGGATATTCCAACGGAATTTCCAGACGGAAGGAACCGTCTTCCTTCAGCAGACACGCTTGCTTGTTATTCTCTTCGAAGGCATTATAGCCATAATATTCCAGATACCCGGGGACCTTCGGGCCCTCAAACTTTCCCTCGACAACGCCCGTCCCGGCCTTGAAAAAAGCGGATTCATTATACACCGCCTCCTTGTCCTTATACACCGTCTTCCTGCCCTTCCCGGACTTTGCCGGAGAGGCCGGTGACGAGGAAGCGATTGACTCCGGCACCACGCCCAAAGAGACGACCGCTATTGCGGCCACCGCCATAAATACGTACAACTTATTCATATTTTGGAAATTTAAAATGCTGTTCCTTGACCATCATGCCCCCTCATCTTCCTCTTTCAAATCATTCTCTGCGACACAACACCTTCTTCGACAAATACCATGCCAACCAAGGCGCTTCCCATCGTTTGGGTCAGGGCCTCATCATTCGGGTCAGGGTCTCATAGACCGGACTTATTCCAATAAGCCCACCTTTCACATCCACCAAAACGGCCTCTACGGTGGATGTACGGCTCTTATATCTCCGCCATCCGCCACTCTCATGTCTTCCTGCACCCATATAATCAGCCTTGTGCAGGTTAAGTGATTAGCAATGAGCAAGCTCCTGAAAGTCGGTTCTCAGATTAAGAACCGGCTTTTAGCAAATGAATGTATGTCAAGCATTTAGCCTGCACACGTGCGGAATGGGTGCTCCGGGCTAG
>ONIQ01000001.1 GCA_900317925.1 uncultured Bacteroidales bacterium | reverse complement strand
TAATAACTGTAGTTGAGTGCATAATACAAAGGCTGTTGAGGGATATCGTATGAAATTACCCGGAAATGCCAGGTGAATTAATCGTAATAGGAATAGGTGTAAATGTCAATAATCTCGTCCCAGATTTCTTTGCGGGTTTTCACTCTTCCTTTTTTGTCGAAGGAGTACTCCCAAATAACATTACTTCCTTTGCTGCTGACAGCTTTTGTGGCCAGTTCTTTGTTAGGTAGACCGCCCAATCCGATAATCATTAAATCTGGTATGAAGAAGAAAGCACCTACATGGTACCAATCAAAGTCGTTTTTATATGGATTCACTTTAATTCCTTCATAGGTAATGTCCCACGTGACAGAATCCTCTCCCAAATATCCGGTAGCTTTTACTAAATTGTCATCATGCCATTCGAAAGTCTCTTTACCAAATTGAACGACATGATTCTCTGAATTGTATAGAACATCTTCTACTGTCCCGTCCGAGTATTCTACTCGTGTGCAGAGCCCCTGTCTGTTCAAGTTATAGGTGGTTACAGTTCCATTGTAGGATGTACAAACCACGAAATCGGGAAAATAAGAATAGGTTTCTGTTTTTGTTGTTCCATCATAAGATACGCGCTCGATTTTTTCGACTCTCTGGTTCGTAATCCATATATGGTAAATGGTTGGAGGGTTATTAGAATCCGCTCTTTGTATGCTTATGGATAAGAAGGGGGACGGCGTTTCGACGCCCCCGTCCTTGCGGCATCCTGCCAGCAGGAAAACGGCACTTAGAAAGAGAAACAGGCTATTCTTCATTCTCAACCATATATCACCTTTTGTATTTCTGCCGATTTATAGTAAACTATTGGAACCGTCGTAGTTGGGATAAGGAATGTCCTGTTTTTGAGAATATACAATAGCTTTTATCGTATTATCTTCTATGGCGAAGTAGAGTGTTTCGTACTCTTCTTCAAAGGCCACGTAATTGATTAATTTTGAGAACACCTGATAATTAAACCCATTCGCTACCGGTTTAAGTCTGTTCCCCGTTTTTCCTCGTCCATATCTTGAATGCTCAAAGTCATAACTGGATAACTTGTCAAACGAGTCCCCTACTTTTATACCGCCTTCAATATAATCTGACATTATACAAAAAGCAGAAGAGGTTGTTCTGAACGCTTCTAAAGAATAATTACCCGATGCAGACTTCCATAGAATAAACTGATATTGTGAGTAAGTAATAACTGCGTCATATGGACTATCCTCTCCATAATCAACTGTTTGAGGTTCTCCAAATTGTTGAATAATCGCTTGCGGTGTGGTTTTATAGAGTGTCTTAATATCAATTTGAGCGAAACAACTCATTGATAAAAATAATAGTAAAACTGTAAGTGTTCTATTTTTCATAATCAATATAATTTAACGACATATAATATTATCAATACTGCCTTGAGTGGTATTAATTGTTGATGTATTTATGGTCCCATTAATATAATCAACGGGATTAACCCATTCGCCATTGACTTTCACTCCGAGGAAGGAGACTTTCTGAAAATCTTTTGCCAACGCTATGCCGCCATACAATCCTACGGTCAATTGGAACCGGCCATTGGAGGTCGGTGGGAGGAAGATACCCAGCGAAACGGTTTAGAAATTGTCTGTGTCCTTAAACGTGTCCTTCCCAGATCCATATCGAGTCCGAGGCCAAGGATTTCTGAAAGAGCATACGAAAGCCCGACATGCCCGAAATACAGGAGTTCCTGATCTCCGGGCATCAGGTTGTAGGACAAGTGCACAGAGCGCTGCCCTCCGAAAAACTCGCTGCTGCGTTCCTGCGCATGGCCGCTGGCGAATGATAGCAAGAGGAAGAGTAACCAAGTGGCAAAATTCAAGGGTTTCATGACTTTATCTGAAAGGAGTTTAATCGTGATAAGTGTACGTATTGATTTCAGTTAGTTCATTCCAAATCAGGGTGCTGGTCGAGATGCGACCTTTGCTGTCAAAAGTATATGACCAGGTGATTTCGTCTCCTTCACTGCTGATGGCCCTTGACACCAGTTGCTTATTGGTCTGTCCGCCGATGCCTGCGACGAATAACTCCGTCGGAAAGAAATAGTTGAAGATATGGTACCAGTCATAGAGGGGACCGGCCGGATTAACTTTCTCCTTTTCATAGGAAAAATCCCATGAAATAACGCCATAATCCGTGTGGCAGGTGGCCTGAATCAGGTTTCCGTCTTGCCACTCATAAACGTCTTCGCCGTATTGGACCGGATGGCGATTATTGTTGTAAGCAATGGGCTCGATTCTTCCATCCGGATACTCCACTTCGATGCATTTTCCTTCATTGTCCAGCCGATAATCCGTAATCTTTCCATCCGATGATTGTCGCGTGAGTCGATTTGCCGAATGGAGAAATGCGTATGATTGTCCGTCCCCTTCATTATCGCGAACATGAATCTTGACCAGTTGACCCTCCTGTACCCAGAAATCATGGGTAGTCGGCCGGATGGAAACATCCTTATTGTCTTTAAGGGAGGATATTGTCTGAATTGAAAGGAAGGGGGACGGCGTTTCGTCGCCCCCGTCCTTGCGGCATCCTGCCAGCAGGAAAACGGCACCTAAAAATAGAAGCAGGCTATTCTTCATTCTCAACAACATTTCTAATCAGGGCTTACGGTTTTGGATGTTGATTTACTTCAATGCATGGACCTGTACCATAATTCATCTCTTTCCAGTAAATATCAATACATCGAATGGTATCTGTGTCATTTTCCTTAACACTTAAATATAGGATATCCATTTCTTGATTCAAAGAAATAGAAAACCACTCTCCATTAAACGGCAAACTTGCCCTCCAATCACACAACACATCTACTTTACTTCTTGTTAAATTAGTCTTGCATATACTATGGACGTATAATGCCATATTTGCATCAACGGTCGTACTTTGCTCATGATAATCCAACTCAATTTTGTCAGTAGATACTTTGACTAGCTAATAACTGTAGTTGAGTGCATAATACAAAGGCTGTTGAGGGATATCGTATGAAATTACCCGGAAATGCCAGGTGAATTAATCGTAATAGGAATAGGTGATGATATCCGAGAATTCGGTCCAGATTCTTTTACTTGTTTTCACTCTCCCTTTTTCATCATAGGTGTATTCAAAAATAACGCTATCTCCTTGATTGTTAGTGGCTTTTGTTGCAAGTCCCCGGCTGGGTTGGCCTCCTAATCCAACGGTATATAAATCCGATGGGAAAAACCCAGCGAGAATCTGGTACCAATCAAATCGGGATACGAATGGGTCTACTTTAGAATTTACATACGTGATTTCCCATATGACTGGAATCTCTCCGGGAATAGTGACTTTTTCCATATTCCCATTGCGCCATTCAAAAGAGGTGTTTCCGTACATGGAGATGTGATTGTCATAATCGTAATGGATGTCTTCTCCTGTTCCGTCCGGGTATTCTACCCGTATGCAAAGATTTTGCTCATTTAGGTGAAAAACTGTTTCTGCCCCGTTGAAGGAGGAGCAGATGACGCACCCCGGCTGATAATAATAATATTGTGTATCTGTGGTTCCGTCATATATCCTTTCAACTTTTTCAATGCTCTGATCCGTTATCCAATAATTAAAAGTGGTGGGGGGATTGGTTGAATCGTCATCTCGTATGGTGACAGTAAGGAAAGGGGGCGGCGTTTCGTCGCCCCCGTCCTTGCGGCATCCTGCCAGCAGGAAAACGGCACCTAAAAATAGAAGCAGGCTATTCTTCATTCTCAACAACATTTCTGATCAGGACAAAGTTTAAGGAGTCATGTGTCTCAGCAACGACATTTAAAGATACTCCATCTGAATTGAGCATCTCCACGTCTCCGCGCAATACATACAAACTACAGAATGCCGAATCTGGGATTCCCTCAAACATGTCTTCGTCCAAAGATACAAAACCATTTGCAAAAAGTTTAAAAATACTTTTGCAAATTTCTTGTGAAAAAGTCTCATCGAAAAATGAAAAGTTTAATTAAATGAGCACTTTAAATGCCATTAAATTAATTGTATATTATATGTTTAGGTGGTTTGATAGAGAACCAAAAGTCTCATATTGGTAATAAAAGTCTCATGCTCCGGTTTTCTGGTAAGTTTGTTTGAGCCAGATGGACAAATTGGTGTCATTGGGACCAAGTCCAATTTTCTTCCGGATAGCGCTGCTAATATTATAAAAACCGCTTCGGTTGATAATCTCGCCAAGTTCTCCCGTGCGGAATCCCAGCACCAGCAGGCTACAGAATCCAATCTCTGTAATAGATAGATTTTTATTAATGAGACAGGTGGTAAATTCCGGATAATAGATAGCATAGAGAAGCCCGATGGTCTCCAATAGTTGTTTCCGGTTTTCGGTTAACGAATCGAGTTGGTCTGCAACTCGATCCAAGGAATCTGGTTTTTCTTGTGAAATAAATGCCCCGATAGCATGGATCCGTTTGGAGAGGGCTTCCCGGGTGGCTTTGTCTACTGCGTTGCCGGTGAGAGTATTGTACAAAGCTTTTAATTCCTCATGTTCTGATGTGAGGTGGGCATATTCTTCGGAATACCGTTTATGGAGTTGTCTGGCTTTGCGGAAGTAATACAGGGTTACGATGATGGAGGATAATACTAAAAGAGCCAGCAACGAAATCAGAAGGGCCTGTCTGGATTCCCGTCGTTGCCGTGCAAGCCTTTCTTCCAAAAAGCGGGTATCCTGTCCGAATCGCTTGAGATCTTCATTATCGGAAAGGTCAATGTAGCGTTTATAGGCTTCCAGGCTATTGCGATAATCCCCCAGGCTATCCAGAATTTCGGATTTTAACACATAGTAACGCGTATTGTCCGTAGAACCCTTTTGATTTGCAAATTTGTCAAGGCTCTCCAGGGCTTTTTTTGATGCCCCGTTGCGGACATATACCTGGGTAATCGTGCTCCATGGAAGAATGCTTTGATTCTGGTGAGAAGCTATAAGTGAATCCAGAGCTTCTACAATTTGAGGGTTCGATTTCTGATGGAAAGATTTTCGTAACAGGATGAGTGCAGTAAGATGGGCGGAGATGATGGGAGAAACCTTTGCTCCTTTCAGACTCGCCAAGCAACTATCGGTTTTTTCTGGGTATCCTTCCAGAAGAAGAATGCGGCCGGTATGAATCTGTAAAGAGTGAGAGAAGTCTGTAAGTCCGGCCTTCCGGGCATGCTCTTCTGCTTTTTGTATGGAAGTTAATGCGCGAGGAAAATCAAAAGCGTTTTGGTAGATGGCGCTGATGTGGTTATATAAAGAACTTAGATATGTATCAGGGGTTTTATTTGTGATAAACGATTCGGCAAGTAAATACGAATTAAGTGCCGCTTCATGGTCCCTGGCATTTTCATATACCCGTCCTTGATAATAATATGACAGGAAACAATCTTGCCGGGAACCGTGCTGTTTATAATAATCAACGGCCACGTTGATACAGGAATCCTGCTTGACATTAAGCCCGATACGGTCTTGTGCGGTAGAAAGCATCAAAGCGTGCCGGGCACGGAGGGATGGTGTTGACAGAAGGGCTGGAGAGATGTTCTCCAGTGCAGCCCGGGCACTGTCCGGATGCGCTTGGGCATAACCTTGAATCCCGTCCAGCAATCGCACGGTTTGCCTTCTTTCCCTGCAAGCGGGAGCAAGGAAAAGGCATAGCAATAGAAACAGGGCGGGATATCGTTTCATTTTATGGGGTGATTACCCAATCAGCGCGACGATTTCGTTTTTGGCGACAGCGGCGCCCTGCGCCAGCGGGACGGCGATGAGGTGGCCGTCGATGGCGCTCACGAGCGGTTCCATGCCGTACCAGGTCTGGACATATCCGATGGTGTCTCCTGCCTTGACGGCGGTACCCACGGCGGGGGCTGTAGAGGCATCGTCCACATCCACCTGCCAGAGGAGCTGGCCTTTGGCGGGAGCCTGGACCGGAACGGCGGCGGGATACTTCTCGGTGTACTTGCCGATATCGAAACGGGGCACTTCCACCACGGGACGCACCACCTCGATCGGGGCGCCGGCCTTGGCCTTCAAATCGGCCAGTTCCTTGTTGAACCGCTCCTTGGCGATCCCGCTCTTGTAGTCGCGGTACTGGCGCTCATGCATGGCAAACTCGAAGAGCTCCTCGTCGTCCTGACCGGGATCCCAGCCCTCTTCCTTCATCATTTCGCGGAACTTGGGCAGCTCGTCCGGATAGTTGTCCTGCGGGTTGCAGGTGGTGAATTCCAGGCCCTTCTCCTTGGCGAGGTCGATGATTTCCGGGGCCAGCGGACCGGGCAGGGTGCCCATGTGGCCCAGGATCATGCCCCAGGTGTCCTTGTCGATGGTGGTCCAGCGCGGCTTGTCGCTGAGCATGTTGAACAGGTTCATCAGGGCGGTGTTCTTCACATACTGGCTGAACGGGGTCACGAGGGGCGGATAGCCCAGGCGCGGCCACACATACGCCACTTCCTGGAAGAGCTTGACCATCAAGGTGTCCAGGCTCATCTCGGGACGACCGTGCGCGCGCTGCGCCGCGTTGATGGCACCCTGGAAGCCTTTCAGGTCGGCCATCATGGAGCCCATCATGCCGCCCGGCAGGCCGCAGCCCACCAGCAGGGAGGTCATGACCTTGTTGGACGGGTTGATCCAGTAACCCAGGAAGTCGTCAATGAACTTCTGGGTCAGGCGGCGGACCTCCATGTAGGCGTCCATGTTCAGGTCTTTCACCAGGAAGCCGTCGGCCTTCATCATCTCGCGGATGGTAATCACGTCCGGGTGCACCTTTCCCCAGGAAAGCGGCTCCACCGCTACGTCCAGGTAGTCGGCGCCGGCACGGGCCACTTCCAGCATGGAAGCGGGCGAGAAGCCGGGGCCGGTATGGCCGTGGTACTGCACCTTGATATGGGGATATTTCTTTTTGATATCGCGGACCAGCTCACCCAGGAAGGTAGGACGGCCGATGCCGGCCATGTCTTTGAGGCAGATCTCGTCGGCGCCGTATTCCACCACTTTGTCCACGATGCCCATGTAGTATTCCACCGTGTGGACGGGGGAGTGGGTGATGGACAGGGCTACCTGGGAAATCATGCCGCCTTTCTTGGCCCCTTCCACCGAGCCGCGGAGGTTGCGCGGATCGTTGAGGCCGCAGAAGGAACGGGCGATATCGGTTCCCTGTTTCTTCTTGACCACGAACATGAGGTCGCGCACGTCCTTCGGAACGGGATTCATGCGCAGGGCGTTCAGACCGCGTTCCAACATGTGGGTCTGGATGCCGGCTTTGTGGAAGGGGGCCGTCCAGCGGCGTACCGCCACGTTCGGATTCTCGCCGAAGAGGAGGTTTACCTGCTCGAAAGCGCCGCCGTTGGTCTCGACGCGGTCGAAACAGCCCATGTCGATGATGGCCGGAGCCACTTCTACCAACTGATCCACGCGGGGAACATATTTCCCCGAACTCTGCCACATGTCCCTGTAAACCAGGGAGAACTTGATTTCTTTTGCCATATGTGATATATTTTTATTTCTTATATAACCTACAAATATAATCATTCCTTTTTGACTTTCCTATTTTGACGCCCGGAGAATGATACCATTTTGAATTATTCAAAATTAAATGTATCTTTGTCCCATTATGGCTCTTCAGATGAGAAAAATGCCGGACATGGAAGAGTTCCGTGTCTTGTTGAAAGAACATGGTTTGAAATCCACCCACCAGCGGCTGGCGGTCCATGAGGCCATGATGCGGCTCGGACATGCCAGTGCCGATATGGTGACGGAAGAAATCCGCAAGGCGGGGACGGTCAAAGTCACCGTGGCCTCTGTGTACAATATCCTTTCGCAGCTGGCGCTGCTGGGTGTTTACAGTCATCGGATGAGTGCCGGCAGCAAGATGTTCTTCGATGTGAACAGCTACAACCACATCCACCTGTACGATATCCGCAACCACGAATACCGCGACATCCTGGACGATGAATTGATGGAACTGGTTGAGTCGAGGCTGAACCATCGCCGTTGGCGCGGCTACAAGGTGGACGCGATCGACATCCAGATTGTCTGCCATCCTACCCGCCGTCGCGCGCAAGTAAAAGCGCAGTAAGGGCCCGGAAAACAAAAAACGCCCCCGGATTCTCCGGGAGCGCTTGTGGGGTGGATGATGGGGCTCGAACCCACGACACTCGGAACCACAATCCGATGCTCTACCAACTGAACTACATCCACCATGTTGGGAGTGCAAAGTTACAAATTATTTTCGACGATACAAGAGTTAGGCGTATTTTTTATTATATTTGCAAGATTGTAAATTGAAAAACAAGCACGCAATGGAAAAGATACGTTGTCTGATTATTGGTGGCGGCCCGGCCGGGTACACGGCGGCGGTCTATGCCTCCCGTTCTTCGCTGGCTCCGGTCCTGTACGAAGGCATGGAGCCCGGCGGGCAGCTTACGACCACGACGGTCGTGGAAAACTATCCCGGTTTCAAGGACGGGGTAGATGCCAACGAACTGATGAACCAGATGCGCGCCCAGGCCCAGCGTTTCGGGGCGGATATCCGCCGCGGAACCGTGACGAAGGCCGATTTGTCCCAGCGTCCTTTTCAGATCACGGTAGATGGCGAACACGAGATTGAGGCCGAAACCCTGATCATCGCCACGGGCGCTACGGCCAAATACCTGGGGCTTCCGTCGGAAACCCGGTTCCGTGGGGCGGGCGTATCGGCCTGTGCCACCTGCGACGGCTTTTTCTATCGCCGCAAGGATGTGGCGGTGGTGGGCGGCGGCGATTCCGCCTGTGAAGAAGCCACCTATCTGGCCGGCCTCTGCAACAAGGTATATATGATTGTCCGTCGCGATGTTTTCCGGGCTTCCAAGGCCATGCAGGAACGGGTTTTCGCTACGCCCAACATTGAAATCCTCTGGAATTGCAACACCCAGGAAGTCCTGGGCGATGATACTGGCGTGACCGGTGTACGCCTGGTCCGCAAGAATGGCGAGGTTTTTGATATCAAGGTGGATGGCTTCTTCCTCGGCATCGGCCATCATCCGAATGCGGAACTGTTCGCTACGTGGGTGCAGACCGACGAGAACGGATACATCGTCACCGAGGGGAAGACCACGAAAACCAATGTGGAAGGGGTTTTCGCAGCGGGAGACGTGCAGGATCCGAAATACCGCCAGGCCATTACGGCGGCGGCGTCCGGATGCCGGGCGGCCCTGGATGCCGAACGTTTCCTGTTGGAAAAAAAGAATCAATAAAAGAAGAGCGATATGAGTATGCGCGGGTATATCCTGGCAGTCCTTGCCCTTGTGGCGTTCCTGCCCTCCTGCAAGTCACGTTATGAGTCTATCCTGTCCAGCAACGATGCGGATTTGAAATACAAGGCCGCTTTCGAGATGTTCAACCAGGGCAAGTACAACAAGGCGGCCCAACTGTTCGAGTCCTTGTCGGTGCTGACCAGCGGTACGGAACGCGACGATACGGTCCAGTATTACTGGGGCCTGAGTAACTACCGGTTCAAAGACTACTATACGGCCGAGACGAATTTCGCCCGTTTTCTGGAGAACTATCCCGGCAGCCCGTTTGCGGAAGAGGCGCAGTTCCAGCGCATCGACTGCCTCTACCGTTCTACGCTGCGTTACGAGTTGGATCCGACGCCTACGCATGCCGCCATTACGGCCATCGCCGAATATATCCGCGAGCGGCCGGACAACCCGCACATGGAGAACTGCAAGACCATGCTCCGCGACCTGAGCGGCCGTCTGGACCGCAAGGCCTATGAAGCTGCGAAACTCTATTATAAGATGGAGGACTACAAGGCGTCCCGCGTGGCTTTCCGCAATGTCCTCAAGGAAGATGCCGACAATATTTACCGGGAAGACATCCTGTATTATATTGCCATGTCGTCGTACAAGTTTGCCTATTTCAGCGTTCCCGAGAAGCAGAAAGACCGTTATCTGACCTTTGTGGACGATTATTATAACTTTATCGGCGAGAATCCCGAATCCAAGTATCGCCACGAACTGGATGTGATGTACCGTCGCACCCAGCGGGCCCTGGGCCGCTATGAAGGCACCGAGGAAGACTTGAAGGAAAAGGATAAGGATTTCGAGCGCGAACGCAAACTGCTGGGCAAAGAAGAAAAAAAATGAAACTTTTTGCTTCTGCCCTTCCGTACCACTTATAGCAACAAACATTCAACACAATATGGACATCAAGAAGAAAGTCCCGACGAATACGATTACGCGGGACGTTAAAAACCTCGCCGCTCCTACGGGCAACATCTATGAAACGGTCGTTATCCTGTACAAGCGTGCCAACATGATTGCCGCTGAAGAGAAGAAGGAACTCACCAAGAAACTGGAGGACTTCAAGAACGACCGCGACACCATGGACGAGGTATTCGAGAACCGCGAGCAGATTGAGATTTCCAAATACTACGAGCGCCTGCCGAAGCCGGGCCTGGTGGCCATCTCCGAATTTGAGGACGGTGAAGTGATCTACCGTACGGCCGAAGACCAGGAAAAAGCGGTCGAGTAGCCTTCCATGCTCCGTTCCCTTCAGGTTAGGAACTACGTTCTGATAGACTCTCTGGATGTCACTTTTCCGGAGGGTCTCATCATTATAACCGGGCAGACGGGAGCGGGGAAATCCATCTTGCTGGGCGCCCTGTCGCTTGTGCTCGGTGCCAAAGCCGATGCGTCCGTTGTCGGAGCCGCGGGGGATAGTTGCGTGGTGGAGGCCGTCTTTTCGATGCCGGCCGCCGATGCGGTCCTGCGGGAGATCCTCCGGGAAAATGAGGCGGATGCCGAGGGCGATGAACTCATCGTCCGGCGGGTGGTGAACCGGACAGGGCGGTCACGTTCCTTCCTAAACGATGCGCCCGTGACGCTCCCCGTGCTGGCTTCCATTGCCGCCCATCTGGTGGATATCCACTCCCAGCATCAGACCCTCCGGTTGGCCGATCCGGCCTTCCAATTGGGCGTGCTGGACCTGTATGCCGGCAATGCGGAAACCCTTGCTGCCTGCCGGACGGCATGGAAGACCTGGCGGGAGTTGGAATCGGAAGCGAAGGAGCTGGAGGAAACCATCCGCCGCAGCGAAGCGGAGCGCGACTATAACCAGGCACAGTTCGACCGTTTGGAGGCGGCCTCCCTGCAAGCCGGGGAGTTGGAGGAACTGGAGGCCGAGCAGCAGCGGCTGGCCCATGCCGAAGAGGTGCGGGAAGCCTTTTCAGCGGCCGAGAACGCCCTTTCTCCGCAGGATGAATCCCTCCCTCCGGTGGATGTATCCTTGAAAGAAGCGGTGCGCTCGCTGGAGCGGGTGTCAAAGTTTGTCCCAGAGGCGCTGGATTTGGCTCGCCGGTTGGATTCCGCACGGCTGGAGGTGGACGATATCGCGGCCAGCGTCGGCGATTTGGGCGCGGCTACGGAGGTTTCTCCGCAGCGACTCGCCCAGGTGGAAGAGCGGCTGTCGCTGCTCTATACCCTGTTGAAAAAACACAATTGCCAAACGGTAGCGGATTTGATTGCCGTGCGGGATGCTTTGTCGGAGGTCCTTTATGATGCCGATTCGCTGGAAAGCCGGCGGGCGGCTTTGCAGAAACGGATCGATACCGTTGCGAAGGAGCATGAGGGCCTTTGCCGGAGGCTTTCCGAAGCGCGTCGGAAAGCGGCGTCGGCGTTCTCGTCCTCCATTCAGGAGACGCTGCGGCATCTTGAATTGGACCGCTGCCGTTTCGAAGCGTCCGTACAGCCGGCGCCTGCCGGCCCTGCCGGCAACGATGCCGTGGCCTTCCGTTTTTCTGCCGGCGGCGAAGACCCCCGCGATATCGCCAAGGTGGCTTCGGGGGGAGAGTTGTCTCGCATCATGCTTTCCCTCAAGCAAATGATGGCCCGTTTTACGGAAATGCCCACCCTCGTGTTCGACGAAATTGACACGGGTGTGTCGGGCAGCGTGGCCGACAAGATGGGCGGTATGATTTGTGACATGAGCGCCGACATGCAAGTCTTTGCCATTACCCATTTGCCGCAGGTGGCGGCCAAGGGAAAGGCCCATTATGTGGTGGAAAAGACCTACGATGGGCAGGGACGCCCCGTTTCGGCCATGCGCCGGCTGGAAGGGGAGGAACGGGTCCTGGAAGTGGCCCGAATGCTAAGCGGCTCCCGCATCACGGAAGCCGCCATCGAAAACGCCAAAGTTCTGTTGGGCGAATAATCAGCGAACCAGCCGGATGGTGAAATCCGGTTCATAGATGATGCGGCGGACCGCTTCGTTGGCGAAGCCGCCCTGCTCTACCTGGCTGAACAGGAAATCGGCCTGGAGGCCTGCCTCGCGCCGTTTCCCCAGCGCGCTCGGCCAATCGTCTCCCTGGCGGGAAATCAGATTGACGAAATAGGTGAGGATGTCGTATCCCTGGTAGGCGAACGGGGAAGGCTCGCAGCGGAAGAGGGCCCGGTAGGCCGGCAGGAAGGCTTTCACCGGCTCGCTGTCATAATCTACATAATAGGAAGTGCACACGTGCAGGTTCAGGTTGTGCAGGTTCTCGATATCGATGGTATTGTCGTACGAGCGGATGCGCGCGGGTCCGTATAGCACCACCTGGTTCTTGCGATGGATGAGCAGGTTGAGGTTGCGGACCACATCCACCAGGAACGCTTCGTGCTCGCAGGCGACGACCACGCGGTTGACACCCTCTTTGGTCATCATCCCGTTCAGGGTCTCCACGATGTTCCGACCCTCCAGGATGCCATAGGAAAGCGTAGAATAGGGGAGGCCGGATTCTTTCAGGTAGGACGCGGCAGCGGTGGGCGAAACGCCCTTCTCCGTAACCAGGATGATGCGGTCTTCCGCCTGCTTTTCATCGGCCAGCCAGTTGATCAGTTCGGCATACTGCCATTCGGCGGAGGTGGGCGCGTGGATGAGGTTCCTGTAATCTTCCACCAGTTCTACGCCCTTCGGGTCCAGGGGGGAAACCACGAAACGGTTGGGCGCGGCGGTCAGGGTACGCACCAGGTCCAGGGTATCTACCGGGCCGATGATCACGTCGCTGGCGGCGATGCGGTCTGCGGTAAGGGGTTGCTTGCCGTCGGCGGCGTCATAGACATTCAGGTCGATGTGCAGCCCCCTGTCGCCCAGGTCGCGGACGGCCATCAGGGTACCGCTGTAGAAATCGACGTAATTCTCGTTGATTTGCCCCGTGGTATTGAACGGCAGCAGCAGGGCTACGCTGATGTTGTTTTTGTTCTTGATCAGGCGGGAGAACCAGGAGAAGGCCGATGTCGTATCGCGGCGGGTCGTATCTGCCGGTGTCGGCGGGACTTCCGCTTCTTCGACGGGGGCGGCAGGCTCTTCCGTTTTGGGCAGCGTAAGGAAATCCGGATGGGAAGGAATCTTGATTTTCTGGCGCTTCTTCACTTTATCGGAGGTCATTCCGTTAAAGCGCATCAGCAGGTCTTTGGGTACATTGTACTGCCTGGCAATGGCGTCCAGGTCCTCGAACCATTTCACGATATGGAAGAAATAGTCGTCCGGGTTGACCGGCTGGGGCTCCGGCTCCGCTTCCGGAGCGTGGGTGCTCCCGGTATCGCTGCTGGCTGTGCTGCTGTCCACCAGGGGAATGAGCAGGATCTGGTTTTTCTTCAGTCCTTCGCTCATCAGCTTGAGGGCGGGATTGGCCTGGTCGATGTCGGTTACCGACACCCCGTAGGCTTTGGCGATGGAAAACAGGGTCTGGCGCTCCAGCACCACATGCGAGAGATAGGTCTTTCCGTTCATCCGCACTTTCTCATTCGAGACGGTGACCGGTGTGGGCACATACTCCTGTGCATGGGCTGCGCCGGCGCCCAGGATGCCAAGCATGATAACGAAGATAATTTTCTTCATATCCATTTCAATCAAGATGTTCAATAAAATACGTCAGTTGCGAGCCAAACTGCTGCCAGCTGCGCCGTGCCCGGCGGTTTTCCATGGCGGCGGCGATGCCTGCCTGCAGGGACGGATCGGCAAAATACCGTTCAATCTCGCGGCGGATGGCGTCCGGTTCACATTGGGATGCTACAAGTCCCGTACCGAAGGCGCCGATATCGTCCTTTAATCCACCGACATCGGTTACCACCATCGGTACGCCGAAATGGCTTGCAATGGCGCTGATGCCGCTTTGGGTGGCGCTCCGGTAGGGGAGGACGGCCAAATCCGCAGCGCTGAAATAGTTTTTCACCGCGGAATCCCGGATATAGGAAGGGAAGAGGTAGATGCGGTCTTTGCCGGGAAGCGAATCGATGATTGCCTGATAGGGGGCGAAGGACCCGTAAGGTTCACCGGCAATGATGAGCTGATAGGTGTCGTCCAGCTTCCGGAAGGCTTCCAGCAGGATATCCAGCCCTTTGTACGGGCGGATGAGTCCGAAAAAGAGGAGGTTCCTGCGCCCGTGCGGAATGCCCAGGATCTCTTCCGCCGCTTCCCGGCCGATGCGTTGGCCGAAATGTGCATACACGGGGTGGAAGAGGGTGGTCATGGGCGCATCGGGGCTGATCCGGCGCAGGTCCGCGGCAACTTCCGGGCAGAGCGCCACATGCCCGTGGCAGCCGTCCAGGAAGTATTTCGTGAGGGGCCGGTCAAAGAACCGGGGCTCGTGCGGAATGACATTGTGGAGGATGGAAACCACCTTGCAGGTTGGTTTCAGGTGCCGGGCAACGTAGCCCAGGGAGGGCCCGAACCAGGACATCCACCAACTGACCAGCAAGACATCGGGCTGCCAGTCCCGGATGGCCTTCCAGGTGGGACCCCAGGAAAAAGGATTCGCCGTATCCAGGAGAGCGGTGCTCTCCACGGGTACGGCTTCGTCCTCGGGTGCTACTGTCTGGCTCTTGCCCGGGAACAGGAAAGAAGGATATTGTCGCGTGAAATTGAACG
Organism: uncultured Bacteroidales bacterium; assembly: GCA_900317925.1. Classification (GTDB taxonomy): domain Bacteria; phylum Bacteroidota; class Bacteroidia; order Bacteroidales; family UBA932; genus Cryptobacteroides. The sequence continues at coordinate 82,285 of ONIQ01000001.1, read as the reverse complement.
CTTTGACAAGGTGCTTCTTGCCCAGTTCTTCCAGCGTGGCCGCATTGAACTGTGCGATTCCTCCTCGAAAGGGGTAGAAACAGGACAGCAGTGCGATTTTCAAGATTATTCGGCTTTTTCGGCCGGGGTCTTATTGTTGGCTTTGTTCTTGACGTATTCGGCATTCAGGCCGGCGATGAGGTCGTCGGTGATATCCAGGCTGGGGTCGCCGGCCACGACGGGGGCGGGCAGGATGTCACCCTGGGTAGCGATGATGACGGCATACTCCTTCTCTACATTATAGGCATCGACGAACTTCTTGATGGCGTCACCGATCTGGTTCTGCATCACCATCTGCTCCTCGGCAATCTCCTGCTCCTTCTGGGCAGCATAGGCATCGAACTTGTTCTTACGGTCCTGGATCTGCTGGGCCTGGGCCTCGGCGACGCTACGGGTGATGAGACCCTTGTTGATCTTGTCGTTGAGGGCGTTGAAGTCACTCTGGAGTTTGTTGCCGCGGCGGTTCACCTCGTCGGTAATGCTCTTGACCTTGGTCTCGACAACGCTGCGGAGGTCGTTGGCCATGTCGTACTCTTTCAGGACACGGTCCAGGTTGAAGTACACGACAGCGCCTTTCTGGGCGACGGCTTCTACGCCTTCGGCGGCAGGGGCGGGTTTCTTTCCGCTGTTGTCGGTAAGCATGATGATGCCAAGGACGGCCACGGCCACGAGGGCAATGACACTGAGGATAGTGGATGTCTGTTTCATTGTGTTATGTTACTTTTTAATTGTTATCGGTTGAGCAATAATATGCAAATATACTCAAATTATCCGAATTTTGGACAAATAGGCGGCAATAGTTTTCTCGAGCCCCAGATACAGGGCGTCGCTGATCAGGGCGTGGCCGATGGAAACCTCGTCCGTCCAGGGGATGGTCCGGATATAAAATGCAAGGTTCTCCAGGCTCAGGTCGTGTCCGGCATTCAGGCCCAACCCTAGTTCGCGAACCCGCTGTGCCGTCTTTAGATACGGGGCGATGGCCGCCTCCGCACCCGAAGGGTAGCGCTCGGCATAGTCCGCGGTGTACAGTTCCACCCGGTCGGCTCCGCACCGTGCGGCCCCTTCCGCCATCCGCGGATCCGGGTCGATAAAAATGGACGTCCGGATGCCCAGGGCCTTGAAATGGGCGCAGATGTCTGTCAGGAAATCCCGGTGTGCGAGGGTGTCCCAGCCGGCATTCGAGGTAATGGCGTCGTGGGCGTCCGGGACCAGGGTTACCTGGTTGGGCCGAACCTCGTCCACCAGCGCCACGAAAGAGGGGATGGGGTTCCCTTCGATGTTGAATTCGGTATGGATGCGGGGGCGGATGTCCCGCACATCGGCATAGCGGATGTGACGTTCATCGGGACGGGGATGCACGGTAATGCCTTCGGCGCCGAAGGACTCACAGTCCAGCGCCGCCTTCGTTACATCGGGAACGTTGCCTCCGCGGGCATTGCGGAGGGTGGCTATTTTGTTGATATTGACACTCAGTTTCGTCATGATGCTTCACAATTTGTGCACAAAAATAGTTAATATTCATAAATAAAGTATTATTTTTGACTTTTGTTTCGCAAAGAGCAATATGAAACTGGCCATTTTCGTCAAAAACCCAGATCTCCGGCAAGATAACCGCTGCCGCTCCCTATGCGATGCGTTGGCGGCCGAAGGGATGGAACTGTACGACATCGCTTCGCACGCCGACTTGCGTGCGGGTACCGACATGCTCCTGAGCATCGGCGGTGACGGGACTTTCCTGTCCGCCGCCAAGCGGGTGGAGAATGCCGGCGTCCCCATCCTGGGCGTGAACCTGGGACGGCTGGGATTCCTGTCCGAATATCGTCCCGAAGAAGTCCTGGAGGCACTTCGGAAACGGGATTGGACGGTGGAAGACCGCATCCTGCTGGATACGGAACTGGAGGGGGTCGAGAAAGATGCCGCCTTCTGCCCGTATTCCCTGAATGAGATGAGCGTTCACCGGAGTGGCGCCGCGATGCTGGGCGTGGATGTAAGCCTGGACGGGGAAGCCCTTCCGACCTATTGGGCCGACGGCATGCTGGTGGCTACCAGTTCGGGTTCGACGGCTTATTCGCTGAGCGTGGGCGGTCCTATCTGCCGGCCCGATGCACCCGTGCTCATTATTGCTCCCATCGCCCCACACAACCTGAACGTCCGCCCGCTCATCGTGCCGGATACGGCCAAAATCGGCATTACGGTGCAGTCTCGGGACCCGGAAGTGTTGGTGACGCTGGACAACCGGAGGCTGTCCGCCCCTTCTTCTTTGCGGATGGAAATTTCCGTGGCACGTTTTTCGCTGAAAAGAATCCGGCTCGGAAAGTCGAACTTCGTGAAGGCGCTTACGAGCAAGCTCTTTTGGGGCGAAGATGTCAGAAACACGATTGATTAAAGGAAAAGTATGGAAGAAACCGGAAAGCTCCCCGTGCACGTGTCCATCATCATGGACGGCAATGGCCGTTGGGCGAAGGAACGTGGCAAGGAGAGGGTTTATGGCCATTTCGAGGGTGTCGAGAGCGTTCGAGCGTGCACCGAGGCCGCCGTGGAAACCGGCGTAAAATATTTGTCGCTGTTTGCCTTTTCTGAGGAAAACTGGGGCCGGCCCGATCAGGAGGTCAATACCCTCATGGAGCTGATGTTCAAGTCGATGCAGGACGAATTGCCTACCCTGCTCAAGAATGATGTCCGGTTTGTGGTCTTGGGAAACCGCGCCCGTTTGTCGGACAAACTGAATGCGGGAATCGACGACCTGATGGCCCGGACTGCTTCGTGCAGCCGGCTTACGCTGATTGTCTTCCTGAGCTATAGCGGGAAATGGGACATCCTCCAGGCGGCGCGCAAGATGGCACAGGCCGGTGCGGATGAACTGGAGCCCTTCCTGGTAACCGCCGGTTTCCCGGATCCGGACCTCATCATCCGGACTTCGGGCGAACAACGCCTCAGCAATTTCCTGCTGTGGCAAGGGGCCTATTCCGAATTCTATTTCACCGATATCCTCTGGCCGGATTTCCGGAAGGATGCCTTCCGCGAGGCGCTTGCCGAATACGCGCGTCGCGACCGCAGGTATGGTAAAGTCAAATAACTTTCGTATATTTGCACATTTGAATGGTGAATCGAATGAAGAACATATATTGGATGGGGATTCTCCTTGGCTGGCTGCTGGCCGCCCTTCCCGTTCGGGGGCAGGACGATAAGGGCCGGGTCGAGGTGGATTACAACAATCCACAGAAATATATCATTGGTGGTGTCCGGGTGGAAGGAAACAAACACGTGGACGCGGAGCGGATCATTTCGCTTACCGGCATGCAGAAGGGAATGGAACTGACGGTCCCCGGCGATGCGATTTCCAGCATGGTGGCCCGTCTGTGGGCCCAGCGCTATTTTGAGGATGTGGCCATCGCAGTGGACAGCCTGAGCGCCCAGCGTGATTCCGCGTGGTTTGTCATTCTCATCAAAGAGCGTCCCAGGGTGTCTGCCTGGACCTTTACCGGGGTGAAGAGCGGCGAAAAGAAGGAACTCATGGATCGCCTGAAACTGCGTCGCGGCGGGGAGTATTCCGATTATGTCGCGAAGACATCGGTCGATATCATCAAGCGGTTCTATGCCGAAAAGGGATTCCTGGAGTGCAAGGTCACGCCTGAGCAGAAGCGGGATACCATGATCAAGAGCGCCATCCGTGTGAATTTCGAGGTGGATCGCGGCGAAAAAATCAAAATCAAGACCATTAACTTTATCGGCAACGAGCATGTCACCGACTGGAAACTGGCCAAGTCGATGAAGAAGACCAAGTCGGCAAAGTTCTACAACTTCTTCAGCAGCAAGAAGTTCAATGAAAAGGAATTCGAGAACGACAAGCGTGGGCTGGTGAGCGCCTTCAATGAGGCCGGTTACCGTGATGCGCGTCTGGTCCGGGATTCCATTTATTATGTCAAGCCCAACAAGCTGGGCATTGACCTGGTCCTGGCGGAAGGGGACAAATACTATTTCCGCAACATTTCCTGGACGGGCAACTCCGTCTATTCGGCCGACCAGCTGAATTCGATTCTCCAGATCAACAAGGGCGATTCCTACGATGTGGTCACCATGGAGAAACGCCTGCACGGCGGCGGAAAACAGACCGATTACGACGTGTCCAAACTCTACCGGGACAACGGTTACCTTTTCTTTAGCGTAACCCCGGTGGAAATGAATATCCAGAATGACTCCGTCGATGTGGAAATGCGGATTTCGGAGGGCAAGCAGGCTACCTTGAACAACATTATCATCAACGGCAATGACCTGACCAACGAGCGGGTCGTACGCCGCCAGGTCTTTACCAAGCCGGGCTATCTCTTCCGCCAGACGGATTTCGAGCGGTCCATCCGGGAAATCGCTTCGCTGGGCCAGTTTGACCCGGAAGCCATTACCGATCCGGCCAAGGGCTATTCCCTGATTCCGAACCAGAGCACCAACACCGTTGATATTGTTTACAATGTGACGGAGAAGCCGTCCAGCCAGCTGGAGCTGTCCGGCGGTTGGGGTATGAATACTTTCGTGGCTACTGTCGGTGTGAGTTTCAACAACTTCTCTACGCGCCGCTTCTTCGACAAGAGCGCCTGGCGTCCGGTTCCGCTGGGCGATGCCCAGAACCTGGCTTTCCGTTTCCAGACCAACGGTACGTATTATACGGCCATCACGGCCAGTTTTACGGAGCCCTGGCTCTTTGGTAAGAAACCTACTTCGCTGAGCCTTTCGGGCTACTATACCCGCCAGACCAACTCCTACCTGGCCATCGGTATCCTGAGCAACGACAAGGTGATGGAAGTTTTCGGTTTCTCCGGAGGAATCGGCAAGCGGCTGAAATGGCCGGACAACTACTTCGTCCTGTACAATGGCATCAGTTGGCAGACCTATCGCCTGAAGAACTGGTATTCCAATTATTTCATCTTCGACGATGGCATTTCGCACAACATCAGTTATACCCTGAGCCTGTCCCGCAACTCTACGGACCAGCAGATTTTCCCCCGTCAGGGTTCGGATATCTCCGCATCCGTACAGCTTACGCCGCCGTTCTCCCTGTTCCGTCGCCTGGACAAGGGAAAATTGGATGCCAACGGGAATCCGACGCGGGTGAACAGCTATGCCGATATCAACTACGATAACTGGACGGCCGCTGACCGGTACAAATGGATCGAATACCACAAGTGGAAACTCAACGCAGCCTTCTACAACCAGATCGTGGGCAATTTCGTGCTCATGGCGCGGGCGCAGTTCGGTTACCTGGGCTATTACAACCGAAACTGGGGCTATTCCCCGTTCGAGGGCTTCCTGGTGGGTGGCGACGGCATGTCGGGCTACTACAACTACGGTTCGGAAATGATTGCCCTCCGCGGTTACGAGAACTACTCGCTGACCCCGATGTCCCATTCGAAGTATAATTCCAACGGTTATTCTTATGCGGGTAACGTCTATGACAAGCTTACCCTGGAACTCCGGTTCCCGGTGGTGTTGCAGCCACAGTCCACGATTTTCGTGCTGGGCTTCCTGGAGGGCGGTAACTGCTGGGCCGATATCCGCGATTTCAACCCCCTGCAGATCAAGCGCTCCGCCGGTGTCGGCGTGCGGGTCTTCCTGCCGATGATCGGTCTGCTGGGTGTCGACTGGGGCTATGGCTTCGATGATACGCGGTATGGTGGAAGCCAGTTCCACTTCATGATTGGACAACAGTTCTAACAGATAAACAAATTATTACAGAGAATATGAAAAAGATTTTGATTGTTGCCGTTATGGCACTGATTTCGGTGGCAGCCTCTGCCCAGAAATTCGCTCATGTCAACTATGGTGAGCTGGTTCAGCTTACCCCTGCTGCCGACTCTGCGCGTGCCTCTCTGGCCGCAGCCCAGAAGGAAGCGGAGGAAACGCTGCAGTCGATGATGGATGAATACCAGTCCAAGTATCAGCAGTATCAGCAGAAAGTGAGCACCTGGACCGCCGCCATCAAGGAAAGCAAGGAGAAGGAACTCATGGAGATCCAGAACCGTATCCAGGAGACACAGCAGAGCATTTCCGGTGAGCTTCAGCAGATGCAGAACCAGTTGATGGCCCCTATTGTGGACAAAGTCCAGAAGACGGTGGAGAAACTGGCCAAGTCCGGTGGATACATCTATGTATTCGATGTCTCTTCCCTCCTGTACTTTGATGCCGGCCAGAGCAAGGACCTGACGCCGGATGCCCGCAAGGCCCTCAGTATCCCGGCCGACCGCACCCTGGAATCCCTCCAGGCCGAAATCCAAGCCCAGCAGCAGGCTCAGAAATAAGCGATAACTACATACCACAAGATGCAACATAAAGTAATTGACACGAAAGATGTTGTAATCAGGTTCGCAGGAGATTCCGGTGATGGCATGCAGCTCACCGGATCTCTTTTCGCTAATATGTCCGCCATCTATGGCAACGGACTCTCTACCTTCCCGGACTATCCGGCCGAGATCCGTGCGCCGAAAGGCACCGTGGCGGGCGTGTCGGGCTTCCAGGTCCATATCGGAAGCGAGGATGTCTCGACCCCCGGCGATTTCTGCGACATGCTGATTGCAATGAATCCCGCCGCCCTGATGGCCAATGCCAAATGGTGCAAGCGTACCGCGATGATCCTGGTAGATGAGGATGCCTTCGATGAGGCAGGTCTGCGCAAGGCGGGTTTCAAGGAGGAGAATCCCTTCGTAGAACTGGGCGTGGACGACCGGGTGCTGATTGTTTCGCCCGTGACCACACTTACGGAAGAGAGCCTGAAAGAAAGCGGACTGGATACCAAGACCGTCCATAAATGCAAGAACATGTTCACCCTGGGCATGGCTTGCTTCATCTTCGACCGTCCGCTGGACTATATCTTCCAGTATGTGGAAGGGAAGTTCGGCAAGAAGCATCCGGAGATGGTGGAACCCAACAAGAAGGTGCTGAAGGACGGTTTCAACTATGCGGCCAACCTGCAGATGATTCCGGATACGTATCATATAGAACAGACGCATCACGAAAAAGGCCTCTATCGCAACATCACCGGTAACCAGGCCGTGGCCTGGGGCCTGCTGGCAGCCTCCGAGAAGAGTGGCCTGCCGCTGTTCTGCGGTTCCTATCCCATTACGCCGGCTACCGCTATCCTGGAGGAACTCGCCCTGCACAAGAGCCTGGGCGCCAAGACCTTGCAGGCAGAGGACGAGATTGCCGGTATCTGTACCGCCATTGGAGCCGCCTATGCCGGCGACCTGGCGGTGACCACGACTTCCGGTCCTGGCCTTTCCCTGAAATCCGAAGCCCTGGGTCTGGCCGTCATGGCCGAACTCCCGCTTGTGGTGGTGGATGTTCAGCGCGCCGGCCCTTCCACCGGTATCCCTACCAAGACGGAGCAGACAGACCTGAACCAGGCGCTCTATGGCCGCAATGGTGAGTGCCCCATCCCCGTGGTGGCCCCGCATTCCCCGGCCCATTGCTTCGAGATGGCCTTCCAGGCCTCGAAGATCGCCCTGGAACACATGACCCCGGTCATGCTGCTTTCCGAGGGCTTCCTGGGCAATGGCAGCGAACCGTGGAAGATCCCTTCCATGTCCAGCTATCCGGCCATCAAACCGCCGTTTGCGACGAGCCTGCCTGAGGACGGCAAGTTCCATCCTTTCGAGCGTGATCCGCAGACCCTGGTCCGCAGGTGGGCGATTCCCGGCCAGAAAGGTTTTGAACATCGCGTAGGCGGTCTGGAGAAGAATCATAACGGCGTGTTGTCGTCTGATCCGGCCAACCATGCCCTCATGGTGGCCGAGCGCGAGGCAAAGGTGCAGAAGATTGCGGATTATATCCCGCAGTTGGAAGTGGACGGTCCTGCTTCCGGTAAATTGCTGGTCGTGGGCTGGGGCGGTACCTTCGGGCATATCCTCAGCGCCGTCAGTGCTGCCCGGGAGGAGGGACTGGACATTTCCCGCGTGCATTTCGACTATATTTATCCGGTGCCCCGCAATACGGAGAAAGTGCTGTCCGGATTCCAGAAAGTTTTGGTTTGTGAACTCAACAACGGCCATTTCGCCAATTACCTGCACGGTCTGTTCCCGCAGGTCAATATCGTGAAATTCGGCAAGGTGCAGGGCCAGCCCTTCCTCGTGAGCGAGCTGGTGGATGCAATTAAGGAGGCTTTGTAACATGGCAACATTATCTTTCAAGGATTTTAAGTCGGACCAGGAAGTCCGCTGGTGCCCCGGATGCGGGGACCATGCCGTGCTGGCTGCTTTGCAGCGCGCTCTCCCGAAGGTGAGTTCCGCCTTGAACTACGAGAAGGAACGCTACGTGGTGGTGTCCGGCATCGGATGTTCCTCCCGTCTTCCTTATTATATGGATACCTATGGATTCCACAGTATCCACGGCCGTGCAACGGCCATATCGACCGGCATCAAGGTGGCCAATCCCTGGCTGACCGTATGGCAGGCCTGCGGCGATGGCGATGCCCTTGCCATCGGCGGCAACCACTTCATTCACGCCATCCGGCGCAACATCGACATCAACATCATCCTGTTCCATAACCAGATTTACGGTCTTACGAAGGGACAGTATTCGCCTACTTCCAAGTTCGGCGCCATTACCAAGACCTCGCCCTACGGCACGGTGGAGCACCCGTTCAATCCGGGTAGCCTGGTGCTGGGCGCCAAGGGAACCTTCTTTGCCCGCAGCCTGGATGTGGAACTGAAGCTGAACGAGGAAATCATGACCGCAGCCGCTTTGCACGATGGCTGTTCCGTGATGGAGATGCTCACCAACTGTGTGATTTTCAATGATGGCGCGCACAAGACGCTGTCGGATCCCGCGGTCAAGGCCGACCATACCATCGTGCTCCGTCATGGAGAGAAGATGATTTTCGGCAAAGACCATGATCGGGGCCTGATTTATGACGGCCGGAAGATCCGCGCCGTCCACATCGGCGAAGGCGGTTTCACCGAGGATGATATCCTGGTTCACGATGCCCACACAGACAATATTGGCATCCACATGGCCCTCGCGGACATGAAGGGACCGGATTATCCGGTGGCGTTGGGTGTCATCCGCGACGTGAAAGACATTACCTATGACGATGGTGTCCGCGACCAGGTTAAAGACGTGATGCAAAAATCAACCATCCATTGTGTGGACGACCTGCTTCGCAGCGGCGCCACCTGGGAAGTTAAATAATTGTAAACCACATATCAAATGAAGACACAAGAGATTATGGCCCGCCTCCAGGCGAAGTACCCTACAGAGAAAGAATACCTGCAGGCTGTACAGGAGGTTCTCGAGTCCATTGAGGACGTGTATAACAAACATCCTGAATTCGAAGCGGCGAAGATCGTCGAGCGCATCGTCGAACCCGACCGTATTTTCACCTTCCGCGTTACGTGGGTCGATGATGAAGGACAGGTACAGGTGAACACCGGCTACCGTGTCCAGTTCAACAACGCCATCGGTCCCTACAAGGGCGGTCTGCGTTTCCATCCGTCCGTGAATCCTTCCATCCTGAAGTTCCTCGGTTTCGAACAGACCTTCAAGAATTCCCTGACCACGCTCCCGATGGGCGGTGGCAAGGGCGGTTCCGACTTTAACCCGAAGGGCAAGTCCGATGCGGAAATCATGCGTTTCTGCCAGGCTTTCATGCTGGAACTGTGGCGCAACATCGGTCCGGATATGGATGTTCCGGCCGGCGATATCGGCGTGGGCGGCCGCGAAATCGGCTTCCTGAACGGAATGTACAAGAAACTGCGCCGCGAGCACCATGGCGTGCTGACGGGCAAGGGCCTTTCTTTCGGCGGTTCGCTGGTGCGTCCCGAAGCGACGGGCTTCGGTGCCGTCTATTTTGTGCAGCACATGCTGAAGAACAAGAGCGCCGACCTGGACATCGCAGGCAAGACCGTGGCCGTGTCTGGTTTCGGCAATGTGGCCTGGGGCGCTGCCACCAAGGCTACCCAGCTGGGTGCCAAGGTCATCGCGATCTCCGGTCCTGATGGCTGCATCTACAACCCCAATGGCATGACCCAGGAGAAACTCGATTACATGCTGGAGCTTCGTGCTTCCAACAATGATGTGGTGGCACCGTTCGCTCAGAAGTTCCCGGATGCCCAGTTCATCCCGGGCAAGAAGGCCTGGAGCGTGAAGTGCGACATCGCCATGCCGTGCGCCTTCCAGAACGAGCTTTCCCGCGAGGATGCGGAGGAACTGCTGGCCAACGGTACGTGGCTTTGCGCCGAGGTGTCCAACATGGGCTGCCAGCCTGGCGCTATCGAGGCGTTCCAGAAGGCCGGTATCCTCTTCGCTCCCGGCAAGGCCGTGAACGCAGGTGGTGTGGCGACCTCCGGTCTGGAGATGACCCAGAACGCAATGCACATCAGTTGGACGGCCAAGGAAGTGGACGAGAAACTCCATACCATCATGCATTCCATCCACGAGTCCTGCGTCAAGTATGGCAAGCAGGCCGATGGCAGCGTGAACTATGTCAAGGGCGCCAACGTGGCCGGCTTCATGAAAGTGGCCGAAGCCATGCTCGCCCAGGGAATTATCTAAAAACGGATATTCGAACGAAAGGGGCTGGCTCATGGAGCTGGCCCCTTTTTATATGCTTGCCTTGTGAAGAATAATTGTTATATTTGCAGGATATTTGGAAAGTGAATAAAATTAAATAAAGTTTCAACCCAAATGGCTAACAACAAACTCAATGTGAAGTTCTGCGTCCTGCTGCCGATTGTGTTGCTCGTTACAGGCTTCCTGTGGGCTGTTCCGACCAGTTTCTTCGGAATTGATGCCCTTACCGTCGTTCAGCAGCGTGTGATTGCACTCTTCGTGTTCGCCGCCCTGATGTGGATTTTCGAGATTATCCCGAACTGGACCACCTCTCTGCTGGTTATCGTCATTTCCCTGCTCACTGTTTCCGATAAGGGTATCGGTCTTTTCTGCGACCCGAAATTCGGTCAGCTGGTAGGTTTCAAGAGTATCATGGCCTCCTTCGCCGACCCGGTGGTGATGCTGTTCATGGGCGGATTCGTCCTGGCTATCATGGCCGAGAAATACGGCCTGGACGTTACGATGGGCCGAGGCCTGCTGTCTGTTTTCGGTACCAAGCCGAAAATCGTGCTCCTGGGCTTCCTTATCGTGATCTCGATCTTCTCCATGTTTATGTCCAACACGGCTACCGCCGCCATGATGCTGGCTTTCCTGGCCCCGGTGCTGGCAACCCTGCCTGCGGACGATAAGGGCAAAATCGGCCTGGCGCTGTCCATCCCGGTTGCCGCCAACCTGGGCGGTATCGGTACGCCCATCGGCACCCCGCCGAATGCGACGGCTGTCCGCTTCCTTTCCGAGGCCAATGCGGAGATTTCCTTCATGGACTGGATGGTTCACATGATCCCGTACGTGATTGTGATGATCCTGGTGGCCTGGGTGCTCCTGCAGATTTTCTTCCCGTTCAAGACCGAAAAACTCGTCCTTGAAATCCCCGAGAACAAGAAAGAAAAGAGTTGGAAATCGACCGTGGTGTGGATCACTTTCATCGGCACCATCCTGCTGTGGATGACGGAGAGCATCACCAAGATTAACTCCAATATCGTGGCCCTGATTCCGCTGGGCGTCCTGACGGCCTGCGGCATCTTCACCAAAGAAGATATCAAGGAAATCAACTGGAGCGTGCTCTGGCTGGTGGCGGGCGGTTTCGCCCTGGGGACCTGCCTGCAGGGAACCGGCCTGGCCAAGGTGCTGATCAATGCCATCCCGTTCGGCTCCATGAGCGTTGTGCTGGTGCTGGTAGTCGCCGGTCTGGTGTGCTACTTCCTTTCCAACTTTATTTCCAATTCCGCTACGGCGGCCTTGCTGATCCCGATCCTGATCGTGGTCGCTGAGGGTATGGCCGATCCGGCCGCTGCCAACAATGCCCAGTTCCTGGCGCTCGGCGGCTCCAAGGCCATGATCGTATTCATTGCCATGTGCGCTTCCATCGCCATGCTCTTCCCGATTTCTACGCCGCCGAATGCCATTGCGGCTTCGACCGGCCTGGTGGAGACCAAGGATATGGCCAAGGTGGGTATTATCATCGGTATCGTCGGCTTTGTTTTCGGTTTCTTCTGGCTTACCAAGATTTTCCCTTTTGCATAAGAATATGAAAAAAATTGTACTCCTTCTTGCAGCCGCCTGCACCTTTGTGCTGGCCTCTGCCGAGGATAAACCCTATCATTTCAAACCCTACGGTTTTATCCGCAATTATGCTTTCTTCGACACCCGGGCTACCAAGTCCCTGGCCGAAGATGTGTTCTTCTTTGTTCCGCTGGACGAGAAAATGGTGAATGGCAACGATGTAAATGCCGTTTCGAGTTTTAACTATCAGGCGATTACCACCCGTCTGGGCCTGGATATCCTGGGCTACCAGGTGGGCTCTACCAAGATCAATGGTAAAATTGAAGCCGACTTCTATTGCTTGAACAGCAATGGCAATACCGGTACCCTTCGTATGCGTCAGGCCTATGTGGACCTTCTCTGGGACGAACTGGGGAAGAACGGCAATACCGACCTGAGCCTGCGTATCGGTCAGAGCTGGCATCCGCTGGCCGCTGATATGCCGAACATGATCAACCTGGAGACGGGCGCCCCGTTCTCTCCGTTCAACCGCAGTGCCCAGCTCATGTTCAATGCCACCTTCAATAAGAAGCTGACGTTTACGGCCGGTATCCTGGAACAGCTCCAGTACCGTTCCGCTGGCCCTGCCGGCAGCACGAACAAATACCAGCGTCATGCTATTCCTGAGATCTATGCCGGCGTTTCCTACAAGAACGGCGGTTTCCTGGGCCGCGTGGGCGCGAGCATGCTTTCCATCCGTCCGCAATATGGCTACGATGCTACGACGGGCAAGAAGTACGATGAGTGGTTTACAACCTTCAACCCCTTCGTTTTCCTGCAGTATACCAAGGGCCGCTTCCAGGTCAAGGCCAAGAGTACCTATGCCCAGGGCGGCGAACACATGCAGCTGAATGGCGGCTATGCCGTTTGCGGTACCAAGGCCGACGGAATTTCCCATGAGTACACGCCGCTCACGAGCACGGTGAACTTCATTTCCGCCCAGTACGGCAAGAAACTCCAGGTGCTGGGAATGGTGGGCTATATGAAGAGCCTGGGTTCCTATAAGGACATCACCGGACCGGTCTATTTCAGCGGCAACGGTTTCCAGGCCATCGAGCAGATGTTCCGCGTAACCCCTACTTTGCTCTACAACCTGGGCAAGATGCAGTTCGGTATCGAGTATGACCTGACGAGCTGCCGTTACGGCGACAAGTTCGGTTCCAAGGGCATTCCCACCGACAACCTGCACTGGGTAAGCAACCACCGCGTGCTTGTGATGGCCAAATTCAATTGGTAACCGACTTATTAACAGGATTGTTACTTAACCTGTTGATAACTTTTTATGCCCGATTCTGTCGGGCATATTTTTTTATTTGCTAAATTTGTTCTGCGCAAAATGCGATTACTACTTACTATATATTATACAATCTAAAACTTTCTGCAGCGATGGATGTTTCAGTACGGAAGACCAACGGGTCTTATGAGGAGTATGACAAGGTTAAATTGATGAATGGTATCCGCGAGGCGTACAAATCGACCGGGCAGGAATGCCCCGAGGCCGTTGTGGTATCGATTGTCGAGAACCTGTATATCTACGACAAGATTACCAGCCGCGAGATTCGCCGTCAGGTTGAAGAGAGCCTGATGTCGATTAACAAGAAGGTGGCCGTGGCCTACATCGAAAAATTCGATGCCGGCGTGGACCTCCGCAAGAAACGTGACTTCATCAAGGACTACATCGCTGCCTCCAACGCTGCCACGGGCTCCAAGTTCGATTCCAATGCCAACGTCACGCGCAAGAATATCGTGACGCTGGGCCAGGAACTGTATAAGGAAAACAACATCAAGCAGAACCGCTACATCATGCGGGACAAGATCAAGGCCCTGTACGGACGCCAGCTGGCGGGCCAGTACATCAAGGACCTGGAGGACCATGTCCTGTACAAGCATGACGAGAGCGGCACGCCGGGTTATCCGTATTGTGTGGCCATTACCATGTATCCCTTCCTGGTGAGCGGCCTGAAGGATCTGGGCGGCGTTTCCATCGCACCGACCGACCTGAAATCCTACTGTGGCGAGTTCATCAACCTGGTTTATTCCGTATCTTCCCAGTTCATGGGTGCCGTGGCAACGCCCGAGTTCCTGATGTACCTGGACTATTTCATCCGCAAGGACTACGGGGACGACTACCTGGACAAACTGGACACGGTGGTGGAGAACAACATCAAACAGCGTACGCTGGTGAAGGTGATCGACAACTACTTCCAGCAGGTGGTGCACTCCATGAACATGCCGGCGGGCAACCGCGGCTATCAGACCGTATTCTGGAACATCAGCTACTTCGACGAGGCCTATTTCCGCGGCGTGTTCGGCGATTTCCGCTTCCCGGACGGAACAGCTCCCAAGTGGGAGACCCTTTCCTGGCTGCAGAAGCATTTCATGCAGTGGTTCAATGAGGAACGCAATCACTACATCCTGACCTTCCCGGTAGAGACCATGGCCCTGCTGACCGACGGCAAGGATGATTTCGTGGACAAGGAGTATGCCGATTTCACGGCCGAGATGTGGTCCAAGGGACACAGTTTCTTCTGCTACCTGTCCGACAGCGCCGACTCGCTGGCCAGCTGCTGCCGTCTGCGCAACTCGCTCACCGATCTGGACAAGGCCGATGGCAACCACAACCATACCACGCACCAGTATTCCATGGGAACGGCCTCCGTTTCGACGGGCTCCAAGAGCGTGATGACCATCAACCTGAACCGCTTGATCCAAATCGCCGTCCGCCAGTATTTCATGGAGCAGAAGGGGACGATGCTGGAGTCTGCCAAACCGCTGGTGAAGGGTTCCTACGACAAGGAAGCCGTGTATGCCTGCATCCGCAAGGCCATCACCGAGGAGACCGAGCGCGTCCATAAATACCAGATCGCGTTCAACGAGATCATCAAAGACTTCCTGAAGGCCGACATGCTGGATGTCTATCGTGCCGGCTTTATCGACATGCGCCGCCAGTACCTCACCATCGGCGTGAACGGCCTTACCGACGCGGCCGAGTTCCTGGGCCTGGAAATCAGCCCGAATGCCGAGTACAACGAGTTCGTGAACACGATCCTGGAGACCATCAACGTGGTGAACCGTGCCGACAAGACGGCCGAGGCCATGTTCAACACCGAGTTCGTTCCGGGCGAGAACCTCTCCGGCAAGAACTACAAGTGGGACAAGAAGGACGGTTTCTTCGTGTCGCCGCGCCATAACATGTACTCCTCGTATTTCTACAATCCCGAGGACGACAGCCTGTCCATGATTGACAAGTTCAAACTGCACGGAAACGATTACGTGAAGCACCTGGACGGCGGTTCCGCCCTGCATATGAATATCTCCGAGCACCTGAGCAAGGATCAGTATCGTACGCTGTTGAAGACGGCGGCGCATTACGGGACGAACTACTTCACCTTTAACTGCCGGAACACAGTCTGCAATAAGTGCGGTTATATCAGCAAGGATACGCTGACCGAATGCCCGAAGTGCGGCAGCAAGAACCTGGATTACCTCACGCGGGTGATCGGATACCTCAAACGCGTCTCTTCCTTCAGCGAAGACCGCCAGATCGAGGCCGGCAAACGGTACTATGTGCACGACAGCGCAGTGGAGGTTCCGCAGGCGGAAACCGTAACCGTGGACAAGGAGGCGTAGCTCCCATGATCAAGTACCTCCCGGAGTTGACCTCCGTGGTTCTGGAAGAGATTCCTGACAAAGTATCCCTGGCAGTGGAGATTACCCAATGCCAGGGTTCTTGTGTTGGGTGCCACTCTCCCTTCCTGCGCAAGGATATCGGAGAAGAGCTTACCGAAGCGGCCATTTCGGCCATGGTGGAGGATAATTTCGGGGTGAATTGTTTCCTGTTCCTGGGAGAGGGGAGAGATCCCGAGGCGCTTCTGCGCCTGGCCCGACATGCCCGTTCGCTGGGGCTGGAGACGGCGCTCTACTCCGGACGGGATACCGTGGAAGACGCTCTTTATGAGGCCTTTGATTATATAAAAACAGGCCCTTTCATTCCTGAAAGGGGCCCGCTCAATCAAACTGGTACCAACCAGCGTCTCTATTACCATCGGAAGGATATCACTGCCCGCCTGCAGCATAAGCGGGTGTAGCCGTTCCGTCTTACTTGGTTCCGAAGATGCGGTCTCCGGCGTCTCCCAGACCCGGGACGATGTAGGCGTTTTCGTTGAGGTGGTCGTCCACCGCAGCCAGGAAGATGTCCACGTCCGGGTGTTCTGCCTGAACCTTGGCAATGCCTTCCGGGGCACCTACCAGACACATCAGGCGGACATCCGTACAACCGCGCTCCTTCAGCATGGCAAGGGCGTCGCAGGCGCTGCCGCCGGTGGCGAGCATCGGGTCGGTGATGATGACCGTGCGTTTCTGGATGTCCTTGGGAAGTTTGCAGTAGTAGACAACCGGCTTGTGGGTTTCCTCGTTGCGGTAGAGACCGATGTGGCCCACTTTGGCAACGGGAACCAGGCTTTGCAGCCCTTCCACCATACCCAGGCCGGCCCGGAGAATCGGGACAATGGCCAGTTTGCGGCCGCTGATGGTCTTGGCCATGGTCTTGCAAATCGGGGTTTCAATCTCGATATCGGTGAGCGGGAGGTCACGCAGGACCTCATAACCCATCAGGAGAGCGATTTCTTTGAGCAGTTCGCGGAAATCCTTGGAACCGGTTTCCTTCATTCGCATGATGGTCAGCTTGTGCTGGATCATCGGGTGGTTGATAACGTGCAATTGGCTCATGGCGGTGTTGTTTTTGTGTTTCTGTTCATACAACAAAGTCCGACGCGATGCCGGACTCTTTGTTATGTAGTCGGGATGACTCGACTCGAACGAGCGACCCCTACGTCCCGAACGTAGTGCGCTACCAACTGCGCTACATCCCGATGCCCGAAGGCGAATTCTCTTAGGCGAGCTTGTTGATGTAGACCTGGATACCGCTCTTGAGGTTGGAGGCTTTGTTCTTGTGAATCAGGCCAATCTTGGCAAGCTTGTCAATCATTGCATAGACTTTCGGTGCACGCTCCTCAGCGGCCTTCTTGTCTGTAGTGGTACGGATGTCGCGGATTGCGTTCCGCGTTGTTTTTGCATAATACCTGTTATGCAGTCTGTGCCGTTCGCTCTGGCGAATGCACTTCTTAGCAGATGCGTTATTTGCCATTATGTAACTTTTTTATATTTTTAGTAGTGGGTAGGAGAATCGAACTCCTATTGCGGGAATGAAAATCCCGAGTACTAGCCGTTATACGAACCCACCATACCGGTCCGATTGTCATTTCGACGAATCGGATTGCAAAGGTATATATTATTTTTTACTCCGCAAAATATTTTTATCCCTTTTTCTCGTCCTTTTCGGCAGTTTCTTCCCATTCAAAAGAATAGAGGAGAGACTCTACCTGACGCAGATAGTGACGCTTGTCGTATTTGGGGGCGTAAACGAAGGCGTCAAGGACGATGATGTCCTGGCCGTCCTTGCTGTAGAAGGCGTGCAGGACGAACGGACCGCCCATGTAGTCGTTTTCAACTTCCCAGAGTCCCCGCATCTCGGCAAAATCACGGCCCTTGTAACGCAGGAATCGCACCTGGGGGGTCATGAAGGTGCTGGTGGTCATGTAGGTGTTCTCGAACATACCCGGGACATTCTCCTTCAGGATTTCGTTGCGATGCGCCACCAGGCTTTCGCAGGAGAACGGGTCGGGATCGTCTCCGACGGGATACTTATAAATGAGGACGACCTGGTTGGAATACTGTTTCTGGTAGGCCACCCAGGCAAAGTTGTCCGTCTTTTTGCGCAATTTGTAGCCGGAGGGGAAATGGACCTCTCCGCCAAAGATTTCCGCAATCTGCGGGGCGATGGATTTCTCCTCGTACAGCAGCGTATTGGTGATGATGCGGTCCCGTTCGGCCTGCTCCAGGGCGCCCAGAATCATCTCGCTGCTGCGGTTCACGAGGGCCAGGGCCGAATCGGCGTTGGCGGCGTTGATCTGGATGACGCACTGCGGGTGGGCCCACACGTCGTTCCGATAGGTAATGCCGTTGTCTTTGACGGCGGGTTCGATGTGGAAGAAGACAATGTTGCGGTGAACCTTGAACAGGTCTCCGAATGCGCCGGGCGTAATGCTTACCAGGTTGTACATGGGCTCACGCTGGGGGAGGAAGGGGCAGTCCTGCGTGAGCAGGTCGCGGGTCTGGGCGCCCAGGTTCCCTTCCCAATTGTCTTTGTCCATGACGACGATCACTTCACCGGCCTTGCCGCTCACGTTGGGCAGCAGGGTCTTGCCGGACTGGCCGCATCCAAGGATGAGGACGGCCAGGATTACGAGGGTAAAAAGCTGTTTCATATTGCGTTATTTGAATAATCTGCCGATATCATTGCCGAAGGCCAGGAACATCAGGAGCAAGACCAGTACTAAACCAATCATCTGTGCTATTTCCAGGAAACGGTCGCTGGGTTTCCGGCCCGTAAAGATTTCATAAAGGGTAAAGACGATGTGTCCGCCGTCCAGGCCCGGGATGGGCAGGAGGTTCATGACGCCCAGCATGATGGAAAGCAGGGCCAGGATCTGCAGGAAGGCGTACCAGTTCCAGCTGGAGGGGAAGACCTGACCGATGGCGATGAAACTTCCCACGCCCTTGTATGCGCCGGTGCTGGGGGTCGCCACCATCTTCAGGTCCCGCAAATAGCCTCCTATGGTGCTGAAAGTGAGCTTGATGCCCTTGGGTATGGCCTGGAAGAACGTATATTCTTCGTGCACCAGGCCGGGAATCCGGGGAACAACCCCCACGTGTCCCAGGGAATCTACCGCCAGGGTCAGCGCAACCGTGTCCTTCCCGCGCAGGATGAATGCGGTGAGGGAGGTGTCCGGATGGGCGGCCAGTACGGGGCGGGCGTCCTGTAGGAAGGGGACCGATAGCGAATCCAGGCCCACGATGCGGTCATCGCGTTGCAGGACGGCGGCATTCTCCGCGCTGAGCACGGTATCGACGGTAAAGGGAACGGCCAGGTCGAACATGTCGGGCGTCTGGAGGACGCTGCCGATCATTCTCCGGTCAATGTAGATATCCAGGGTGTCGTTGCCGCGCAGGACGGTAACCTTCCCCACATCGCGCCGGGCCAGGTCGGCCTGGAGCATGCTGAAATCCCGGGGGACATAGTCGTCCATCTTCAGGATTTGGTCCCCGTTGCGGAATCCCATTTCCCGGGCCAGGCTGTTCACATAGACCGCATTGCCTTCGTTCTGGATATAGGTTTGCCCCCAGATGCCGGAAATGGCAATATAGACCGCGATGGCCAGGATGAAGTTGAACAGCACGCCGCCGGCCATGACCAGCAGGCGCTGCCAGGCAGGTTTGGACCGGAACTCGTCGGGCTTCGGCTCGTGGGAGAGGAATTCCTTGTCCATGCTTTCGTCAATCATGCCGGCAATCTTGCAATAGCCGCCCAGGGGCAGCCAGCCCATGCCGTATTCGGTCTGTCCGATGCGGAAGTGGAAGAGCTTGAACCCGCCGATGTCGAAGAAGAGGTAGAATTTATCTACCCGGATGCCGAAAAGCTTGGCAAAGAGGAAATGCCCCAGCTCATGGAAGAGGATGAGGACGGAAAGCGCCAGGACCACCTGGAGGATTTTCATCAGCACAACCATCAGCGGGCAATCTTTTCAATGAGTTCGTTTGCGCGGGCCAGGGCCTCCTCATGGGAGGAGAACACCTCTTCCAGCGTAGGCCGGGCGATGAACGGGAGGGCCGCCATGCAGTCGCGGGCGATGGCGGGAATATCGTAGAAACCAATCCGGTCTTGCAGGTAGGCGGCCACGCAGGCTTCGTTGGCGGCATTCAGGATGCAAGGGACATTGCCTCCTTTTTCCAGGGCTTCAAACGCCAGCCCCAGGGCGGGGAATCGGTTCAGGTCGGGTTCCTGGAAGGTCAGGGCGCCCAGGGCGGCGAAATCCAGTTTCCGGTTGTTGAGCGGCAGGCGCTCGGGGAAACTGAGCGCCAACTGGATGGGCTCGCGCATGTCCGGGCAGCCCAGCTGGGCCAGGACGGCCCCGTCTTCAAATTCGACCATGGAGTGGATGACCGATTCGGGGTGTACCACTACGTGGATGCGGTCGGCTCCGGTGCCGAAGAGCCAGCGGGCCTCGATGACCTCGAATCCTTTGTTCATCATCGTGGCGGAATCGATGGTGATTTTGGCGCCCATCGACCAGTTGGGATGCTTGAGGGCGTCGGCCTTCGTGGCGGTGGCGATCTGCGCTTTCGTCCAATTGCGGAAAGGGCCTCCGGAGGCTGTGAGATGTATTTTTTCGAGTTTGTTTCCTTGGGCGGCGAGCAGGCACTGGAAGATGGCCGAATGCTCGGAATCTACCGGGAGGATGGGGGCGTTGCAGGCCCGGGACCGCTCCATCACCAGGGATCCGGCAGCTACCAGGGTCTCCTTGTTGGCCAGGGCGATGATCTTGCCCGCCTCGATGGCCGCCAGGGTGGGGCGCAGGCCGCTGAATCCAACCATGGCAGCCACAACGATATCCACCCCGTCGGCTGCGGCGAGGCTACAAGCCGAGTCGATGCCGCAGAATACCTTGCTGTCCGTATCGGCCAGGCCGTCGCGGACCTGGGCATATTTGTCGGGATTGCAGATGACGACGTTGTTGACGTCAAACTCGCGCGCCTGTTCGATCAGCAGGTCACTGCTGTTGTTGGCGGTAATGAGTTCCACGTCGAAACGGTCCGGATGCTGCCGGACCACATCCAGGGTCTGGCGGCCGATGGACCCGGTGGAACCGAGGATGGCAATGTGTCTTTTTCTCATCAGAAGCTGATATAACGGGTGGGGTCAATGGCTTCTCCTTCGTGCCAAAGCTCGAAGTGAAGATGCTCTCCGGTAGTCTGGGAACCGGTATTGCCCACGAGGGCGACGGGGGTTCCCGCCTTGACTTTATCGCCTTGGTTGCGAAGCAGTTCGCGGTTATGCCGATAAACGGAGATCAGGTTGTTTTCGTGCTGAATCATAAGGGAATAGCCCGTCTTCTCGTCCCAGCCGGCGCTGATGACGGTTCCGTCCAGTATCGACATGACCGGCGTCCCCGCCGGGGCGGTAATATCGATGGCCGGATGAATGGCCGGGGTGAATCCCTGCGAGACCACCCCTTTGAGCGGGGTGAAGAAATGCATGCCCTCGATGGGCAGGTTGCGGGCAGCGCCGCCGCTCACCTCAAACTGCTCTTCCCGGGCTACGTTGGTGCGCAGCAGGGAGTCCCGCTGGGCTAGCGCCTGCGCCTCTTTTCCTTGCGCGAGCAAGTCGGCATGGGCGCGGACGATGCTATCGACCTGAATGGGCTCGCGTCCTTCCAGGATGCGGCTCAGATTCTCGGTATAGAGTTCCCAGCGGTAGATGACGCTTTCCAGGGAATCCACCTTGATGGCATTCTGGATGGCAGCCCGTTTGGAATGGGCGTCAGGATAGCCTGGAAGGAAGGTTTTCAGGGGTGTAAAGGCAATGGCGGAAAAAATTGTGGCGATGATGATGAAAAGGGTGGAAGCAGCGGTCAGGAATAGCCCCATCCGGGAAAAACGGAGGGTCCATAACTGCCGGTGCGTTTTGTCATCGGACATCGTCATCCGGTACGTCTGCACTTTCTTGATTTGTTCCTTATTCCTAACCATACCTTGTCTTTTACGGAAATACAAATATAGCAAAATTCATGCAAATTCGGGATTTTCCCGTATATTTGCAGCGATGGACAGAATTGTAGGCATCGATTACGGCCGGAAACGGACGGGCATTGCGGTCAGCGATCCGCTCTGCATCTTCGCTTCGCCGCTGGAAACGGTGGATGGAGCGCGGCTGGTACAATGGCTGAAAGCGTATGCCGCCCGGGAACGGATTGTCCGTTTCGTGGTGGGCTATCCCATGAACCTGGATAATCGTCCTTCCGAGGCTGCCCGCGATGTGGACCTTTTCCTGAAGCAGCTGGAGAAGGCTTTTCCGGACGTCCCCGTCACCCGGGAGGATGAGCGCTTCACCTCGGTGCTGGCGCATCGGGCCATGATTGACGGCGGCATGAAGAAGAGCGACCGGCGGGACAAGGCCTCGGTCGACAAGATCAGCGCCGCGATCATCCTGCAAGGATTTCTGGACCGTCAGGCTAATAACAAATAAGTATGGTACAACCGATTTATGTCTATGGCTCCCAGGTGCTCCGTGAAGTGGCGGCACCGGTGGACCTGAACGATGCAGAACATATCAAATCCCTGGTCCAGGACCTCAAGGATACCCTTGCCCAGGCGGAAGGCTGCGGACTGGCGGCGCCCCAGATAGGCGTCAGCGAGCGCGTCGTCATTGTGGATGGGGATGTGATGGCAGATGTTTATCCTTACCTGAAGGGCTTCAAACGCACCCTCATCAATCCGGTAATCCTGGAGGAGAGCGAGAAAAAATGCGAATACAATGAAGGCTGCCTGAGCGTACCCGGCATCTATGCCGATGTGCTGCGCCCGGTGAGCATGAAGGTGGCGTATTATAACGAGAACCTGGAAAAGGTGGAGGAAGCGTTCGATAAATTCGGCTGCCGGATGGTGCAGCACGAATTGTCCCATCTGGACGGGAACCTGTTCGTGGACAACGTGGCTCCTATCCGCAAGAAAATGCTGACAAAGAAACTGCTGAACATCGCCCACGGGAAGGTGTCGGCTCATTATAACACAAAAATTAAATAATCCGATTCATTATGGGAGCTTTTCATGCGTATGATATAAGGGGAATCTACAACGTGGATTTCGATAAAGAGGTGGCTTACAAGGTGGGTTATTTCCTGCCGGAGCTGCTGGGTGCCGACAAGGTCCTGGTGGGCCGTGACTGCCGGGTTTCCTCGCCCGAGATTCATGATTATCTCATCAAGGGCATTACGGATGCGGGTGCGGATGTGGACGACATCGGCTTGAGCAGTACGCCGCTGGTGTATTTCGGGACGGCGAATTACGGTTACAAGGCTTCCGTGCAGATTACGGCCTCACACAATCCGGCCGAATACAATGGCATGAAAGTTTCGCGGGAAAATGCCCTTCCGGTGGGCCTGGATACGGGCCTGGGCCAGATCAAGGCCTGGATCGACGAGGGAAAACCTACGCCGCCCGCCGCGAAGAAAGGCTCGGTGCGCGAAATCGACATCAAACCGGACTATATCGCCTTCCTGAAGAAGTACAAGGGCGATTTCTCGAACTTGAAGATTGCCTTTGACCTGTCCAACGGCATGGCCAATCTCTTTGCGAAGGAGGTCTATGCGGGCGAGAACGCGGAGTACCTGTTCGATACCATCGACGGCCGTTTTCCCAACCATGAGCCCAATCCGCTCATTCCCAAGAATGTACAGCCGCTGAAGGACCTGGTATCCCGTACGGGAGCCGACCTGGGCGTAATTTATGATGGCGATGCCGACCGCGTGATGTTCGTGGACGACAAGGCCCGTTTCGTGGCACCCGATCTGATCATCGCGATGATGGCCCTGTATTTCTGTGGCGAGCGCGGCGAGAAGAACCCGCGTGTCCTGCAAGAAATCCGTTCTTCCAAGGCGGTGGGCGAGTATCTGCAGCAGTACGGTGCAGAACTGCACACCTGGCGGGTGGGGCGCGCCTTCGCGGCTCCCAAACTGCGTGAAATCGACGGTTTGTGGGGCGGTGAACTGGCTGGTCACTACTATTTCAAGGACTTCTTCTACTCGGACAGCGGTATGCTGGCCAGCATCATCGTGCTGCGCATCGTGTCTGCCCTGAAACGCCAGGGGAAGACCTTCAGCGCCATGATCGACGAACTGACCCATTACAAGAATTCCGGTGAAATCAATTTCCGCATTGAGGACAAGGCCGGCGCCATGGAGGCGGTCAAAGCCCACTTCATGGCCCAGGAAACTCCTACCGCCGTGATGGATTTCGACGGGTATCGCCTGGAATTCCCGCAGTGGTGGTTCAATATCCGCCCCTCCAATACGGAGCCTTATCTTCGTTTTATCTGCGAGGCTACTTCGGAGGAACTGCTGGCAAAGAAGGTGGCGGAAACCCGCGCTTTGCTGGTAGAGAAGTTTGATGCCAAATAAGCTGCCGATGAGGAAATTCCTGTCCTTGTTGTTCCTATTGCTGGCAGTGAGTGCCTATGCGCAGGTAGATTTGCCCAGGATGACCCGGCAGCGTGCCGAAATGCTGGTTCCCCGTCCAGGCATGAAACCCCTGCATTCGTCCGATACGGGCGAAAAAACCGTCATGGACACGATTGCTACTGCGAATGAGCATATCAAGATCCTGCTTTTTACCGACAATACCTGGCATTATTGGAAGGATCCGGCCTATCTTGTTTCCCAGGAGGTGTTTACCGAATGCTGGAACAACAATGAACCCGATCCCTACCATACTTCGCTGGACAATCTTCCGGCGGAGATATCTTTCTGGGTCGTAGATACCCTGAGCAGTTATCGCTGCCCCCGGCAGGGCAAGGTCTATTCTCCCTTCGGTCCCCGGCGCCGCCGCCGTCACCAGGGGGTTGACCTGCCCCTGCATACGGGCGATCCGGTCTATGCCGCCTTTGACGGAAAGGTCCGGCTGTCGAAGTACCACCGGGGCTATGGCAACCTGGTGATTATCCGGCACGAAAACGGGCTGGAAACCTTCTATGGCCATCTCTCCCGCCGGGAGGTGGAACCCGGAGACTGGGTGCGGGCCGGGGAGGTCATCGGCTTGGGCGGCTCTACGGGCCGATCAACCGGTCCTCATCTGCATTTTGAAACGCGGTACCAGGGCTTCGCCTTCGACCCGCAGTGGCTGATCGATTTTGAGTCGGGCGACCTGCGTAAACGGGTTTTTACCTTGAAAAAGAAATACTTGAGTATTGACAGCAAGTATGTTCCGGAATCGGAAGATGTTGAGGAAGATATTCTGTTGGACGAAGCTTCTTCGGATCAGGAGGAAACCCCGGTTCAGGAAGCGCAGCCCCAATATTACAAGATCCGTCCGGGAGATACGCTCACGCACCTGGCCCGCAAAAATGGCGTTACGGTACGGCAGCTGTGCGAGTGGAATGGGCTTACGACGAAATCTACCTTGCGTGTCGGCCGTTCGATCCGCGTGAAATAGTCTGGCACGGCTTCTGCAAGAAAGGGATACGACATGAAACGGATTGTATGTACGATAAGCGTCCTGCTTTGCCTGGCAGCCTTTTTCGCTGCCGGACAGGATGTGCGTACCCGCGCCTTTTGGGATAAACTGGCGGGAAACTGCGTCTCCCTTTCCTATTCCTTCCAGACCCGGGCGGCGGTTCCCGTATCGGGCGAGGGGACAGCCGTTATCCGGGGCGATTGCTATTATGTGAATGGAAACGGGATGGAAATCTGGTGCGACGGCCAAACCCGCTGGATCGTGGACCGGGCAGCCGGCGAAGTGGTTATCGAAGCCGTCGATGCCTCCTCTTCCGATTGGCTCACCAATCCCGTGGCCTGGCTGAAGCAGTCCGGAGAAGGTGCGCCCGTCCGCCTGCAGTTCCGGGGGGATTATCCCTGCTCTGCCATGCTGTCGCTCCCCGACGGGACAAAGGCCGATTTCTCTTTTTCTGATTGGAAAATAAACCAAACAGCGCCTTCGTTCGTGCTGGAACTACAGGCGCTGCCTACATCGTATATCGTAACGGATTTGCGGTAGTTTACCAACTACCCGATGCGCCGCCTCCACCAAAGGAGCCGCCGCCAAAACCGCCGAATCCTCCGCCGAAACCTCCTCCAAAGCCTCCGCCCCAGGAGCCTCCACGCGAACTGCCGCCCCAGGGACTGCCGCCGATGGGTCCCACCCAGATATGGCGGTCCCGTCCGCCGGTGCCGTTTCCGCCGCCGTGGTTCCCCCCGGAATGATGGATCATCTTGATGACCAGAATCATCAGGAAGAGGAGGATGAGCATGGCCAGCAAAGATTCAAATACATCGTCTTCTTCATCGTCCCGGCTGCGCGGTTCGGCTATCTCTCCGCTGGCAAGGGCCATGAGGGTTTCACAGGCCTGCTCGACACCTCCATAGTAGTCGTTCACCTGGAAATGCGGGATCATGTCGTTCCGGATGATCCGGGAGGCATAGATGTCGGGAATGGCTCCTTCGAGTCCATAGCCGACCTGGATGGTTACCTGCCCGCCGGAATCCGGGGTCTTGGGTTTGACGAGGACCACGATGCCGTTGTTGCGGGCCTTGCTGCCCACGCCCCATTCGATGCCGATCCGGTCGGCATAGTCCGCTGCGGCGCGGCCTTCCAGGTCGTTCACCGTCACCACGGTAATTTGGTTGGAGGTGGAGTCGTCAAAGGCGACCAGTTTCCGTTCCAGTTCATCCACCTGACCGGCGGTAAAGAGGCCGGCAAAATCGTTTACCAGCCGCTGTGGAGAGGGCTTGGGCGGAATGGCAGCCGCCGGGAGGGCGGATGCCAGCACAAGCAGCAGGAGGAACAGGTGCCTAATCTTCGCCATCGTTTTCATGGAAAGAAATCTCGTCCGGAAGTTCGTTCACGTCGTCGGAACGGTAGGGGAAATAGGTTTTGAGTTTCTCCCCGACCCGGTTGATGGCTTCGGCGAGACCGTCGGCGTAGGTTCCCAGGGAGAAATGACTGCTCAGGCCGGCACAGATATCTTTCCAGAAACCTGCGGGCACCACGGCATCAATGCCCTTGTCGCCCAGCACGGCGAAACGCCGCGACTCACAGGCTACATAAATCAGGACAGCGTTCCGCTGGGCGGTTTTCTCCATATGGAGCTTATGGAAGGTCCTGAGGGCCCCTTCTTTGGGATCCTCGGGACATTTCCGTTCAATATGGATACGGATTTCTCCGGAAGTCCGTTTTTCGGCTGCGATGATGGCATCAATCAGCCGCTGCTGTTCCTCCCGGCTCAGGAAATCCCGTGCTCTCATGCTAGAATTCTACCTTCGGAGCGGTTTCGGCCCCTTCGGCAGCCTTGAAATACCCCTTCTTCTCGAAGTTGAAAAGGCTGGCGATGATGTTCTGCGGGAAGGTGCGGACCTGGGTATTGTAGGCCATCGCCGTCTCGTTGAATTTCTGGCGTTCTACCGTAATCCGGTTTTCGGTGCCTTCCAGCTGGGCCTGCAGCTCCAGGAAGTTCTGGTTGGCTTTCAGGTCGGGGTATTGCTCTACGGTAACGAGGAGGCGTCCGAGTGCCTGGCTCAGTTCGCCCTGGGCTGCCTGGAATTTGGCAATCTCTTCGGCACTGAGGTTGGCCGGATCGATCTTGGTCTGGGTGGCTTTGGCGCGGGCCTCGATCACGGCCTGCAGGGTGCTGCTCTCGTGTTCGGCATACCCCTTGACGGTGGCTACCAGATTGGGAATCAGGTCGGCACGGCGCTGATAAACATTTTCTACCTGGGCCCAGGCGGCTTCTACACCTTCCTCGCCCTTGACGAGGCCGTTATAAGCGTTCTTTCCCCAACTGAACAGTCCCAGCGCAACTACGGCCAGGACAATGATGGTAACGATTCCTTTTTTCATATGATAGTATGATTAGTCTTGTACACAACGGACCGAGGCGCGGAAAGAGGCCTTGTCGGCCGTCCCGGCCAGAACATCCGGATTGTCGTCCCGGAGAAGGCGGTACCAGGCCTGGGTGGCATTGGCTTCATCGGCCGTCCAGAACGTGGCATACAGGCTGTTCCCGGAAAACAGGGTACTGCCCGATTCAATGGCGTAACCGACCGGAATGGCGGAAAAGCCGGTAGAATTGGTCTTCACCACCTTGGGATAGTAAGTCCACATCCGGTTGGAGAGGAATTTGGCATCCGGCATTAAGGCACCGGCCACGTTGGGGAAGGTGCTGAATTTTTCCAGGGTTTTGGATCCGGTCACGGCAGCGGCCAGTTCCAGCCAATCCTGTTCGGTGGAAAGATGCCAGCCGGAAGGACAGGCGGTCTTGGCCTCTTCCCAGGTATAGTAGCGTCCAAAGATGTAGGACATGGGTTCGCTGTTCGAATACGGCTTTCCGGATCCCTGGTAGGCGCTGTTCTGTTTGGACCAGGTCTTGCCGCCCACTGTGGTCAGGTAATAACGTTTCCCGTCGCGGTTGTCCATCATGAAAGGATCGGTGATTTTGATGCCCGTATTGGAAACCGTACTGTCAATATCGTCCTTGACGACAACTAAATCGGCTGTCTTGGACGTTTCGGAATAATCCGGGGCGAAGGCTGCGGCTTTGACCGTGTAGTAGCCGACATTGGCAGGTGCCGTCATGTTATAAGACCCGTCGCCGGCGACATTTACCTTCTTGGTGGTGTCATTCACCGTTTTCCAGGAGACGCGCCAGTAATAGCCCAAATCCTCTCCTTTTGGATGCGTAACGCCTGAAGGGACAATATGATAGATAACTTCCGGTTTCGAGTACATGGTCAGGTCGAAACGCATGGATCCCGTCAGGTAATTATATGTGACATCATCGCTGCTTTTTTTGCAGGAAGCCAGGATGGCCGCGGCCAAAAGGGCCGGGAAGAGTATTCTCGTCAGTTTCATTCTACAAATATGCACATTTTTTATGTAAAAACAGTTAACTTTGTGCAAATACTTTGCCGAATGAAACGAATCGCACGACTTTTTGGAATCCTGCTGTTGCTGGCCTTGTACGGCTGCACCGGAGGGGACCGTTATGTGGCCATGAAGGGCTTTGCCCAGGGCGGTACGTGGACGGTAAAGGCCAACCTGCGCGGGGTGCGTCTTTCACCCCAGGCGGTACGGGACAGCATCGATGCCATCCTGGTAGAGATCGATACCACCCTTTCCGGTTATAACAAGGGGTCTGTCCTCAGCCGCCGCAATGCGGGCGATACATCTATTAACAACCTGATGTTCAGACAGATGTGCGCAATCGCAGACAGCCTGCGGGAGCATACCGGCGGGGCGTTGGACTGTGCGGCCGGAGCCTTGTTCGACGCCTGGGGCTTCGGTTTCAAGACGGATTCGTTGCCATCGGCCGAGGAAGTGGCCGCCCTGAAGGGAGACCGCAGCCGCTGGAATTTCAACGCCATTGCCCAGGGATACAGTTGCGACCGCGTAGCCGCCTTCCTGTATTCGCTGGGCGTGAAGGACATGCTGGTGGACATCGGCGAGATTTTCTGCGACGGGGTGAACCCCTCCGGGCAAGGCTGGAACATTGGGGTGGACCGGCCCGAGGACGGCAACCAGGAACGCGGGAAAGCCATGACGGCGGTCTGGCAGTCGGCCGGTGGTCCTTGCGGAATCGTCACGTCGGGTAATTATCGCAAATTTTACATCCGGGACGGGCGGAAGTATGCCCATACCGTGGATCCCCGGACAGGCTGGCCGGTACAGCATAACCTCCTGAGTGCCACCATAGTAGCCCCCGATGCCTTGACGGCCGACGCGTGGGCGACCTATTGCATGGTGGTGGGCGTGGACCAGGCACGCGACTTCATCCTTTCCGACCCTTCGGTAGAAGGCTACCTGGTCTTTGACGACGGGGAGGGCATGCGCGACTGGGCCTCGCCCGGCTTCACGCTGGTTTCTACATTCCTGCAATAACTTCCAGACAAAAGAGCAAGGCCGATGCCGCCTGGTCCGTGAGCCGGATCAGCAGCATCGGGCAGATGCCTGCGGCGCCCAGGGCGACCGTGGCCACGCCCAGGACCATGAGGGCCGTGGTAAGCGGCATGGCCAGCAGGTTGGTGAGCAGGAAATGACGGGGAAAGGTGTGGAAGGTCAGCCAGGCCAGGGGGGCGGTGGTCAGCTGGCAGGAGAGGGTCAGGGCCGCCCCTTTCCAGACCTTGCGGATGGGGTCGAAACGGCCGTCGGCCGGATACCATCGTTCCAGTATCGGGTAAATGAGGGTGATGCCGGTCATGGCCAGGTAGGAGAGCTGGAAGCCGACCGTGGCCACCTGGGAGGGGTCGATGGCTGCCTGCAGAGTCAGGGCGACCAGCAGGATGTGCCAGGCGTTCCGGGGCCGGTGCAGCAGGGCGCAGGCCTCGCCCAGCACGATGAAAAGGAAGGCGCGTACGAGGGAGGGGGAGGCGCCGGTCGCCAGGCAGAAGGCGCCTGCAGGGACGATGGCTGCCACACTGCGGACGGTCCGGGCAAGGGGACTGTTCCCCAGGATGGACAGGACACGCGTCATTACCAGGTAGAGGATGCCCAGGTGCAAACCGCTCAAGGCCAGGATGTGCGAGGCGCCGCTGCTGCGGAAAACCTGGAGGACGTCGCGCTCCAGGAAGGAGCGGTCGCCGGTGAAAAGGGCCGTGAGCAGGGGAGCGGTGCGTTCATGGGGGAAGGGCAGGCCGGCCAGTAGGTTTTTGAGGGCCTCCAGCCCTCCGGCGGGCGGCGCAACGCTCCCTCCCAGCCGGTTGGCGGCCGTGCAGCACAGGCCCGTGCAGATCATCAGCAAAGCCAGCTCCAGCCGCCCGCCGCCCCGCCAGAGCATCCACAGGGACAGGAACACCGCTCCCAGGCAGGCCAGACCGCCCAGGAGATGGATGCCGCCCACTGCGTACAGTTGCTCCGGCAGGAGAAGCCCTGCTGCCAGACCGACGGTAAAAGGGAATGCTATCGCTTCGAAAGACCTCGCTTCTTCCATTTAAGTTTGGTTTTCTGCTAAAATAACGATAATATTTCATATATTTGCATATTATACCGAAAAAACGTTACAGAAATGATTATACTTGTTATCAATTGCGGAAGCTCGTCCATCAAATACCAGCTTCTGGACATGAAGAGCGATGATGCCTATTCCCTCATCGCCAAAGGAATCGTAGAGAAGATCGGATTGCCGGAAGGTATCCTCCAGTATGCACCGACGGGCCGCGAGAAGATTGTAAAGGAACTGCCGGTAGCAGACCACAAAGAGGGCATGAAACTTGTCCTGGATGCCCTGGTGGATCCGAAGACGGGCGTGCTGAAGTCTTTTGACGATATCGATGCGGTCGGTCACCGGATCGTGCAGGGTGCCGATTTCTTCAGCGGCAGTGCCCTGGTCAATGACGATGTCATCGAGAAGATCGGCATATGCTGCGACTTCGCCCCGCTGCACAATCCCGCCCACCTGCTGGGTATCCACGCCATTTCGGAGGTGCTCCCTTCGGTTCCGCAGGTGGTGACCTTCGACACGGCTTTCCATCAGACCATGCCGGATTACGCCTACATGTATGCCCTGCCGTACAGCTATTATGAGAAGTACCGCGTCCGCCGTTACGGTGCCCACGGTACCTCGCATCAGTACGTGGCCCAGCGCGGTGCCAAGTTCTGCGGGATCGACCTGGAGCACTCCAAGATCATTACCTGCCACGTGGGGAACGGCAGTTCCGTCACGGCCATCGTAAACGGCAAGGTGGTGGATACCTCCATGGGTTTCACCCCGCTGGAAGGCATGATCATGGGTACCCGCTGCGGTAACATCGACGGCAACATCATCCCGTATATCATGAAGAAGGAGAACCTGACCCCGGACCAGATGACGGAGGTGATGAACAAGAAGAGCGGTTTCCTGGGCCTGTCGGAGAAGTCCTCCGACGCCCGCGACCTGAACGAGCTGGCGAATGCCGGCGACTACAAGGCCAAGCTGGTGTTCAAGAAACTCTCTTACGATGTCATCAAGAATATCGGTATGTATGTGGCGGCCATGAACGGTGTGGACCTGATTGTGTTCACCGGTGGTATCGGCGAGAACAACAGCCGTTTCCGTCGCCGCGTGTGCGAGAATTTCAGCTACATCGGCCTGGAATTCGACTACGAGGCCAATGCCGCTGCCGGCAAGGAGACCCTGCTGAGCCTGCCTACCTCCAAGGTAAAGGTGGCCCTCATTCCGACCAATGAGGAGCTGGTCATTGCCCGCGATACCATGCATATCGTACAGGATTTGGAAGACTAATAAATTCACAATAATATGATTACATCTTTTAACGACGTGTATGCAGAGCTCAAGGAAAAGGGTATCTGCAAGAAACTGGTCGTGGCCTGGGGTGTGGATGAGCATTCCATCGAGGCCGCATATAAGGCTGTTGAGAAGGGCTTCGTAACGGCCACCCTGGTGGGCGACGCCAAACTGATTGCCGACACCTGTGCCAAGAACGGCATGGATGTGAACAAGTTCGAGGTGATTGACAACCCCAACGAACTGAAAGCAGTGGCCCAGGCGGTCCAGATGGTTCACGACGGACAGGGCGACGTGCTCATGAAGGGCCTCTGCTCTACCGATAAATTCCTCCGCGCCATCCTGAACAAGGAGACGGGTCTGCTGCCGGCCAAGGGCTTGCTCAGCCACGTGGGCGTGATTGAGAATCCCCACTACCACAAGTTGATCTTCATGACCGATATGGCCGTGATTCCGCTGCCGGATTTCCGCCAGAAAGTGAAACTGGCCAATTTCGTGGTGAACATCGCCCGCTCCTTCGGGATCGAGAAACCGAAGGTGGCCTTTATCGCCGCATCCGAGCAGATGCTGGATTCCATGCCGGCCTGCATCGAGGCTGCCATGCTGGCCAAGATGTGCGACCGTGGTCAGATCAAGGGCTGCATCGGAGACGGTCCGCTGGCCCTGGATGTCGCCATCGACAAGGAGAGCGTGGAAATCAAGAAACTCGTGAGCCCGGTGGCCGGCGACGCCGACTGCCTGGTGTTCCCGAATATCGAGAGCGGCAATGTTTTCTGGAAGACCAATTCCAAGATGAGCGACGGTGTCCGTCAGGCCGGTATCCTCGTGGGTACCACGGCTCCTTGTGTCCTCGCCTCCCGCGCCGACACGGTGGATACCAAACTCAACTCCATCGCCGAGGCGGTCATGAGCGTGAAATAAGCTTTATTCCCAGAAGAAATCGCGGGCGGGGAGTTTCTCCGAATACCGCTGGCGAAGGGTCCGGAAGAGCTCGGCTGTATAGCGGGTGAGTCCGGGCCCTTTCCATGTACTGGTGTTGGTAATCAGGATCCAGCATTCGCCGTCGGGATAGTATTTGATGAGGGCGCTGGTGCCGGAAAGGGTGCCGGTGCGGGTCCAGCCTTTGAGTGGATGGGTATCGTTCCATCCCAGGGAGTAGGTGTCGTCGTCAAGGTATTCCGTCATGGCGCGAACGCTCTTGAGCGAGAGGATGTCCGGGACTTCCGGCCGGCCGTCGATGGAGGCGATGAAACGGGCCAGTTCGGGCGTGGAGCCCACCCAGGCCCCGGCGCCGGACAGGGCGCGGATGTTGTTACCGCCGTAGCAGCGCGGCACCTCGCGGCCGCTGTTGTTGTACTCCAGAACGGGTTCGTCATTGGTTTGGAGGTGGTACCGCGTTTCGTTCTTGTATTTTTCTTTGTAGTAATTGTTGGCAATGTGGAAGTCGGTGCAGCCGGCGGGGCGCAGCACGTTCTGTTGCATGAACTCCTCATAAGACTCGCCGGAAACCTTTTCGATAATCATCGACAGCAGCAGGTACCCGAAATTGGAATAGTACTGCGAGGTGCCCGGAACGAACTTCAGCGGGAATTTGATCATGCATTTCACCAGGGTTTCCTGGTCCGGCGGGGTGGTCAGCCGGTTCTGCATCATCACGGTACGTGTCTGGAAGAGCGGATCGCCATAGGTGGATTTGAATCCGCCCTTGTGGCGCAGCAGGTCCTCGACCGTGATTTTATAGTAGTTTTTGTCCTTGATGATTCTCGTATAGGAAGTGTCGTTGAGGATGCCCGAGGGCCCGAAGACCGAATCGCGCAGGCTCAGGCGGCCCTGCTCCTGCAGGACCATGATGCCGGTGGCGGTGAGGAGTTTGGATACCGATGCCATCCGCAGGATGATGCCGGGAGACATCCGCACGTCCTTTTCTTCATCGGCCCACCCGTAACCCTTCGCGTACAGCAGCGAATCGTTGCGCATGATGCTGAGCGATACGCCCTGCAGGTTCCACTCCTGCATGAACCGGGTGATGCTTTTGTCCAGGCCCGCCAGGTCGGAGGTGTCGGACATTTCGTTGGTGAGGTTTTTGTTGAGGTTCAGGGGTTTGCGGCGCGTTTCATCGGTTTTTTCGCTGCGAAAGGAACTTCCCAGGGCGATGGCCGCCACGATGGATGCCGCGATGATGAAGAGGTATCGGAAGGTCTTTTTTGACATGGTTAAAGGGTTGAGCCTAAAAGGGTAGGGTCATCACCGTCTTTCATGCGGTTCAGTTTGCGCAACAGGCCGATGAGCAGGATGGCGGTGATGATGGAGGCCAGGGTATCGGAAACGGGATAGCTGTACCAAATGCCGTCCAGGCCCCATTCCAGCGGTAGCAGATAAATGGCCGGGACCAGGAAGATCAATTGGCGGGTCAGCGACAGGAAAATGGATTTGTTCACCATACCCAGGCTCTGGAACAGGTTGGTTCCGACCATCTGGAATCCGATGATGGGGAAGGCGCAGTTCATGATGCGGATGCCACGGGTGGCAATCTCTTTTAAAGCGGGGTCGTTGGTGAAGGCGCTGACAGTAAGACCCGGGAAAAATTCACAGACAATAAAGCCGAAAACCAGGATCAGCGTAGCCCATGCGGCCGTAATCAGATATACGCTTCGGACGCGGCTGTACTGCCGTGCCCCGTAATTGTAGCCGGCAATGGGCTGCATGCCCTGGTTGAGTCCCAGGATCACCATGACGAACAGGAAGGAGATCCGGTTGATGATGCCGTATCCACCGATGGCCAGGTCGCCTCCATATTTGAACAACTGCTGATTGATGAACAAAGAGACGATACAGGCCGCCGCATTCATCAGGAAGGGTCCCATGCCGATGGCGAGGGATTCCTTGGCGATGGGCCAGTCCAGTTCGAAAAAGCGGGGGCCCAGATGCAGGAGTTTCCCTTTATCCATGAAATACCGCAGGGTCAGGATCATGGCCAGGAACTGGCACAGGACCGTGGCCAGGGCGGCTCCCCGGATACCCAGCCCGAAGGTAAAGATAAAGATGGGGTCGATGATGGCATTGGAAATAACGGTGAACAGCGCCAGTCCCATGGCCAGCCGGGGATTCCCGGAAGAACGGATCACGGCGTTCAGGCCAAAGTAAATATGGGTGATGACGTTGCCCAGCAGGATGATGACCATGTAATCCCGGGCAAAGGGAAGGGTATTCTCACTGGCACCGAAAAAGGTAAGGATGGGGTCCAGGAAGGCCAGGCAAACGATGGCAAAGACCACGCCCAGGATGGCATTCAGGGTCACTTCATTGGACAGCACCTTGTTGGCGATGGTGTAGTTTTTCTTGCCCAGCAGGATGGAAATCATGGTGGCTGCGCCCACGCCCACAAGGGTGCCCATGGCCGTGGACAGGTTCATCAGCGGGAAGGTGACGGCCAGGCCGGAAATGGCCAGCGAACCTACTTCGGGGATATGGCCGATGTAGATGCTGTCCACCATGTTGTACAGGGAGGATGCCGTCATCGCAATGATGGCGGGAACGGCATACTGCCTTAACAGGGAACTGATTTTCCGGGTACCGAGTTCTGAGGGGGCTGCCTGACCTGCCATTGTCGTTACTTCGGTTTTGCTACCACATCAATATCGAACCGGAGACTGGCATAGGCCGGGATGGATGAGCCGTTTCCGTTGGCGGCATAGCCCCGCGTAGAATAGAAGGTGCAGGTGCCTTTTTCAAACGGCCGCAGGATCGAGCAGCAGTAGGCAAATCCGTCCACCAGGTTTCCTTCGGCGGTGCTGTCGTCACCCATGGAGATATTCTTGTAATTCTCTTTCTTGTTGATGGCGACGGGGCTGTAGGTCTTGGAGGCGGAGTAGATTCCGTAAAATTTTGCGGTATCTTCCATCGTGGTGTCGAAGACCTGTCCGTTCAGCAGGCGACCGGTGTAATTGATATAAAAGGTGGTGTCGTTGGGCATGACGGTCTTGTCTGCAACGGCCTCGGGGTTGAGGCATTTGTAATAGAAACCGTAAATCACCGAGTCGGCCACGTCCAGCACCCGTTTGGAATAACGTTCCAGCGAGTCAATCTCCCATTTTTTGATATCGGTGGTGGCATCTGCAACGTGGAGCGTGTAGATGTTGTGGGTACCGGTTTCGGCGTCCAGGTATTCTTCCGCCGTGTCATAGTCTGCAATGACATTCAGCCATCCCGGGATGACGGCGGTGCGCGTTCCGCCCACCTTCATGCCGCGCAGGGTTTCCCGGATACCGGCGTTCAGGGTGGCTTTGTTGACCAGCCAGGGAACGGGACCGTAATACGTGGTCGTCTTATAGTTTCCCAGCTGCTGGGCCATTTTGGGGTCGGTGGTTGCGCTCACCGTTCCGCTCAGCAGGCGCTGGGTGTAGGTGACGAATACATACATATCGGTATTATCCGATACTTCCATTCCGGTTCCCGGGGTGTCCTTGATGATGTAAATCCCCTTTCCCGTGGCAGGTGTACGGGGATAATTCACCTGCATCCAGGCATCGAAATACCGTTTGGCGGCGACATTTTCATTTACCGATTTCTCTCGCGCGCAGCCCGCTGCAAGCAAAACGGAAACTGCGATATATAGCCATTTTTTCATACTCATTCGTTCGATATGCTTTGGACCCAAATATGGTAGGCCAATGCAGCATTTGCAGGAATCGTGCCGAGAATGCGGTCACCGAAGCCATATTTGCCGGAAAAGAGGATATAGCACTCGTCTCCGGCTTTTACGCCCGGTAACCCGCGGCGGAGTCCGTCTACCAATTCGCCCTCCGAAGGCCGTACCATGGCGATTTTGAAAATGCTGGAGTCGGAAACGGCCCAGGTATTGGTCACTTCCGTATAATTGGTCGTAAACAGATTCGAGACAGAAACGCTGCCCGTAAAGGTATAGCCGGCATACCAGAGGGCTGCCAGACCGTCGGTATTCAGCGAATCCTCCGTTTCTGCGGCCGTCCGTTTCACCGTGACGCGGGTCACGCCGTCCTGGTAGCAGACAAAGGCGCCTTCGTGGCTTTTCAGCAACGTCTGTACATAGCTCTCAATCTTTTTCTCCTGGTTCCCGAACAGGGTCTCCGTTTCCTTGGAACAGGAAAGGAGGGCGACGGCAGCCAGGATGCTGCAGGACAGAATATAATGGAGGGGTTTCATTCGGACAGGAATTCTTCGGTTATACGTTCGATGAAGGCTTCCGCTTCGGCCGCCTTGTCCCGGTCCCGGGTCGGGATGAATTTGCCGCCGGCCGCCAGTTCGTGTCCGCCGCCGCAGAAATACCGGGCGGCCAGGGTATTGGCCGATGTTCCCTTCTTGGAACGGATCGATACGCGGAACACACCGTTCTCTTCCCGGAGGAAGAGGCTCATCCGCACTTTCCGGATGGCCAGGGGAAGGTTGACGAACCCTTCCGTATCCCCTTCCTGAAGGAAAAAGTGGCGCTGGGTCTGGCGGTCCAGGACCATATAGGCCACCCCTTTCGGGGTGATGCGCAGCAGATCTTTCAGCAGCAGGCCCTGCAGGCGGATCCGGTCTTCCGGATAGGTCTGGTACAGGCGCTGCAGGAGGGCATCCCGATCTACGCCCGTGGCGAGCAGGGCGGAGGCCATGCCGAAGGTGGTCGGCCAGACGGAATTGGCAAAATTGTTCGTGTCCGTCGTCATACCGGACATCAGCGCGCGGGCAGCCTGCCGTCCCAGCCGGGAAGCCTTTCCCGCAACGGCCGGAAGGGCCATCAGGATGTGATAGAGCAACTCGCAGGCCGAGGAAACTTCCGTCTCGGAGAAAACCAGGTCGAAGGAAGCGGCATCGGGATTCAGATGATGGTCGATGAGAACCTTCCGGGCGGGGGAGTCCGCCAGCATGTCTTTCAAGCCTTCCACCCGGGAAAAACCGTTGCAGTCCAGGCAGACGAGCAAGTCCGTTTCCGCCAGGCGATTCCGGGCGGCATCGGGTTGCCTGGACGCCACGATGGGCTGGACCCGATTGACCAGGAAACGCAGGCGGGCGGCAATCGGATCGGGATAAATGATCCGGACATCGGTCCGATAGACGCGCTTCAGGAAGGCCTGAAGCGCCACCGTGCACCCGACCGCATCTCCATCGGGATGGGTATGGGTCACGAGCGTCACCCTCTTCGCCTGGGCGAAGAAACTGTCTAATAAACGGATAGCCTCTTTCCTGAACGGTTTCATCATTTTATTTTCTGGTGCAAAATTACAAATTATATTGCATTTCATAAATCATTTTTTTAACTTTGTCAGAACTTTTGAATAAAAATAAAAATTAAGATACCCAATGAACGGAATTGCAAAAAAGATTTTGAGCGTCGTGCTCTTCCTGGTCTGCATAGGCCTGGTCTATCTCATTTATCAGGGCATCATGGAGCCCGTTAACTTCAACAAGGAGAAGGCTCGCCGCGAGGCTGTCGCCATCCAGCGTCTGAAAGACATTCGCGATTTGCAGGTGGCCTACAAGAGCGTTACCGGTCGTTTCGTGTCCACCGTGGACTCCCTTTGCGACTTCTACAAAAAGGGTGAAATGAAGGTGGTCATGCAGGTGGGTTCCAAGGATGACTCCCTGGCCATGGCCCATACCGAGGCTGTGAAGAAGGCCAACCGCAAGATCACCCCGGCCGATCTGTACAAGATGTATCTGGCAGGTGACAAGAACCTCGTTTTCGCGGTTGAGAGCAAGATTGCCGTGAAGGATACCCTTTTCCACAATCGCACCGATTTTGTCGTAGATTCTTTGAAGTATATCCCGTTCTCCGGTCAGCAGCCTGTGGAAATGGAAGCAACGGTCCGCAAGGTCTCCGGTGTGGATGTGCCCCTTTTCGAGGCCCGCATGCCTTACCGTGCTTTCCTGGACGATGTTAACAAGCAGCTGCGCATCAACCTCGACGCCGAGCGCGAGACGCAGGGCCATTTCAAGGGCCTGCAGGTAGGCAGCGTTACCGCTCCTAACAACAATGCCGGTAACTGGGAGTAGGATATCTGTTCAAGTTTCATTGAGCGGATTCGCTTTCAAGGTCGGAACCACTGGCTCAGGCTGGCTCGGTCCCGACCGTGTTTTTACAACCCCGGAACTCCAGCGCCGGTACGACGAGGTGGAAATATCCCTGTTCACCCCCAAATGTGCGCTGGTCCCGACCCCCTGTTTTGAGTCGGCGGCTGCCCGCAGCATCCTTTCCGATGTCGTGAAACTGAAAGAGGAAGATGCCGTTTCCTGGATCGATGTCCCGGAATTCGGTGCGATGCTGGTCTATTCCAACACCATCGGCGAGTCCCTTTCCAAGGTCCTTTCCCAGACCCTCTTTACCTCGTCCGGGAATCGTGCCGAGGTGCTTCCGGAATTGTATTATATCCTCCGGGACCTGCCTTTGTGCAAGGAATACAACAAGATGCTGGCCTCGTATCACGACGGCTTGCTGAACCTGGCCATCGCCCAGGGCAAGAGCCTCTTGCTGGCCAATACGTACGATGCGGTGGATTTTACAACGGCCGAGTACTTTATTTTCCTGGCCATGAAAAAGTTGCAGCTGAATCCGGAAGTGACGACCATTACCTTCCGCACCCCGCTGGACACGGAAGACGAATTGTCGCTGTATCGGTATTTCAAGGCGGTCGAGCAGGTATGAGGATCATCGGAGGAGCCTTGAAAGGCAAGCTGATTCAGCCGCCTTCCGGCTATAAGGCACGTCCCACGACGGATTTTGCCCGGGAAGGTCTTTTCAACGTCCTGAACAACGAATACGAATTCGAAGACTTGAAGGTGCTGGACCTTTTCGGAGGGACCGGCGCCATTGCCTTTGAATTTGCCTCCCGGGGGGCCGCCCGTGTCTATAGTGTAGAAATGGCACGGGAAAATGCGACGTTTATCAAGCGGGAGGCCGATCGTCTGGGCCTGGCGAATGTGACCATGGTGCGGGCGAATGTTTTCGATTTCCTGCCGCTGTGCCGGGAGAAGTTCGACCTGGTTTTTGCTGATCCGCCCTATGCCTTGGAAGGACTGGAAACCCTGCCCGACCAGGTCCTGTCACGCAATCTCCTGCATCCCGGCTGCTATTTTATCCTGGAGCACGGCGATGAGCACAACTTCGCTGCCCATCCCTTCTTTGTCAAGGAGAAGGTTTACGGGCGGGTGCATTTTTCGTTTTTTGAGTCGAAATAACTAGCGGGTAATCCCTTTATACGTTTCGCAAACGGTTCGGTAGCTTTCCAGGTTGCCGATATCGTAGCGACTGCCGGGCATTTCCATGGCGTGGACGCTTGTCTGGGTGCAGAGCCAGGCAATGTACGAGCCGGGTGCGTCGGTGCCGCAACCCGCTTCGATTCCCCGGGCGACCAGCCGGGCGCCGGCCTTCGTATAATAATAAAAAGGTGGACAGCACCAGTGGGAACGGGGCTGGGCTGGCTTCTCCTCCATCGACAGGACGCGGTCCTCGGCATCGGTCTCCACGATGCCGCATTTGTGCAGGCGGGCCTCATCGGGCTCGAAGTAGCGCATGATGCAACT
The DNA here is from genome assembly GCA_900317925.1 of uncultured Bacteroidales bacterium. Taxonomy (GTDB): domain Bacteria; phylum Bacteroidota; class Bacteroidia; order Bacteroidales; family UBA932; genus Cryptobacteroides. Next base: position 41,688 of record ONIQ01000001.1, on the reverse strand, counting down.
CGTGCCCTTTGTGCGGGCGTAGTCGATGAACTTCACCAGGCTGAAATCCAAGACGTTATCGCCGGCGATGACCAGCAGGTCATCGTCCAGGGCCAGGGACTCGATGGCGAACTGGATGTCTTTTACGGCCCCCAGACGCGTCTCGTTGGTAGAGGTTCCGTCATCTACGATGGTAACGCCCACCGGGGCCCATTCGCGGAAGATGGGCGCAAAGCGATGGTTGGTTACCACGGCGAACTCGTCCACAATGCCGCTGGAACGGATGTCGTCGATGAGCCAGTCCAGAATGGTTTTATCGCCCACTTTCAAAAGGGGCTTGGGAAAATTTTCCGTGAGCGGATACAGGCGGGTCGCATAGCCCGCAGCGAGGATCAGACATTTCATAGGGTAACGCCGTCAGAGGATTCACAACCGCAATACAGGTATTTGCCACGCAGGGCGGGGAAGACCTTCAGGTAGGCCTCTTCCACGTTCCGGGCAATCTGCTCTTCATAATCGGGATGGATCAGGGCCATGCAGCAACCTTTGAAACCGGCACCGCTGAAGCGGCCTCCGTACACGCCGTCCTGGTGTGTCATGATTTCGTACAGGGCCTTGAGTTCGGGCGATCCGGTCTCCCAATTGTAGATGGACGAGGCGCCGCTTTGGGTTGAAATGCGGCCCAGTTCGGCAATATCGCCCTTGCGCCAGGCTTCGGCGGCCTGTTCCACGCGGGCGAATTCCGAATAGAAATGTTCGGCCCGGCGCCGCCACGTTTCGGGCAGGCGGTCCTTGAATTGTTCGTAAACTTCGCGCGGGACTTCGCGGCAGTGCGTTTCCTTGAATTTTCCGTACTCCATGCCCGCGTAGGCTTTCAAGGCATAGGCCGCGGAGCGGACTTCATCGACCCGCATGTTGAATTTGCTGCCGGAGAGGTTGCGCTCGATGCCCGAGAAGAAGATGGCGATCTTCCACGGTTGGATGCCCGGCTGCTCGGGAATGAGTTCATAGCTGTCGTCCTTCGTGTCGAGGTACAGCAGCTGGTGCGCGCGCGAATAGACTTCGCAGCTCTGGTCCAGTTTGCCAACGGACACGCCCACATAGTCCGTTTCGGCGTGGAGGGCGATATCGATGAGCTCGGCGGGCGAAATCCGGATTCCGTTCACCCGGCACAGGGCGGTGAGGAATACGATGGTCACAGCCGCCGACGAGGAAAGGCCGCCGATGGGGAGGCTTCCCTGGATGACACCGCTCATGCCGGTCCGCAGGGTATAGCGGTTGTTCAGTTCGAGGGTGGCACCGCGCAGGTAGTCGGCCCAGTCGTTGCATTTCACCTCGGGAACGTCGCGGACGTGCCACTGGGCGCGTTTGTCGAATTGCAGGGAGGCCAGTTCCACGACGCCGTTGGCTTTGGGGCCATAGGCGATGTGGATGCCCTTGTCGATGGCGAAGCCGGTAATCTTGCCCAGCTGGTGGTCGCTGTGAGCACCTACGGGGCAGACCCGGTAGGGGCAGAAGGCGACATCCTCGGGGCTCTTCCGGTAGATGGATTCAAATTTTTCGATACATTCCATATGCATGCGGTTAGTCGATATCTTCGATAACGGGTGTGACGCCGCTTCCCTGTTGCATCAGGAAAGCGCGCATGAAGGCATCCAGGTCACCGTCCAGGACGCCCTGGGTGTCGGCGGTGGACAGACCGGTGCGCAGGTCTTTGACCATCTTGTAGGGATGGAGGACATAGGACCGGATCTGGGACCCCCATTCGATGCGTTTCTTCTGTCCTTCCAATTCGGCCTGTTTTTCCTGGCGTTTCTTGAGCTCAATGTCGTACAGACGGGATTTCAGGATACGCAGCGCGTTTTCTTTGTTGCCGATCTGGGTGCGGCCTTCGGTATTTTCAACCACGATGCCCGTAGGGACGTGGCGTACGCGCACGCCGGTTTCCACCTTGTTTACGTTCTGGCCGCCGTGGCCGCCACTGCGGAAGGTGTCCCATTCCAGGTCGGATTCCTTGATTTCGATGTTGATGCTGTCGTCCACGAGGGGATAGACAAAGACCGAGGAGAAGGTGGTCTGGCGTTTGCCCTGGGCATTGAAAGGGGAGATGCGCACCAGGCGGTGGACGCCGTTTTCGGCCTTCAAGTAGCCGTAGGCATAGTCTCCTTCAATTTCCACCGTAACGGATTTGATACCGGCTTCATCGCCGTCCACCAGGCCGGTCACGTCGGCCTTGTAGCCGTTCCGCTCGGCCCAGCGCAGGTACATGCGCATGAGCATGGCGCTCCAGTCGTTGGCTTCGGTGCCGCCGGCCCCCGAATTGATGGTGAGGACGGCCCCCAGGTTGTCTCCCTCAGCCCCCAACATGTTTTTCAGCTCCAGGTTTTCCACCTGTTTGACGGCTTCTTCGTACGAAGCGTCCAGGTCTTCGGTTTCGTTGAATTCGTAGAGGACATCCAGGTCTTCGACCGACGAATGGGCCTTGTCATAGTCAATGACCCATGCCTTGACGCGGCTCAGGTTCTTCAGGAAGGCCTGTGCGGCCTTGGGATCGTCCCAGAAATCGGCGGCTTCCGTCTTTTTCTGCAGGGATTCCACCTGCGCGCGCTTGCCGGAAATGTCCAGACAATCCCGGAGGGTGTCGATTCGTTTGTGGAGGTCTTTTATCTGTTCGATGGTCGTCATGTCGGAACTCAAATAACTTACAAAAATACGGAAAAAAGTGCGGGCTTACAAATCCTCGTCCACGCGCGCGTCTTCCGGCCCCGGGAGGATGATCACTTTCGTCCCCTTTTCTACATAGGGGAGAAGTTCCAGGAGGTCGGCGTTGTGCAGGCGGATGCAGCCCTTGCTGTCGCGGGTTCCGATGCGGTCGTCGCGATGCGGGCAGGACCCGTGGATGCCGATGGCTTTGAAGCCCGTTTCCAGGTGGATGAACCACGGCCCGTAAGCCTCTACCAGCCCGTGGCCGTCGTGGTAGTCGTACAGCACGCCGCGCGTATTCTGGATCCAGGTCACGGTGAAGGTCCCTTCGGGCGTCTTGGCGTCGCCGGCCCTGCGTTTGCGGCCTGCGTTCTCGCCCGTGGCGACGGGGAAGGTCTTGACGGCCTGGCCCGCTTTGTCCAGCACCGAGAGGGTGAACGCGCCTTTGTCCACCAGCAGGGAGTATTTCGGGCCGGCCTGGGCAGCCAATGGCAGCAACAAGGCGGCAAGGAGCAGTACTTTTCTCATACAAATAGTAAAGATACGGCTTTTTCACGGAATTCCCGTTTTTTTTCATACCTTTGCGCCCAATTACTTTTGAATAATCGATTATCAGGACCTATGAAACGTGTTTTGGTTATAGCGTGTTCCCTCCTGTGCCTGTCTGCATTTGCACAGACCCAGGAGTCCGGTATCCTGGACCGCTTTACGGATCCTTCCAAGGGTCGTACTGTTTTCATCTCCAAAGGACACCGGGCCGCCGGCGTTTCCGGTACCTATCGTTACTTCAATGCGGGTGGCGAGCAGGATGGAGACGGCTATCATATTTTATCCATGCTTAACATCGGCAACGGATCCCTTCACTATTATAGCATCGCCCCCAGTTATTCCTGGTTTGCCGCCGACGATTTTTCCATCGGCGTCCGCCTGGAATATACCGGTTATACGCTTGATTCTGATTTAAAGTTGGATATTCGTCAGGTGACGGGCTCGGATGATCCGGAACTGAACCTGCGGCTTATGTGCCGGCACATGAACAGCAATTCCTTCGGCGCCTCTCTCGCGGCCCGTCGCTATGTGTCCTTTTTCGGCAGCAAGATGTTTGCCGTTTTCGGAGAAGGCCGCCTGTATGGAAACTACGGATGGGTGAAGTCCTGGCCTTTGGATGAAGATAACATTGAGAAAGAGGGCCGCCGTCGTAATACTACCGCGTGGGGAGCCGGTATCAAACTGGCCGGTGGCCTTTGTGTGCGCCTGCGCGACAACAGTGCCCTTACGCTCAGTGTCCCAATCGTGAGTGTCGGTTACACCCATACCCACCAGGACAAGCAGCAAGGTGTGGGAAAGGAGAATAATCAGGCTTCCATGTCTTCTTTCGGGCTGAATCGGAACGCCGAAGTGTTCTCAATTCACGTGGGCTACGTGCGCTATATACTCCCTAAGAAGAAGAGATAGTTTTTTCTTGTAATTCGAAAAAAAATTCCTACCTTTGCATCCCTTATCCGTGAATCGGGTTTATGAATGAATCCTTTGTCATACCGGTAAACGGGTTGGCCCAAGGCGCAACCGAGTTCCGCCTGGAGGTCGGGGAAGCGTTCTTTGCCAGTTACGGTAATCCGGATATCCTGAATGCTTCGGTGTCCGTTCGCGTGTTGGTCCGCAAATCGGGCCGGACGGTGGATATTGACTGCATCATGGAAGGCCGCGTCGGTGTCCCGTGCGACCGTTGCCTTGCGGAAGTAGAACTTCCGGTTTCGGCAACCGCCTTGCTTCGGGTCGGTGCTGGCGGCGAGGAAGAAGGAGAGGAGGTAGATGGGCGCGAGATCGTTCTCGACGACCCCCTTGCCGAAGGTGTTGACCTCGGTCAGGTCGTGTACGACTACGTTTGCACCTCGATCCCGCTCCACAAGGTCCATCCGGACGGGGGGTGCGATCCTGCCGCAAGCCGCTATCTGCTTGCGGAGGAACCTGTACAGGAAACCGCTCCTGTTTTGGAGAGTCCTTTTGCCGGACTGAAGAACCTTTTGAAGGAAAGTGAATAAATAGTGAATAATATTAATTTTAAATACAAACGAAATGGCACATCCGAAACACAAACTCTCTAAGCAGAGAAGGGACAAGAGAAGAACCCATGATTTCGCTCCCGTCCCCACCCTGGCTACCTGCCCCAACTGCGGTGCAACGGTGCTCTATCACAGGGTCTGCCCCGAGTGCGGCTACTATCGCGGCCGTCAGATCATTGAAAAGAGCGCAGAATAATCCGCGCTCTTTCCTTTTCTAAAGGAACTGGCCTCATAGTTCAACGGATAGAACGGAAGTTTCCTAAACTTTAAATCGAGGTTCGATTCCTCGTGGGGCTACAAAAAAGACAGGCAAGCGCCTGTCTTTTTTGCATCCCTCCGGGGAATGCGATGCTGCGCATCGCCCCTACTCTGGCGGCAGAAGCCGCCGATTATTCTTCAATATGCTCATCAATCTTCTCCTTCGTCTCCGGAACCGACGGCCTCAAATGCTCCCCAAAATCCACAATCACCCCCTCTTTGTCAATCAAGATATAGAACGGGATTCCCCGGCCCAGATGTAAGATAGGGTCAAGGCCGGAGCGCTGGGCATCGGTAAGATGGAAAGTCTCAATCCCCAGCAAAGCAGATTCCGGATCATCGGACCCATCGTCCATGTAGAAATTGACTATGCGGAGCGGCTTTCCATGATAGCCGGCGGACATACTCTTTTGGAAGGATATCTCATGCATCACCCCGGGGCACCAGGTGGCCCCAATGGTGATATACACAACCTTTCCCTCTTCCTTGGCAATGATGGACCGCAGCAACTTAAGCCCCTCATTCTCCTTCAGGACGATAGCCTGGCCGTCACGGGGCTGGTCGGCCTTCAAAATAGCGTCAGACAAGGTCTTGGGATTCTCCTGATAGGCCTTCTTGAGCACATACCGGTCCCGAATGGAGAGCTTCAGCAGCGGATAGGTCACATTCTCATTGAAACTGTCAAAGTACTCCTCGAACGTGGTCACGTCATTGGCCTCCAGCAGCTGGTTGTAGAAGTGGCTGATGAGCATCTGCTGCAGCAGTTCGTTCTTGGTGGACTTTTTCAGGAAGTCAACAAGGGCCGGATAATCATTGACGAATTGGAGGACTTCTTCCTTGTCCAGACCGTGCAGCAGCCAGTAACAGATATTGGATGAAAGTTCAAACAAATTGCTGCTCAGGCAGTCCGCATGGAACAGGGGTTCCGCATCTTGGATCTTGAAGCAATCCGACACATCCTCTCCCTGCAGGGTCTGATAGGAAAGCATGGCCTGGATGAGCGCCGAATAATAATCGGCTTCTATCTCCTTCCGGCACAGGGCAATGAGTTCCGGACTGGGCTGCTTCTCCGCAATAAAATCGTCCAACCGGGCCAGGTGGTGCTCCATCTTTTCCTTTGCGGCCGTCGCAAATACATCGGCATGTGCAAATTCACGCTTTGGCCCGTCCGGCGCGTCTAGATCCATCCTGGAGAACCCCGGCCAATCCTGGGGCAGGTAGTACCCCATATGGAAATCATTGTACTTCTCGTTGTTCTCTGCACCTTTCCCGGAGTAAACGACTTTCGCCAAATCGGCAAAGTCCAGCTCCACGTGGATAGAATCGCCGGGACATACCACCAGATGGTCAATATAAGGCGGCATCGAGATGGTCCTCGGCGCGTAAGGCACAAACGAAAACGCAAAGGCATCTTCATAGATGGCCGATGTCTGTTTCTCCGAAACCCGGTCATAAAACGGAATCTCGATGTTGATTACCGTGGTATTCGGATAAACTTCCCGGTGGGAAATATGCCCCGTAATCACCGCCGGGCGGGAATAATCGGCCGCATCCCCGTCGATATACTCCGTCCCAAATACAAAAGCCGATTCGTTCATTTGCACTTGCTGGCCATGCTGCTTGCAGGAGAGCGTCAAGCAAATGCCCATCAAAAATGCTATGCCCGGAAAGAAAAGCCTCCCGGGCAAGCACTTGATATGAGGATTATGATTCATCAGATATGTCCATTACCTCTGCAAATAATAAGCCAAAATCCTTAGGAGATATTTCATTCTCGCCGCCCTAAGCAGAAAACGGATGTGATTGCAAAAAAGCAGCAGAGTGGCATAATGTAGTGGAAACTACGCCGGCAAATCCGAAAAAGAAAAACCAGAAAGGTTTTAAGAGTATGTTACGAATGTCATACAATTGCCCGGGAATTGGTTTGGTCAAAATGATGGTTGGCGTTAAACAAAGCGATAAGACGAAAGTCCAGTATTGTATCACTGCTATTGATACCCACGGAGACTGTGTACGCGGTAGCCCACGCTGATAATCATATCTAGGTTATAGTACTGTATGTCGCGGCTCACATTGCGTTCACCTTCTTTTTGAACTGTTGCAAAAAATGCAACTGTTGAATCCGGATTCAGTTCACCGCATTCAAAAGCGTCCCTGATGTGCCGGGAGATGGTGGATTAATTACGCTGGAAAAGCGTAGCCATCTGGTCTATCGTGAGCCATACGGTCTCGTTTACCAAGGTGACTTCAATCTAGGCAAGGCCGTCGGCAGTCTGGTATAGGAGGATCTCTCCAGTATTTGGCGTATTGCTACTCATAGCACAATTCTATTTCTACAAAGATACGCGAAAGCTTGTGAAGGAGCAATTCTTTGCAAGTTGGTGTAAAAGGATTGGTGACCCCCAAGTGAAATAATCGACTAATTCTTTTCGAGACGGCTGATTTTGTTACAAAACGCAACCTCAACGCTCCAACCTACGCGGCTACAATAGTCCGTCAGTTCATTAACCTGCCTTTGGTCTTCTTACTTGTCAGCGCTCACACGAGCTAGTATTACTACCTTGTCCATACCTAAATCTTTTACTACACAAACCTAATGCAAACATTTAATATATGCAAGTGTTTTGTAGGTTATTTTTAATCTTTGCAACTTTTTTACTTATCTTTGCCGTTACTTCATGAATTAACGATGGCAGAAATCAACGGGAAACAAGAAAGGATGGTCGTTCATTTAGAGGTGGACGGTCAGCATTATTACTACGGAAATCTGAAAGCCTTATGTGACCACTGGGACAAAGACGCTCTGGGTGTCGGATATGCCTACCTCCGTAACTATGGAATCAGCGAGGACAAGCCTTTCCGCAATAACAAGTGCATTATTCGCAAGGGCATCATTATGACATCTTCTCGAAAGATATTTGTTTAACGCTAGATAATCAGTTGTTCTTTCAGTTATGAAAAAGATTCAATATTTATGGCATTACATACCTTTGATAGTTATTGCCATTGCTTTACTCATTTTATATGTTGACCCGTGGTTAGGCATATGGCGTCTATTTATGGTTTGGTGGTTATTGCTACCCATGCCAATTATTGCAATAATAGCACTGATACATAGTTTCAAGATAGGTGGTACACATAAGAAGGCGGTTGTTGTGTTCTCTGGGACTATCGTCTTGGCGTTTGTTATGTTTTTTGTGGTAAGGATACCTATGTATAGGTGTAGTCCTGATTCGATGGCTGACCATTATAATAAAAAAGGGCCCAAAATTGAGGAACTTGTTACCTTCGCGCAATCAGCGTTGGATGATGGTCAGACGATGCGCCTTGAATTCGAACATGGAAAAGTGTCGATGTTCCATACTACATCCAAATGTCACTGGGGTGATGCTGATTCGTTAAGGACGAGTCTTATGGCTGAAGTGGGCTTGGATGAGGACGAGTTTCAATTCATAAAGAAAGAACTGAAGCGTGTCCGGTGCATATCAATCGATACTAGATCACCTGAGTGTTGTGAAATTGGTTATAAGCGGGTAGGTATGGGGATATATTCCTATAGAGTATTCTATTATCCCATGAACGAAGAACAGAGACAAGAGGCATTATCTGACTTGCATTTCATTCCATATAATGACAGAGTTGTGTTTATGTTTGGTGGTGGTGCTGCTGGTCCTCAAGTGTTTCCTAAGGAGGTAAAAGAAGCCTTTATGCAAAAGCATAATGTGGCTGTTCCAGAGTAATAGTTGATTTAATACAAAACGATTCGCATTCATCCGGGGGTGGGTCGCGTAAAAATGACAGTGGGTGTAAAACGCAGTGACAAGTCCAAGGTTCAGTACTGTATTACGGCTATAGATACCGGAAAAATAAAACAGGAGACCGAATGATCTCCTGTAAACTTTGCTCCAAGTGGAATAATTACCATATTCTCACGCGGTCCCCGGCCTCGTCAAGGCCCTACTTACCTTAGGAACTGATTTCTTTTTCCCATCTGCAGGTAAAAATCGAAAAACTATGAAAAAATCAAAATCTAAGTGATTTTTTCACAGTTTTTGATTATATTTGCCCTTGAATACTAGTCGGGAAATGCAATGAAAAGAAAACTGACCCAGAAGCTGACAGAATGGAAAAACAGGCCAGACCATAAGCCGCTCATCCTCCAGGGAGCCCGGCAGGTGGGCAAGACCTACATCCTGGAGGAGTTCGGTCGCAATCATTACAAGAATTATATCAAGGTAAGTCTGGACTTGGTAACGGATGTGACCAATTTCCTCAAAGATAATATCAACCCAATCGAGATTATTGCCTATCTGGAATCCTTGTACAATCAGCGCATCCTGCCCCACGAAACGCTGGTCATATTGGATGAGATTCAGGATTGTAAAAGAGCTCTGCTTGCTTTGAAATACTTCAAAGAGGATTATCCTCAATATGATATTGTTGCGGCAGGAAGCCTTCTGGGCGTAGCTGTGAACCAGGGGAACAAACCTAACGAGGATGAAAAGACAGACAAAAAGGATGATGACGAATTCTCATACCCCGTTGGCATGGTGGATGAACTGAACCTGTTTCCCATGGATTTTGAGGAGTTTCTTTGGGCGACGGGCAATGACATTCTCTCGCAGGAGATTCGTTCCCACTATGAGGCCAACGAAGCGATGCCTGCGTCGGTGCATTCTCTGGCGTTGGATCTTTATCAAAAGTATTTGGTCATAGGAGGTATGCCCGAGAGCGTGCAGAAATGGGTGGACACACACAGCTATCTGGAATGCAGGACCGTTCAGCAGTCTATTTTGGTTGGCTACAATGCCGATATGGCCAAATATGCCAAACCCGCAACAACCGTGAAGATAAGGGCCTGTTTTAATAGCATTCCGGCCCAACTTGCCAAGGAAAACCGTAAATTCCAATATAAGCTGGCCATGAAAGGCGGTACGGCCAAAATATTCGGAGAAGCCATTGAGTGGCTCATCCTTGCCGGCACCGTGCATAAGTGCAAACTGATTACACACGGCTTCATCCCCATCTCTGCGCAGGAGGATGACAGCGACTTTAAGATTTATATGTCCGACGTGGGACTTCTGAATACCAAGACGCAGATGCCGGTTCAGATGCTGCTCAGCGCTATAGAAACAGACAATACCTTCCTCGGGTCTGTCGCTGAAAACTATGTGGGACAGGCGCTTGCAGCCAATGGCATAGCACTCCGTTATTGGAAGAACGACAATACACAGGAAGTTGAATTCATCCTGCAGGACGGGATGAACGTGATACCGGTGGAAGTTAAAAAGGGTAAGAAGGTGGATGCTATCAGCCTGAACAATTTTAAAAAGACCTACAACTGCCCTTTCGCCTACAGAATCTCCGGAAAGAATTTCGGGTTCGCAAATGGCATCAAGGCTGTTCCTCTCTATGCCGTCTTCTGTATAGAAGCGAATGGGAATCTGGAATCCACTTTTTGAGTTTGTACATATGATTGGAATGTTTGACTCTGGTTCGGGCGGTTTGTCCGTCTTACGGGAGGTGGTGAAACTGCTTCCCGGAGAACGATATGTCTATTATTCGGACAACGCCCACTGTCCCTATGGCGAGAAGACGGCTGCATATATCCAGGACCGCGCCCGCGAGATCACCCGTCTGTTGATGGCGAAAGGCTGCAACCTCATCGTCGTGGCCTGCAATACGGCCACCGGCGCCGCCATCAAGCAACTGCGGGAGGAATTTCCGATTCCTTTTATCGGCATGGAACCTGCCGTAAAACCGGCAGCCCTGGGCACGAAAAGCGGGGTAATCGGCGTGCTGGCCACTGCCGGGACGCTCCGGGCATCGAAGTATCTTGACACCAAGGGCCGTTTCCAGGACGATGTAACCATTGTTGAGCACGTAGGGGAGGGCTTCGTTGAATTGGTGGAAAACGGTGTGCTGGACGGCCCTGAGGCCGAGGCGGTGGTAGAACGCAGTTTGCGGCCGCTGCTGGATGCAGGGGCCGATATCATCGTTCTGGGATGCACCCACTATCCTTTCCTGATGGCGCCCATCCGCCGTATTGCGGGTCCGGAAGTGCGGATTATCGATCCGGCGCCCGCTGTTGCCCGGCAGGTGGTAAACGTGCTGGAACGGGAGGGAATTCCGTATCAAAAAGATGCCGGAGCGCTTGCGCACCCCGACATCGAACTGCTTTCTTCCGGCGATCCGGCCTCGCTACAACGGATTTTCGCCCTTGTTTCGTAGGTATTTCCGCCCTTCAAAATCGCGCGGTTGCGCCAGATAACGGCCTTTGTTGCCTTCGGCGTGCGCCTTTTCAACGAGGGTGCGGATTTCTCCTTTGTTGCCGCAGTCAATGATAAGCCCGTGCTGGAGATCGGAGAACTGGGTGAGCATAGCATAGTCTCCCACGCTGTCTCCGGCAATCAGGATGGGCGATTTTCCCCCATGGGCGGGAGCGATGAGCTCGCGGATCAGCTCTGTCTTTCCATCCAGGTAGGGACGCGGGTACCCCGGTTTCCAAATCGGCCGGACGGTGTCACCACCGCCGAAACGAAGGGCAAACACGTTGGCGGTATCCAGGCAGATGCCGTATTTGGGGTCGCTGGCCATGGTCTCCAGGATGAGTTCCATGGATGCCGAGCAGAAATAGATATCGATCCCGTTGTCCCGGAGGGCCCGCTGGAGGTTCTTCATTTCGGGACAGTAGTACATGCCTTTGCTGACCTCGACGGTGAGGGTGCTGTCCGGAGACGTCCAGGTTTCTTTCCAGCACCGGTCCTGGGCCAGCCAGTAGTCATTGGATTCCACAATCAGGTCGCGGGCTTCGGCGTAGGTCATGTCGGAAAGGGTGCAGGGCATCCACATGCAGAGGGTTCCGTAGTCGTAGTGCGTGGCCACCTCGTGGTAGAACTTGATGAAGCGCGCCCGGAAATCCAGATATTCGGGCATCTGGTGAATCTCTTCCAGTGTGGCGCCCTCCGCCTGCCGGGCCCGTAGGATGGCATAGTCACCGGCCAGCTGACGCCCCACTTCGCGGGTGGTGGCGCCCAGACCTTCCAGGAAGATATCCTTGTCCTCCAGGCCGTTCAGAAAATCTTCGGCCGCGGTTTCGGGCGGATAGGCAAAGCGCAGGTTCTCAATCTGATAGAGCATCAGATTCTGGGTGATGTCGTTGAAAATGGTGGTGTTGTCGAAGTCGAACACCGCATAGGGACGGCAGTCCGGGTCGTACCCGGCCGAGCGGATGCCGTTTTCTTCAATCAGGGTGCAAAGCGCCTTGTACACGTCTTTGTTCCAATTCCCGCGTGGCATGACACGCGTGCACGATGCGAGCAGGAGCAAAACGGCTGCCAGCGGCAGCAACCAGCGGCTTTTTTTTGTCATAATATTCTCAATGGTTCAGTTGCTTGACCGGGAAAGTAAAGTAGGTGTCGGGGAAGGGCTCGTCCTTGAGGGTGAAGTGCCACCATTCGGATTCAAGGGTTTTGAATCCGTGGCGGACCATCGCGTCGCGCAGGAGCATGCGGTTGGCAAATTGCTCCGGCGTAATGCTGCGGCCTTTGGGACTGGCGCTGTTGTCGCCCGTGTATTCGCCGGTCTCGGGGTTCCCGCAGAAGTCGGGATGACTTTCAGGGCCGAACCAGTCGAAGGTGCCGCCCATGTCCACTTCTTTCTCCGTATGCATGTCGAAGAGGGTCAGGTCCACGGTGGAACCGCGTGTGTGGCCGGATTTCTCCATAATGTACAACTGATCGAAGAGGACGCTCTTGTCCAGGTCGGGATAGAAATAGGATCGCATGAGGGTGTCGGCGATATCGGCAGCCCAGCGTACAAAATGATCTACGCCTTTCTGCGGCCGGTAGGCATCGTAGATTTTCAGCCGGTATCCTTTTTCGATGAGTTCATCGCTCACGGCCTTCAGGGCTTCAGCGGCCGGCCGGGTGAGCAGGGCCGTGGGCTCCTCATAGCCGTCGATCCGCTTGCCGACGAAATTGTACGTGGCGAAATAGCGAATTTCCAGAATCGCGTCAGGAATGACATCGCTGATGGTGACGAACTGGCTGCTGTCCTCGGTGGGACTGACGGGACTTGTCTTACAACTATACGTGGCAAAAAGGGCCACGATCAAAAGGGGAAGTGTGTGTGTCCGTATCATGGTAGCATTGGGCTTATTCTGGCGATACCCTCCTCCGGGAACGGGCGGTGGTAAGCCATGTCAAAAACGTAGGGAACCTTTGCGGCATAGAACGGGAGGAACCGCCGGATGTATGATCCTAAGACCTGCGGGTCAGATGTCTGCAGATAAGCCGGGAAGAAGTAATCCCAGTGGGCGGTCAGGGTTTCGGAAGAGACATGGAAAAGATATTCCGCTTTGTCTTGCTTCATGTTGTGGGTCATGGTCCACAAAATACCTAAATCCCATTCAGGAACGCCGTAGCTGAATTCTCCGACATCAATCCATAGGGTCTTCTTGCCGTCGGTAATGATATTGCCGATGTGAAGGTCTCCGTGGAGCAGGGTCGGCGTGTCGGGAACCGCTTCCAAAAAGCGAAGTACACGTTGCTTAAAGTCCTCGGGTACCAGATTTTTTTCCTGATAAAACTTTTGTATCGCCTTTTTGTAGGAACGCAACTTCGTGGTGTCGGCTTTTTGGGTATGAAGGAGACGGGCTTGCCGGGCGAATTCCCGTGAGATCTCCTCGAGCCGTTCCGGCTCTTCCGAAATGATGCGGGCAAAGGAGCGCTTTCCGGGAATAAACTCATATTCACCCCCAAAGCGTTCTCCGTCGGTCACCAGCCGGTAAGGCTTGGGTGTCGGAACCCCCATCTCATACACGGTCCGGGCGGTCAGGAACTCCTCTACGGCCCTGTCTGCTTCGAAGCCCGGGTTATATAGCTTGGCCAGCGTGTCCTGCGTCTTGTGTTTGTAGGAAACGGCTGTCCCACCTTCTCCGGTGCGGGCATAATCGTCCAGATTGATGGTTTCGTATGATAGCATATGTGCGAGTTTTTTCAAATGTATAAAATCCTTTCGAAATCTGCAAAAAGATTTGCTATCTTTGTAAACTTGATCAAAATTAATTCATACGATAATGCCTGATTTTAAGTATGCACCCATGTTTCAGTTGGGAGAAGACACCACTGAATACTACAAAATTCCCGGGTCGGAGAAGCTGGTCTCTACGGCCGATTTCGAGGGCTGCAAAATGCTCAAAGTGAGCCCTGAAGCCCTCACGCTGGTGGCCCAGCAGTCCTTCCATGACTGCGAATTCATGCTCCGCCGCGCGCACAACGAGCAGGTGGCTCAGATCCTCAAGGACCCCGAAGCCTCCGAGAACGACAAATACGTCGCCCTGCAGTTCCTTCGGAACGCCGAGACTGCCGTCAAGGGTGTCCTCCCGTTCTGCCAGGATACGGGAACGGCCATCATCCACGGAGAGAAGGGCCAGGCCGTCTGGACCGGCTTCGAGGACGAAGAAGCGCTTAGCCTGGGTGTCTTCAACACCTATACACAGGAGAACCTGCGCTACAGCCAGAACGCTCCGCTGAACATGTACGACGAGGTTAACACCAAGTGCAACCTGCCTGCCCAGATTGACATCGAGGCGGTGCAGGGAAGCGAATACCGTTTCATCATGGTGGCAAAGGGCGGCGGCAGCGCCAACAAGACGTATTTCTACCCCATGACCAAGGCCACCATCCAGAACGAAGGCACCCTCCTTCCGTTCCTGGTAGAAAAGATGCGCTCGCTTGGCACGGCGGCCTGCCCTCCCTATCACATCGCCTTTGTGATTGGCGGTACCTCGGCCGAAAAGAACCTGCTTACCGTGAAGCTGGCCAGCATCAAATACTATGACAGCCTGCCCACTACCGGAGATGAAACCGGCCGTGCCTTCCGTGATATCGATCTGGAGGAAAAACTCCTGAAGGAAGCCCAGAAGATTGGTCTGGGCGCCCAGTTCGGTGGGAAATACCTTGCTCACGACATTCGGGTGATCCGTCTTCCCCGGCACGGTGCCAGCTGCCCCATCGGCATGGGCGTAAGTTGCAGCGCCGACCGCAACGTCAAGTCCAAGATCAATGCGGACGGCGTCTGGATCGAGAAACTGGACACCAACCCCTCGGAGCTGATTCCGGAGGAGCTGCGTCGGCCCGGAGAAGGCCCTAAGGGCATTGAGATCGACCTGGACAAGGGGATTGACGCCGTACGTGCAGAACTTACCAAATATGCCGTAGGCACCCGCGTAAACCTCAAGGGAACCATCATCGTGGCCCGAGACATCGCGCACGCCAAGTTGAAAGCCCGCCTGGATGCCGGCGAAGGCATGCCCGCCTATTTCAAGGACCATCCCATCCTGTATGCCGGTCCTGCCAAGACCCCGGCTGGCTATCCCTGCGGCTCCATGGGCCCCACCACAGCCAACCGCATGGACCCGTATGTCGATGAGTTCCAGGACCATGGCGCCTCCCTGGTGATGATTGCCAAGGGTAACCGTTCCAAGGTGGTCACGGATGCCTGCCAGAAGCACGGCGGTTTCTATCTGGGTACGATCGGCGGTGTGGCGGCTGTGCTCTCCCAGAGCAGCATCCGCAGCATTGAATGCGTCGAGTATCCCGATCTGGGTATGGAAGCCATCTGGAAAATCACGGTTGAAGACTTCCCGGCCTTCATCCTGGTGGACGACAAGGGGAACGATTTCTTCAAGAAACTCGGTCTCTGATGCAACCGCGGAGTCTCCTTCGCGTCTGCCTGGCCCTGCTGCTGACGGTTGTCGCCTGCTCCCGGACTCCCGATGGGTCTTCGTGGTGGCAGATGCGGGGCCTCGTCCTTTCGACGAAGGAACTCTCCGAAGTGGATTGGCCTGCGATGGCCGGGCGCGTCGGCATCAACACCATCGGCACGCACATGACACCTTCCGAGGTTACCGCCTTCCTGGCAACCCCGGAAGGTGCTCGTTTTCAACGAGATTGCCGGCGATACGGTATCTGTGTGGAACATCAGCTGCATGCGATGGGTGAACTCCTTCCGCGCGAGTTGTTCGCGCAGGACTCGACCCTGTTCCGGATGGATACCTGCGGACGGCGCACCCCGGATTACAATTGTTGCGTCCACAGCGGGAAGGCGCTGGATATTATTGCCGGCAATGCCGCCGCCCTTGCACGGACGCTTCGGCCCGACAATCACCGCTACTATCTCTGGCTGGACGACAACGCTCCCGTATGCCAGTGTCCGCTGTGCCGGGCGTATTCTCCCAGTGAACAGGCGCTTATCGTGGAGAACCGGATGCTTCGTGCCATCCGCGAAGTGGACCCGCAGGCAAAAGTGGCGCACCTGGCCTATTCTTTCTTCATGGATCCGCCGCGAAAGGTGCAGCCCGAGGAAGGAATCTTCCTGGAATTCGCACCCATCTACCGCAGTTGGGATGCGCCACTGACCGAGGAGGACGTCCTCTGCCCACGGGGCTATCCCGTGACCAACGGAGACAACCTTCGCTGGCTGGAACAGAACCTGGAAGTTTTCCCTGCCGAAGATGCCGTGGTGCTGGAATATTGGCTGGACGTGTCCCTGTTCAGCCGGTGGAAACGTCCCGCCGTGCAGC
The DNA here is from genome assembly GCA_900317925.1 of uncultured Bacteroidales bacterium. Taxonomy (GTDB): domain Bacteria; phylum Bacteroidota; class Bacteroidia; order Bacteroidales; family UBA932; genus Cryptobacteroides. Next base: position 25,098 of record ONIQ01000001.1, on the reverse strand, counting down.
TGCCCTGGCGTTCCGACGTGTGTCGTTCCGACCTGGCTACCTACGCCCGTTACGGCATCCGGAACGTGACATCCTTTGCGGTATATATGGATGCGGATTATTTCGACCGTTTTCCTTCGACGGAACCGGTGGAAGAATATGGCAGCTTGCTGCGTTCGTTCTAAAGAAAAAGCCCGTGCGATTCCTCGCGCGGGCTTTTCGTATGGATAGCCATTTGATTAGCTGTTCTGCTGGATGGCTGCCTGGGCCGCGGCAAGGCGGGCGATCGGCACCCGGAAAGGAGAGCAGGATACGTAATCCACACCAATCTTGTTGAAGAACTTGATGGAGTCGGGATCACCGCCATGCTCACCGCAAACACCGCACTTCAGGTCGGGACGTTTGCTGCGGCCGGACTGGACACCCAGTTCGACGAGCTTGCCCACGCTCTTGACATCGATGGTCTGGAACGGGTCGGCATCCAGGATCTTGTTGCCGAGGTAGTCGCCCATAAAGGTTCCGATATCATCGCGGCTGAAGCCGAAGGTCATCTGGGTAAGGTCGTTGGTACCGAAGGAGAAGAACTCGGCGGCACGGGCCATGCGGTCGGCGGTCAGGGCGGCACGCGGGATCTCGATCATCGTACCGAACTTGTAGTCGATGTTCTGCATCTTGATGCCTTCTACCTGGGCTTTTACGCGGTCGCAGATGGCTTTCTGGAAGCTCAGCTCACGGGCGGAGATGGTCACCGGGATCATGATTTCCGGCATCGGGTGCAGACCCTCGATCAGCAGCTCGGCGGTTGCCTCGAAGATGGCCTTGTACTGGGTCTCGGCGATGAGCGGGAAGCTCACGTGCAGACGGACACCGCGGTGACCCATCATCGGGTTCACCTCATGCAGGGATTCGCCACGCTTCTCGATTTCCTCGACGGTTACGCCCAGGTCGCGGGCAATCTCTTTCTTCTTTTCCTCGGTCTTGGGCACGAACTCGTGGAGCGGCGGGTCCAGGAGGCGGAAGACGACGGGCTTACCGTCCATGATCTTCAGCGTGCTCTTGACGGCGGCCTTCATGTAAGGCTCCAGGTCGGCCAGAGCGGCTTTGCGCTCCTCGTCCGTGTCGCAGAGAATCATCTTGCGCAGTTTGGCCAGCGGAGTCTCGGAATTCTTGCCGTAGAACATGTGCTCGATACGGAACAGGCCGATGCCTTCGGCACCGAACTGGAGGGCCTTCGTGGCATCCTCGGGCGTATCGGCATTGGTGCGGACACCAATCTGGCGGAACTTGTCCACCATATCCATGAACTTGATGAAGAGCGGATTCTCGGAAGCATCCATCGTGCTGATCTTGGTGCCGTAAACCAGACCCTTCGTGCCGTTCAGCGACAACCAGTCGCCTTCACGATAGACCTTGCCGCCTTCGGAGAAGGTGACGGTCTTGTTCTCGAAATCGATCTTCATGGCATCGCAACCCACGATGCAGCATTTACCCCAGCCGCGGGCCACGAGGGCTGCGTGGGAGGTCATACCGCCCCGCATGGTCAGGATACCGGACGAGGCACGCATGCCTTCGATATCTTCAGGGGAGGTCTCTTCGCGGATCAGGATGGTCTGCTTGCCGGCAGCGGCAGCTTCCATGGCAGCCTCGGAGGTAAAGACGATGGTGCCGACGGCTCCACCCGGGGAAGCGGGCAGGCCCTGGGCCAGGACCGTGGCTTTCTTCTCGGAGGCCGGGTCGAGGATCGGGTGCAGGATTTCATCCAGCTGGGCAGGGGAGACCCGCATCACGGCGGTCTTTTCGTTGATCATCCCCTCGGCCACCATATCGGACGCCATCTGCAGGGCGGCCAGACCGGTACGCTTGCCAATACGGCACTGCAGCATCCACAGGTGACCTTCCTGGATGGTGAATTCGATATCCTGCATGTCCTGGAAGTGATTTTCCAGTTTCAGACGGATCTCATCCAGCTCTTTATATACTTCGGGCATCGCCTTCTCAAGCGATACCAGATTTTTGTTTTTCTCGCTCTTGGTGGCTTCGTTGAGCGGGTTCGGGGTCCGGATACCGGCTACCACATCCTCGCCCTGGGCGTTGATCAGCCATTCACCATAGAACTTGTTGTCACCGTTGGCCGGGTTGCGGGAGAACGCCACACCCGTAGCGGAGGTTTCGCCCATGTTGCCGAACACCATCGACTGCACGTTAACGGCCGTTCCCCAATCATCGGGAATCTTTTCGATGCGGCGATAAGCGATGGCGCGTTTGCCGTTCCAGGACTTGAACACGCCGCCGATGGAGCCCCACAGCTGGGCTTCGGCGGAATCCGGGAATTCCACGCCGAGCACTTCCTTGATCCGGACCTTGAAGGCCTCGGCGAGCTCTTTCAGCTCATCGGCAGTGATCTCGGTATCGCTCTTGTATCCTTTCTTGTCCTTGAGTTCCTGCATCATGCGGTCCAGCTGCTGGCGGATGCCCTGGCCGTCGGCCGGCTCGATGCCTTCGGCTTTCTCCATCACCACGTCGGAGTACATCATGATCAGACGGCGGTAGGCGTCATACACGAAACGCGGGTTGCCGGTCTTCTTGATCATGCCCGGAAGCGTGGCGGAGCAAAGGCCGATGTTGAGGATGGTATCCATCATGCCCGGCATGGAGGAGCGGGCACCGGAACGGCAGCTCACCAGCAGCGGGTCGTTCGGATCGCCGAATTTCTTGCCCATGATCTTTTCCGTAGCGGCAAGGGCGTCGGCTACCTCGCCCTTCAACTCTTTCGTATAGCCGCCGCCGAGTGCATAGTATTCGGCGCAGCATTCCGTCGTAATGGTGAAACCGGCCGGTACCGGCATGCCCAGGCGGCTCATTTCAGCCAGGTTGGCTCCCTTTCCACCCAGGAGCTCACGCATGTGGCCATCACCCTCGGCCTTCTTGCCGCCAAAGGTGTAAACTCTTTTCTTATTCTCAAACATATTCTTTGATAATTAATTATTTCTGAATTGAAATCGCAAAGATAGTAAAAAATTATAATAATTTCGACGCGATTTCTGACAATTCACTTCTTTCTCCTTTCCGAAGGAAGATATGTTGGAAAAGCTTCTGTCCATTCATCTTTTCACCCAAATGGGTCAGGCCGTTCGACCACTGGTCCAGATAAGGGGAATCAATCTGGAAAATATCGCCCGTAAAGATCATCTTGGTGCCTTCTCCGGCGCGGGTGATGATGGTCTTGACTTCGTGCGGCGTCAGGTTCTGGGCCTCGTCCACGATGAAGAACACCTTCCCCAGGCTGCGGCCGCGGATATAGGCCAGTGGAGAAATCAGCAGCTTCTCTTCTTTCAGCAGGGCCTCGATATGCAGCGCCTCCTTTGAGGAAGGGCGGAACTGCGCTTTGATTACGTTGATGTTATCCAGCATCGGCTGGATGAAGGGAGACATCTTGGTTTTCTGGTCGCCCGGCAGGAAACCGATGTCCTGGTTGCCCAGGACGATGGTCGGGCGGGTCAGGATAATCTGGTCGAAGTCTTTCTCCTGCTCCAGCGCGGCCGCCAGGGCCAGGAGGGTCTTGCCGGTACCGGCTCCGCCGGTCAGCGACACCAGCTGGATGTCCGGATTCAGGCAGGCATCCAGGGCGAAACGCTGCTCCTCGTTGCGCGGGCGGATTCCATAGGCCTGGCGGTTTTTGACCAGGACCACCTGCTTGCGCCGGGCATCGTAGCGGGCACACACCAGCCCTTCGTCCGAATGGGCATCCCAGCGGAATTTATATAATTGGTTGGGTCTGGGCTCCTTTTGGACAATGAGCTTCCAGTCGATGGCGGTATCGGAGCCATAAGCCAGTTTCTGGAGAACATCGGCGGGGATATCGCCCCGTACCTCCACTTCTTTCTGCGCCACTTCCACATGATCGTCCTGGACCCGGTCGGTGAGGTAATCCTGCACCGCCATGCCGGCGGCTTTCGCCTTCATCCGCAGGTTGATATCCTTGGTGACCAGGGCGGTGAAGCGGTCAGGATGCTGGTCCCGTACCCAGATGGCCGTTGCGAGAATCCGGTGATCCTGGATATCGTCCAGGAACAGATCTTTCAGTTGATCCGGGAAGGGGTGGTTGGGCTCAATCTTGATATTGCCCAGTTTGGGGCCGATGGGAACGCCGTCCTTGCCGAACAGACGTCCGTCGGTGATCTTGTCCAATTCGCGCAGGAACCCCCTGGCGTTGAAACTCAGGGTGTCATTCCCTTTCTTGAACTTGTCGAGCTCCTCGATAACGGCGATCGGAATCACCAGGTCGTTATCCTGAAAATGCCGGATAGACTTGTAGTCATGCAGCGGGATGTTGGTATCCAGTACGAAAATCTTGGGTTTTGCCATATGTATGTTATTGTTTTAGTCTTCTCCTTCCGAGGCTCCGCCGGCCAGCAGCGATTGCAGGATGGCGGTAATCGGATTGCCTCCGTCCCGATCCAGGAACACCTGCTCCTTTCCGGGAACCGGATGTCCCAGCGGGTAATAGGCCACATCCTGCAGCAGCAGTTCGGCATCGACATAGTCGTAATCCGAATCGCGGATCTGGATGATCACGCCCGGTACTTCCGCGAACAAAATGCGTACCATGCCGGATTCGTTGTAGGCATTCATGATGTCCCGGATCGATATGTCCGCTCCCGCCTCGGGGGTGCACATTCTCCGAAGGGCGGTCAGCATCCCGCCGTCTGAAACGGTCGATCCGCTCAGCAGGATACCGTCCTCCACCAGTTCGCGCACCACTTCGTAGCAGTCAATCAGGTAATCGGCGTCCAGTAATTCCGGGCACGCATTGCCGGAGGTGCCGATGGTCTGCGCCAGCAGGGACCCGCCCAGCCGGAACGAACTGGTATCGAAGGGAATATAAATGAGCCAGCTGTCTTTGTCGGGGACGATTTCGCCGGGGATGGCCCGCAGGCGGCCCATCCGCGGTCCGGACCCTTCTTCCATTTCCTCTTCGTCCACGGCCGGTTCTCCGCCGCCTCGGGAAATGCCTGCCTTAAAGGTCACCGAACAGGCATCGGCTTCCGCAAACGAATAACGGCTCAGGCCCAGTCCCAGGCTGTCGATATAGTCTGCCGCGGCGGCCGCACTGTCGTAAAAGGCAGCCAGGTTGCCCAACTCGCGGGTATTCCATTTCCATTCTGCGCGCAAGGCCAGGTCTTCCAGGCGGAAGCGTCCGCGCAGCCACAGTGCGTCCAGCAAGGTGCGGGCGATCCGGCTGCGGGTGAAGGCGGCCGAAAAAATGGTCGGGAAGGTCCGCTCCGGGCAGGCGAGGACTCCCTTGAGGTAACTGTCCACCTGCTCGCTGTCGTAATGATAGGTCGAGGGTGAAGGGTCGATGGTTTCATCCGCGACGGGTTCCCATTCTTTTGCAGGTTCCTCCTTGCGGGGCTCCAGCAGGCATTCATCCAGCATTGCGGCCGGAGACAGGGACTGCTGGATTCCGTCAATGACGTATTTCGAATAGAGCGCTGACGATTTTTCCTTCATAAGGATAGTATAAATCTCCGTAAAAATAACTATTTTTGGATTCAGTTCAAAATCGGCAGGATGATAAATTGCGAAGAATACCAAAAATGTTTGGAAGATATCTTCCACCGTTTTCCTTCCGTCCAGCAGGCCGGGTTCGGAAATGCCTATAAACCAGGGCTCGCCCACATGGAACGGTTCGCCGACCTGTTGGGCCGTCCGGAACGGACCTTCCGGACGATTCATGTGGCGGGTACCAACGGAAAAGGGTCTGTCTCCTCGATGCTGGCGTCGATGCTCTCGGCTGTGGGGCTGCGTACCGGGCTTTATACTTCGCCCCATCTGCTCGATTTCCGTGAACGCCTCCGCATCCTTCCGGCAGCAGGGATACCGGCTGAAACCCGTGCCACCCTCGGCACCCTCTCGCCGGAACTGGTATCGGAAGCATACGTTTATGAATTTATTACAAGGTGGCGCGAAACCTTTGAGAAACTGGACCTTTCGTTCTTCGAAATTACCACTGGGATGGCCTTCCGCTGGTTCGCCGATGAACAGGTGGACGTGGCGGTGATCGAAGTGGGCCTCGGCGGCCGGCTGGACAGCACCAACATCATCCGGCCGGATTTGTCGGTCATTACCTCCATCGGATTGGATCACTGTCAGTTACTGGGGCATACCCGGGCGGCCGTCGCCGGCGAGAAAGCCGGCATCATCAAACCGGGTATCCCCGCCCTTTGTGGCGAGGACGATGCGGAAACCGCCCCAGTCTTCGAAGCCAAAGCGGCCGCGGAACAGGCTCCGCTGACCTTCGCTCCCCGGGTAAACCCTTCCCTCTGGGACAATCGGGACGCTTTGCTGCGCAGAATGGATCTGCGCGGTGACTATCAGGCCGATAATCTCCGTACCGTGCTGGCGGCCCGGGATATTTTGCGGCGGGATCCGTTCTATTCCGGACTGGCCGATGCCGCGATGACGGAGGACGCGCTGATCCACACGGCGCAACGCGCCGGACTCCGGGCCCGGTGGGAAAAGTTGGCGTCGAATCCGGACGTGATCTGCGACATCGCCCACAACGCACCGGCCCTGAAGCGCAATTTTGCCCAGTTGGAAGGACTGCTCCGCAACGGGACATACGACCGTCTGCTGATCGTGTATGCGGTGATGGCCGACAAGGACCTGGAAGCCATCTTCCCGTATTTCCCGCGGGAGGCTTCCTGGTTTTTTGCCACCCCGACAACGCCACGCGCCCTGCCTGCCCGGCAGATTCTTGAACGATACAGGGCTTATTGTCAATCAGCTGGAATCCCTGCTGGAGAAGCGTGTGCCGTGGATTCGGTCCCGGAGGCTGTCCGGAAAGCCCTGGCCGCTGCAGACCCCGAGACCCTTCTTTATATCGGTGGCTCCACTTTTGCAGTAGCAGATGCACTGCCCCTTTTTGGGCATATTAAATAATAACAGGTATGAAACGCTTGGCAATAGCGGCCCTCTTGGCCGCCTTAGCTGTATTGACTGCAGGAATGACGATAAACAGAACTCCTGATAAAAAACAGGACAAACTTGATCTGAAAGCCTTGTGGCGGGATTACGAAGCGGCGGTGGCGGCCGACCGGCCGGCACGGCAGGCCGAAGTGCTCTCCCGCATCAAGGAGCAGGCCTGCCGGGAAAGGCTGAACTGGGATTTTTACGATGCGGGCCGGAAATACGTGCAGGTGGAAGCCTCGCGCAACTGGAAACTGAGCGACTCGCTTCGCCGCGTTTTCAAGAAAGAGATAGACGACTATGCCGAACCGGTGGTCTGGGTGGCCTATCGCCGCGAATTCGGCGGCGATCGCAGCATGCTTGACCTGATCCGGCAATACGCCGACCGCCTGCAGAGCGGCGCCGATCCCGAATTCTGGAAAGACGATTTCCGGGTTCAAGGACAGATGAACGGCGTCCTCACCGAGTTTATCCGCGACAATTACGAATATGCCCTTTGGACGGCGATGGGCCGCAATACCCGCAATGCAGCGACCTGCAAATTATTGGAGGAATACCTGAATGGCCGTTATCCGGCTGCTTCCTGGCTGGACTATCTGAAAGCCCTTTCCCTTTCGGAAAAAGAAGGGCGCCGGGCTGCTCTGGAGGCGCTGGCTGAGCGTGAAAAGGGGAAGGCGACCGCGCTCTTCCCGCAGGCGGAACTGCTTCAGGAAGATTTCCGGCAGTTGGAGCGTGACGGCGCCCGGTCGGCGGCTTACCAGGCCTTCCTGGAGCGTTGCAAGGCATTCGAGGCGGAGCGGAAAGCCTTTAGCGGCAGCGAAAGACGCATCGCCGCCAGTTGTGGCCAGGTGGACGGACTCATCTCCACGATGCAAGCCCCCTCTCTGTCCGGCTCGGTCTATGATGGAAAAATCCGCGCGTATGTGCGCAACCTGTCCTCGGTGGATGTAAAAGTCTATCAAGAGGATAGCAGCAAACCCCTGTTCACCGCCACCTTGACCAATCCCCGCCGCAGTTTCTATGCGCAGGATACCCTGGAAGTGGCGCTTCCGAAACTGGATGACGGGTCTTATCAGGTCAAATACCACAGCGGAAAAGAAGAAACCCTTTCCTGGTATCGCCATTTCCGCCTTTCCCTTGCCCGGCAGCAGGTGGAAGGGGGAACGGAAGTCTATGTGGCCGATGCCAAATCCGGCAAGCCGGTAAGCCGGGCCGATCTGGTCCTGCTGAAAAACGGGAAAGAAGTCGTCCGGGCAAAAGATTGTTCGCTGGGAGACCGTTTTACCCGCCTGCCAATCTCCATCGCCTCCAAACTGTCGGCAGACCGGGAACACTATTCCCTGAAAGCCTGCTACCGTGATGCGGACGGCACCCTCTGCAGCAGCGAAGAGCTGTATCTTGGAGCGGCCGTAGATCGCAGTGAAGAATCCCGTGAAGGCAAATATGTCCACCTGTATACCGATCGTGCAGCTTATCGGCCAGGCGATACGGTGCAGTTCAAGGCCGTTTTCTTCGAGGCAGACCTGCAGCGTTGGGCGCGAACGCTTCCGGAAGGAAAGGAAGGCAGGGCCTGGCTGAACGATTCGGAGGGGAAACAGGTGGCGGAACAAGCCATCCGGACCAACGGATTCGGTTCGGCGGCAGGTTCCTTCCGCATCCCGGAAGGGTTGCGGGGCGGCTCGTTCTCGCTGGAGGTGGAATGCGGGGAGCATCGGACCGCTACGCAGATCCGGGTGGATGAATTTGTCCTGCCCACCTTCGACCTGGCCTTCGATCCGGTCGACCGGCTGTATGCCCCGGGCGATACCGTGGAGGTCCGCGGCACGCTGACGAGCTACTCCGGACACAGTTTAGCCGGGGCGGAACTTGCCTATCGGGTGACCCGAGGGCAGAACCTGGTGCAGGAGGGAAAGGTCTCCCCGCAGGCAGACGGACGCTTTGCATTCGCTTTTGCCAGCCTTCCGAACCAGAACTGGTGCCTGTATTCGATTCAGGTAAACGTGCTGGACGGGACCGGCGAGACACAGGCCTTCCATACATCCGTCAACGTGAACCGTGACCCTACCTTGACCGCTATCCTGGAAGGATTCGCCGATGCGCAGGCGAGCCGGATGGATACCATCGTGCGGACAAGTCGCAGGATGCCGCATCCCTCCCTGTCCGTTCTGGATAAGGATACCTTGCGGGTGACGTTCCGCTTTATCTCTATCGACTTGACGCAGGCCGACATCCCGGTTGCGTGGCAGCTGAAAGACGAAAAGGGCAGGTTGTGCAAGGCGGGAACGGCCTTTGTCGGAACCCCGCTGGATATCTCCATGCAGGGTCTGGTAGATGGCTTATATTTCCTGGATGCCAATGACCGGTATCACCATACGTTCCTGCTCTTGCGTCCGCAGGCAGCGGTGTTGGATGCGCCGATCGACCGTTTCTTCCAGTGCTCCGGAACGAAGGTCCCGGCGGGCGGGAAGTTCAGCGTCCGCGTGGGATCGGCCGACGGCCCGGTCTGGGCCGTGGTCCAACTCTTCGGCCAGCATAGCAGGCTGCTGCAGTCCCAGGCCCTACACTTGACGGGGGAGCGGGGGAAACCCGGCTCGCTCGTTACCCTGGAATATCCGTATCCGGAGGATTATCCGGATGCCATCCACATGAATGTCTTCTATTTCAAGGACTATGAAGAGGCAAGTTTCGGGCGGGACATCCGGCGTATCCGTGAGAAAACCGTCCTTCCGCTCTCCTTCAGCACCTTCGAGGACAGAACCCTTCCTGCAACTCGCTATACCTTTGGAATCCGCTCGCTTCCGGGCGTAGAGTGCCTGGCGGCCGTCTTCGACAAGAGCACCGAACGGATCGCCCAGGTCGGATGGCCGGTGCTGACCCTGCAGGATATCCCGGCTCCGTGGGTGGAAATATCATCCGTTACGGGATCGGCTCCGCAAACGGAGGATGACAATGTCGTGTTGATTGGTTATTCTGGCGGCGCCCGTACCGATAGGATGGTCAGGGGCATGGCGGTGAAATCTGCCAATGTGCTCATGAAGGTCGAATCGGCCGCAATGGCTCCGGAAGCCGATGAAGTCACCGAAGAGGTGTCCGTCCGCAGCGACTTTTCTTCTACACTGGCGTTTGAACCCTTCCTGCGGACCGATGCCGAAGGAAAGGCGGAATTGACTTTCCGGACATCCGATAAACTCTCCACCTACGTGGTGGCGCTCTATGCGCATAACCCGCAGATGCAGAATGCGTTGCTGCGACGGGAGATGGTGGTGACCCTGCCGGTGAAGGTGGCCGTAGCAGAGCCGCAGGCGCTGCGGGTCGGGGACCGGTGGTCGGTCGCGGCGACGGTCTCTTCGGTTGCGGAGGTGCCCGTTTCGGGTACGTTGTCCCTCTATGCCTCCTCTTCGCAGAAAAAGCGCTCCGCTGCCATTGCTGCAGCGCATATTACGGTACCGCCGGGAGGAATGGTCTCGCATCTGTTTGAGGCGGTGGAGCCGGAAACCTCCGGGACGATGGACATAAAAGTGATCTTCGAGGCGGATCCGGTGGCGGGCTTGCCGACGTTATCGGACGGTGTCAAGGTGGGCGTGCCGGTGCTTCCGGCCGTGCAGACCCTCACGGAAGCCCATTCGGCGGTCCTGCTGCCGGGAATGGACAAAGAAGCACTGCTGGCCCAAATCCGCTCGCAATTTGTAAACGTTTCTTCCATGGGGGCGGAATACCGGGAAATCTCCATCTTGGATATGATCCGGGAAGCCCTTCCGGACAAGGTGGAACCCCGGTCCGAGAATATCCTGGACCTCCTGGAAGCGTTGTATGTTCGCAAAACCCTTGCTGCCCTCGTTCCCGGACCGGTACCGGAAGAGGTTCGAGGAGCATATCCCCAATGTCCCTGCGACGAGGAGCCTTCCGGTACCGGTCGGGTGAGGGAAGGGGAGAATCAAAAGCTGTCCGATGAGATACTGGAAGAGAAGATTGGTGCCTGTCAGAACGAGGATGGCGGCTTCGGCTGGTTCCAGGGCATGCAGTCATCTCCCATCCTCACGGCGGTAGTGCTGGAGTGGCTGGCCAGGATGCCGGAGCCTTCCGGTTTTGCGGCCTTCGTGCAAGCGATGGTTTGTGAGAATGCGGTTAAGTTCCTGGATGACAATCAGTTCAACTTGGCACGCCCCTTCTGGTGCGGCGGCATTTCAGATGAGCAGTACCTGTATATCCGGTCGATGTATGCCGAGGCTCCGTTCGCGGTGAACGTAACGGGCAGCCAGGCCGATTACAACAAACGGATGAAGGAATTCCGGAAATGGGCGAAAGTGTATCTGGTACCGGAGCGGGAACGCGGCCTGAATGGCCATATCCTGGACAAGGCCCGCCGGGTCCTTACCCTGCGCAACCTGCTTGCCAGCCCGGAAGGGATTGCCCTGGCCAGGAATTTCGGCGTAACCTTTGGCATCAAAGCCAGGATGGAGGCCTCGGTGGAGGCCGATATCGCTTCGCTGCTGGAATATGCCGTACCGCACAAAGACGGCGGCATGTACTATCCCAATGCCGTGATGCCGTTCCGCGGGCTCCTGGAATCCGAAGCATACGCCCACGCTTTGCTTTGCAGGCTGTTCTCCTCCGGACCGGGCAGCACGGATGCAACCCGACAAGTGGCGGATGGAATCCGGATCTGGCTGATGTTGCAGAAGGAAACGCAGCGGTGGGACGAAACGCCCGGTTTCGTGGATGCCATCGCCGCCGTACTGGCGGGATCCGACGAGGTCAAATCAACCCGGATTATTTTGATGGAACGTTCCTACGAGAAGCCCTATTCCGATATCCGGCCGGCAGGGAACGGTTTCACCGTCGAACGGACATTCCAGCGCAGTGTAACGGTGGCCGGAAAAGTGAAATGGGAAGATCTCCAGCCGGGCGAGGTTCTGGCAAAGGGCGAAACGATTCGCTGCGAATATCGCATCTGGAACGGTGAAAACCGCAGTTTTGTGCGGCTGACGGCTCCGCGCGAAGCTACCTTGCGTCCGGTGAAGCAGCTTTCTGGAATGTACGGGTGGGGCATCCGTCCGTTATGGGTGAACGGCTGGTTTAGCTTCCAGCCCAGGGGTTACCGGGAGGTAAAAGCCGACCGGAGCATCTGGTGGTTCGATACTTATCCGGAAGAAAAGACCACCATTGCCGAAGAATTCTATGTTACCCAGACAGGAGTCTTTACGGCACCGGTGGTGGAAATTGAATCCCTTTATGCCCCGCATTACAGGGCCAATGCAGGTTTTGATGCGGCCGTGACTGCCCGGTAAGCCGCCTGGGCCTGTGCCATCTGCTCTTGGAACAGCGGGCTGGTCTGCAGGCGGGTATAGCCGATGCTGGCTGCGAGGCGGCTGTTGTCTACATCGCTCTGCCAGTGGGCGCCGGCGATCACCCGGCTCTCGCCGTACAGCCACGCGCGTGCATAAATCTTATTGGCCGCATCCGGATTGATTTCACTCAGTAACTGGGCGACCAGCCAGCTGCGGATGGTATGGCCGGAGGGGTAACTGCCCTCGCCGCTCAGTTCTTCATCTTCGCCCGTGAAGGTCTTCTCGCCAAAGACCTCGAAAGGCCGCTTGCGGTGAAAATAGGCCTTGGGCGCTATCCTGATCTGGTCAACCGTCGCCAGACTGGTCTCCAGTACTTTCCATATTTCCGGAGTAGCCTCTTTTGAAATGACCATACCAAAGGGCCCGCAAAATTCGGCGATAAGGGCTTCATATGTCCAGACTGCATCCCGGCGCACCATGGCGGCGCGTTCCGGGTCCTGACGCTGCGTCTTGCCCCACAAATATCGCATAATATCGTAGGTGTAGGCGGCTGACAGCGAATCCGGCGGGGCAGGGAGGCATTGGATCAGGTCCGGCATCTCTTCTGTGGTGAAATAGGGTTCGACATTTTGTGCCCGAAGGGTAGCCTGGCCCAGTAGCAGGGTAGCCAGCAAGCTTATTATCAGGAAAGTGTTGCGCATGTTTATATCATTTGTGACGACAAATTTACACTTTTTTTGAAAAATTTTAGTACCTTGTGTTGCAAGGTATTAAAAATTATTTATATCTTTGCATCGGAAAATATTTTAAATTCATAAATATCTTGTAAAAAATGAAAAAGGTAATGAATGCAAGCATCGGGGGAGCGGGTTTCCTGCTCGATGAAGATGCGTTCCTGCGGTTGCAGGCTTATCTCCAGGCTTTCCGTGAGCGGCTGGCTACCGGTTCCGGTCAGGTCGGTTACCAGGCCGGTGAGGTTATGGATGACCTGGAGGCCCGGATTGCCGAGTTGTTCCGTTCCGAAGTGGGCGTGAGCAGCCGTGTGGTAGATCTGGAACTGACCAATAAAGTCATCGCCCAATTGGGGATGCCGGATGGCGGTTCGTTTACGGACGGCGCAGGATCGGCCAAACAGGAAGGGAAGGGTCCCCGCCCGTTCTGGGAGAAGGGCGAATTGCCCCGCAAGTTGTACCGCGATCCGTATGACCGGATGATCGCCGGTGTGTGCAGCGGTCTGGCCCAGTATTTCGGACTGGATACGGCCCTTATCCGGGTACTCATGGTGGTGCTGCTGGTTACGGGTACCGCTGGATTCTGGATTTATATTATTCTGTGGATCATCGCCCCGAAGGCCGAGACGGCGGCCCAGCAATGCGAGATGCACGGCCTGCCCGTAACGGCGGAAAATATGGCCCGCTTCTCATCCTTCAGCCGCGAAGACAAGAAAAACAAATAATTGGACGGATATGGAAAACAATGTGGATAATGTCCGCTCGCAGATGCGGAAAGGGGTGCTGGAATACTGTATCCTATGCATCCTGAACAAGAAAGAAGCCTATGCTTCTTCGATGATTGATGAACTGAAGGCGGCGAACATGATTGTGGTGGAAGGTACGCTCTACCCGCTGCTGATCCGCCAGAAAAACCAGGGGTTGCTAACCTACCGGTGGGAAGAATCCACCCAGGGCCCGCCGCGCAAGTACTATGTGATTACGGACAAGGGCCGGGAGCAACTGGCCGGAATGGACGCCGCCTGGAACGAACTGGTAGAAACCATTGAAACCTTAAAAAAATGAAAGAGGTCGAACGATTGAGCATCGGAGGCTATGCCTTTACGGTGGAGCAGGATGCCGCAACGCTCCTGCGTGACTATATCGCCTCGCTGGAGAAGCATTATCTCCCGCAGGCGGACGGAAAGGAAATCATGGATGGCATCGAGGAACGGCTCGCGGAACTGTTGTCGGAACGGGGGCACGAAGTGATTGACCGGAGCGACGTGGAATCGGCGACGGCCGTCCTGGGTCGGCCGGAAGCCATCGACCGGGAGATGCCGGAAGAGGAAGGGGTGCCGGCGGTCGACGCGAAGGAGGCCCGGCAGCGCCGACCGCTGTACCGGGATATGGAAAACCACAAGATGGCGGGTGTTTGTGCGGGCTTGGCGGCCTGGGCCGGTGTTTCGGTGGCGGCTTTTCGCCTGTTGTTCGTGGTCCTGACCGTTCTGCCGGTCATCTTGCATTCCGATTGGTGCTGGTCCGCTCCACTGGCCTATGTCATCCTATGGGTATGCGTTCCTGCCGCCCGGACGGTCCAGGAAAAATATCGCCAGCGCGGCGAGTCCCTGCACGTGGATGATATCCGCCAGACTATCCGCAGCGGACTGGGCGAGATGGAAGCGGCTGCGGTTGCCGTAGGACGTGCTCCCATCTGGAATTCCCTGCTGCGAGTTGTTTGTGTGATTGTGGGCCTCTTCCTGCTGGTCATCGGGGCCTCCGGACTGATTCTGGGTGCTTTCGTGCTGCTTCATCCCCAGGCACTGGGCGTGGACCGGCTGGTGACGGAATGGCTGGCCCAGGTATCGTACGGAGCACCGTTTATGGCCCAGGCTGCCGCTAATGTGTGGATTCAAGGCCTGTTGCTGCTGGCTTTTTTCCTTCCCATGCTGGGCATGCTATATGCCGGCCTGCAACTGGTGTTCAATTTCCGGCAGCCGAAATGGCATCCCGGAACAGTTATCTTCATTCTCTGGCTTGTCGCACTGCTCGTGCTGGCCGCGCTGTTCATCATCTTGATCGTCAGCGGCCAATCCTCCGGTGAGTTCTGGTTGTAATCAGGCGAGTTCGATGCCGTGCGCGTGGCATTCCGCGCGCATAGCGTCGGGCCAGATGGAAGCCTGGATCTCGCCAATGTGCGCTTTGCGCAGCAGAAACATGCACAGACGTGACTGTCCGATACCGCCGCCGATGGTCTGGGGCAGTTCCCCGGCCAGCAGGCGCCGGTGAAAGTAAAGATCTTTCTTCCAGGTCTGGTTCCGTTCCTCCAGCTGGCGCTCGAGGGCGGCCGCATCGACCCGAATACCCATGCTGGATACTTCGAAAGCACTCTCCAGCACCGGATTCCATAAGAGAATATCTCCGTTGAGGCCCAAGTGGCCTTCTCCGTCGGGGGTGCTCCAGTCATCGTAGTCTGCGGCACGTCCGTCGTGGATGGTACCATCGGAAAGTTTGCCGCCGATGCCGATCACGAAAACGGCCCCATACTCCCGTACGATGGCGTTTTCGCGTTCTTTCGGGCTCATGCCCGGGAAGCGCTGCAGCAACTCCTCCGCATGGATGAAATAGATCTCCTCGGGCAGCAGGGGAGTCAGGTACGGAAACTCTACATACAGTTTGTTTTCCGTTACCTTGATGGCCTCGTAGATGCGGCGGACGGTCTGTTTCAGGTAGGCAAGGGTGCGCTGCTGCGGGGTAATGACCTTTTCCCAGTCCCACTGGTCCACATAGATGGAGTGGATGTTGTCCAGATCCTCATCGGGCCGGAGGGCATTCATGTCCGTGTAGATGCCCCTGCCGGGAGCAATGCCCAGTTCACCCAGTTTCAGGCGTTTCCATTTGGCCAGGGAGTGCACGACTTCGGCGCGTGCCTCGTTCATCCCCTTGATGGGGAAGGCGACCGGCCGCTCGACGCTGTTCAAATCGTCATTGATACCGGTGCCGCTGAGAACGACCATGGGGGCCGTGACGCGCAGCAGCGCCAGTTGGGCGGACAGGTTCACCTGGAACATGTCTTTGACGGTTTTGATGGCTTTTTCGGTATTCTCGGTAGATCCAAGCAGGTTGCGGTAACCGCGGGGCAGATAGAGTGACATATTACAAGGCGGCGTATTTGGCGGCCTGTTCCCGAATCAGGTCGGTATCGTTGAAATAATCGATTTTCATGGCTTTGCGCACATCGGCCAGGGTGGCCGCGGCGGCGGCGCGGGCCTGCTCGCAGCCCTTGCGCAGGATTTCATAGACGGCAGGGATGTCTTTCTCGAATTCTTTGCGGCGCTCGCGGATGGGGTCGAGTTCGGCATTCAGGATGCGTTCGAGGAAGTTCTTGACCATCACGTCTCCCAGACCGCCGGCACGATACTGTGCCTTCACTTCGTCCAGGTTGTGGAAATCGAAACTGGCCTTCTTGCCATGGAAGCAGTCACCGAACAGGTCGAAATGCTCGGGTTTGCAGAAGGCGTCCAGGTAGGTGAAGACCGCATTGCCTTCCACCTTGCCGGGATCGCTCACCTGCAGGTGGTTGGGATCGGTAAACATGCCGCGGACCTTGGCTTTCACTTCTTCGGCGGTGTCCGACAGATAGATGCAGTTTCCCAGCGATTTGCTCATCTTGGCCTTGCCGTCGGTGCCGGGCAGGCGCAGGCAGGCCGCATTGTCGGGGAGCATGATATCCGGTTCCACCAGAACCGGACCGTAGATACTGTTGAAACGGCGGACAATCTCGTTGCACTGCTCCAGCATGGGTTTCTGGTCTTCTCCCACGGGAACGGTGGTAGCCCGGAACGCTGTAATGTCGGCTGCCTGGGAGATGGGATAGGTGAAGAAACCCACGGGCAGGCCGCGCTGGTTGTCATTCTCTCCTTCCTCGCCCACGTGAAAGCCGCGCTGGGCCATTTCGCTTTTGACGGTCGGATTGCGCTGGAGCCGCTGGACGGTAACCATGTTCATGAAATAGAAAGACAGTTCGGTCAGCTCCGGAATCTGGCTCTGGATAAAAAGGGTTACCTTGGACGGATCCAGCCCCACGGATAAGTAATCCAGGGCGACCTCAATCACGTTCTGACGGACCTTTTCGGGATTGTCTATGTTGTCGGTGAGGGCCTGTGCATCGGCAATAAAAACGAACATCTGCTTGTAGTCGCCTGCATTCTGGAGTTCGACGCGTCGGCGAAGCGAACCCACATAATGTCCGATGTGGAGGCGTCCGGTAGGACGGTCACCGGTTAAGATGATTTTTTCTGACATACGTTTCCAGTCTTTTCGATAAATTCAAGGTACAAATATCGTTATTTTTTTTGAGAAGAAAGGATGATTTCTTATTTTTGCGGAAGAACTTAACAAATTATATTATGAGTACCCTCTCAGAAAATTTCATCAAGAGTTTCATGGCCTCCATCGAGGCCAAGAACCCCGGGGAACCCGAGTTCCATCAAGCAGTTAGAGTTGTGGCGACCTCGTTGGCCGACTACATCGTTGACCGTCCGTATCTGGTCGATCAAAAGATTCTTGAACGCATCGCGGAGCCGGAACGTGTGGTCATCTTCCGCGTTCCGTGGCTGGACGATGATGGAAACGTACAGATCAACCGCGGTTTCCGTGTGCAGATGAACAGTGCCATCGGCCCCTACAAGGGCGGCATCCGTTTCCATCCCTCGGTAAACCTGTCCATCATGAAGTTCCTTGCCTTCGAGCAAACCTTCAAGAATGCCCTTACCACCCTGCCCATGGGCGGTGCCAAAGGCGGTTCCGATTTCAATCCCCGCGGCAAGAGCGACGAGGAAGTGATGAAATTCTGCCAGAGTTTTATGACCGAACTCCAGCGCCACGTCGGCAAGGACACGGATGTGCCGGCTGGTGATATCGGCGTAGGCGGCCGTGAAATCGGGTATCTCTTCGGCCAGTACAAGCGTATCCGCGACGAGTTCGGCGGCGTGCTTACCGGAAAGGGCCTGGCCTGGGGCGGCAGTCCGCTTCGTCCTGAGGCGACGGGGTACGGCCTGTGCTATTTTACCGAGGCCATGCTTGCAACCCGCGGCACTTCGTTCGAGGGCAAGACCGTGGCCGTTTCCGGTGCCGGAAACGTGGCCCAGTATGCCGTAGAAAAAGCCATCGCCCTGGGTGCCAAGGTGGTGACCATGTCGGATTCCGACGGCTTCATCTATGATGCGGACGGAATCGATGCCGGGAAACTGGCTTATGTCAAAGAACTGAAGAACGTGTATCGCGGCCGTATCCGCGAATACGTCCAGAAATATCCCACGGCAACCTATACGGCCGGTCAGCGGCCCTGGAGCGTGCCTTGTGACATCGCCCTGCCTTGCGCGACGCAGAATGAAATCTCCCGCGAAGAGGCTCAGACGCTGGTCGCCAATGGCTGTATCTGTGTCGCCGAGGGAGCAAATATGCCGTCTGAACCGGGCGCAATCCAGGTCTTCCAGCAGGCAGGCCTGCTCTATGCCCCCGGAAAGGCGTCCAACGCCGGTGGCGTGGCTACATCCGGATTGGAAATGACCCAGAACTCCATGCGTCTGCGCTGGACCCGCGAAGAAGTGGATGCCCAGTTGCGCCGCATCATGGGCGATATCCATGCGGCCTGCCTCCAGTACGGTACGCGCGAGGACGGTACGGTGGATTATGTAAAAGGCGCCAACGTAGCCGGTTTCATCAAGGTGGCCGATGCCATGATGGCGCAAGGTTTGGTTTAAAATGTCATTGGGAAGGAAATTCAAACCCGGATTATTTTTAAAGGTTATCGTAGCCATCACCCTCGGCGCTTTGCTGGGGATGGTGGCTTCTGAGCCTTTGGTGCGGGTGTTCAAGACGTTCAACGTCCTGTTCGCCCAGGTGCTCAAGTTCATCATTCCGCTCATGGTGCTGGGCCTTGTGACCCCGGCCATCGCCCATGTGGGCAAGGGAGCGGGGAAGATGCTCCTGGTGGTGCTGGGCATCGCCTACCTGAGTACCATCTGCTCGGGCTTTTTCGCCCACATCTGCGCTTCGAATGCCTTCCCCTTCTACCTGAATGCCGGCGAACTGTCTCCTTCCGCCGTGTCGGCAAAGGATTTCCAACCTTATTTTGATCTGAAGATCCCGCCCCTCTGTGATATCCTGACAGCCCTGCTGCTGTCGTTCATGGTGGGGGTGGGCATCATTTTTACCCGCTCGTCCGCCCTGCAGAAGGGCTTTGACGAGTTTGGCGCCATCGTGAAACTGACCATCGAAAAAGCGGTGATTCCGTTGCTCCCGTGGTATATTTTCACGATGATTTGCGAGATGAGCGCGAAGGGCGTGATTGCGGTGGTGCTGGGCAGCGGATTCAAAATCATCCTCACCGGCATCGTCCTGTCTGTCTGTTATCTTTTCATCCAGTATTGCGTAGCGGCGGCCATCGCCCGCAAGAACCCGTTTAAATGCCTGTGGAACATGCTCACAGCTTATTTGACAGCCTTCTCGGTCTGTTCCTCCTCGGCAGTGATTCCGGTGACGGCAGCGTGCACGCGCAAAAATGGCATCCGCGATGAAATCGTGGATTTCACGATTCCGCTCTGCTCCACGGTGCACATGTGCGGCTCCACCATCAAACTGGCGGTGTCGGCCATCGCGGTAGCGTATCTGACCGGAACCCCGCTCCCGCTGGCGGTTTATGCCCATTTCGTGCTGATGCAGGGCATCGCCGCCGTGGCTGCGCCCGGGGTGATGGGCGGTGTGCTGATGGCATCGGTGGGCCTGCTGGAATCCATCATGGGCTTCACCCCGGACCAGACGGCCCTGGTAATGACCCTGTACCTGGCGCTGGACGGATATGGCCCGGCCTGCAACGTAACGGGAGACGGTGCCATCGCGCTGATCATCGACCGACTTTTCAAACCCCAAACCCATGCGTAGGATATTGCTTTCCCTGGCGGCCCTGTTTTTCGCGGCGGTCGCCGGTTATGCCGTGCCCATGAAGGCCCGTGTGATCCAACCCCTGTTTGCCCAGGACCAGGCCGGTCTGGACAAAAGTTTCGAATGGACCCTGCAGGAACTGCGCAAATGCGATTCAAGTCTGGATATGGTGGTCTTGCCCGAGTTCAGCGAGGTTCCCGGAAAGACCTCTTATGAGGGGTTCCTGGAAACGGTCCATCGCTATGGCCCGACGCTGCTGGACGAATGTGCCCGGACGGCCCGGCGCTGCAGTACGCTGGTGTTTGTAGGGGCTATTGACACCAGTTGGGAAGTGCCGCGCAATGCCCTCTTTATCTTTGGACGGGACGGCTCCCTGCTGGGAAAGTATTACAAACAGCATCTGACGGCAGGGGAGTGGCAGAAATACGGCCTGGACAAGTCTTATACCGAGGAGTGGTCCGAGCCGATGATCCTGGATATCGAAGGGGTCCGTTATGCCTTCCTAATCTGCTACGATTTTTATTTCTATGAGGCTTATGCCAACATCGCCCGCTGGAAACCCGATGTGATTATCGGCAGTTCGCACCAGCGGAGCGATCCGCACCACGTGCTGGATATCATTGACATGTTCTGCGCCTACAATACCGGGGCTTATCTGGTCCGGGCTTCCGTATCCATGGGGAAGAAGTCCAAAAATGGCGGCTGCTCCTGCATGGTGGCTCCTACCGGGAAAATCCTCGGCAACCTGTATTCGAAGGTGAAGAGCCTGGATGTGACCTTCGATCCGCACGAAAAGTATCGGAAACCGGCCGGGTACGGCAATCCGCCCGCCCTGCATTCGGAATATATTGAAATCGGCCGCCGGCCGTGGAAATATCGTCCGGGCGGAAGCGCCATCGTCCCGCCGCTGTCGGAAGCACCGGCGCAGCGGTCGTATTTCTATAGCGATGATTTGGGCGAGCTTGGCGCCGCTGTGGCTACGGGAACCCAGGAAATCGGTTTCAGCCTGGATGCGTCAACCGACTGGGAGCCGGTTCTGCGGGCCATCCTGCAGAAACTATCCTGCCACGCCATCATGAACATTCATCTGAAGGGCGTCTGGACCGAATCCGCCCGCGAGCGGTTGCTGGAAGTCATTGACCTGTATGATGCCCGCCAGCATGTCTATTTTACATCCCCACTTTAGGCCATTTGTCCAGGCCGTTGTAGAGCAGGCCGTCCTTGACTACGAGAAATTGCACCGTCTGGCTTCCTTGCCGGATGGTGATAACGCTCTTGTTTAACGTATAGGGATACATGGCAGGCGTGCCATAGAAGGATACGTTGCCGATGGTCCCGCCGGCGTTGAAAGAATAAAGCTTTTCTTTTCCATTGGCATAAGGGCTCCCATCCTGTGCCAGATCAGCCAAATAGAAGGACAATTGCTTCTCGTCCGAGATGCGAAGGAAGGAACAATAGACGAAATCGCCATCTTCTCCCACGCAAACAAGGCCGTCTTCGTTCACCGCTACCTTTTCATTTTTGAAATCGTCGGCGGAGTAAACCTTTTCGGTATAGAGCCCGAAATAGTCCTTGCTGTTTTCGGAGCTGTCTTTGCCGCAGGAAACCAGGGCCAGCAAGCTGGCACAAATCAGAAGAAGGAAACCTTTTGTTTTCATATCCTGTTCTATTTTGGATGTTCGGGAAACAAAATTAACAAAACTTCTTGAATCCTTATCGGGAAGGGACTCGTTTTTTCCTGTTTTTTGTGCCGATGGCGTCTTCGCTAACGCACTTTTTCAAAATTCAGGTACACGCAGTTGACGCCACTGGCATAGCGGTAGTTGATATCCTTGCAGAAGCCCTCCACAATGCGGAGGCTCAGCGAATCCGGTACTTCCTTCCCATAGGCCAGCAAGGGGTTGTAGGGTCTCCCCGCCGCCTTTACCAGGATGGTGAAACGTTTGTCGCTATCCACGATTCCTACGTCAAAACTACCCTTAAGTCCGCAGGAAAGGCCCATTTCCAGCTGGTGGAGCATCATTTCCTCTATGCAATGTGTAATGGCCGTACGTTCCGTCTGGGTAAGCTGAATGGCCTCCAGCTTTTCGCACAGCAGCCGGAACTGCTTGGATACACTTTCCTGGGAATAGGCCGTGCTAACGGTGACGGCCCCTGGAAAACTTCCCGTAGGAGTAAGCCAGGCAGGATGCAAATGCATTTTTCTGTGGGAGATAAAGGCCGATGCCACCAGCCCTCCCAGCATGGCGAGGACCATCCCTGCCGGCAAGGCTGTCCATAGGTTCCAGCGGGCAAACGCCAACGAGAGCGGCAGGGTACAGATCACGATGCCTGCCTGCAGGAAGGCGGCCATGCGGCCCCGCTTGACCAGCAGAAAAGCACTTGCCTGCGTCATCAAAACCGATGCCGGGAGGAAGATTCCGCTGAAAATGCGGAGTGGCCCGGCAGACAGTTGCGCCAGATAGGCGTTGGCCCCAAAAAGCAGCGCTACCCGGTCCGGGAAAGCCAGGAGGAGGATGGAGACTACCAAGGCAAGCCCCAGCGACAGTTTCAAGATAATGGAGATGAGCCGGTTAACGCCATCCCAGTCTTCTTCCCCGGACAAAATGCCGCCCAGACCGGTGATGGTGCCGCCCGTTGCGGTGAGAACCAGCATACTGATCATCAGAAGTTGCATGCAAATGCTCAGGGTGAACATTCCATCTGCTCCCAATATGTTTAGTACCAATGTGTTGAGTCCCAGATTGAGGATAATCATGGATACCCCTGTCATGGCCGCCGGGGTGCCGCGAGACAGAATCTCCCGGAAGTGACGACGAAAGGCTGCCCATCCGGTCCGGCACAGGCGGTAGGGACGCGGCTCCCGTAGCAGATACGGGACCATCACAAGAAATCCCAGAAGCGCCGCAGCGGAAGTGCCTGCCGCTGCGCCCCGGATGCCGATGCCCAGTACCCGTATAAAAAGAAGGTCCAGGGCCAGGTTCAGAACCCCGAAGATGCCGACGAACCAGGCCACCAGGCGGGGACGGCCGCTGATTTGCACAAACTGGCTTCCTGCACAGGCAAACAGACCGAAGAAACTACCCGCAAAAGCAAAGGGAAGGTATTCCTGCAGCATAGGCTGCAGGCGTGCATCCCGGGTTATGAAGAGGGAAACCGGACCTGAAAAAACCGCGAGAAGGACCGTAAAGAGGGCACTGACGGCAAGGGCGGATGCCAGCCCCACGGTGAGCACGCGGTTCACCCGCCCGTAATCCTGGTTGCCGAAAGCCGGTGCAATCAGGAGGGTGGCGCCCATCAGGAGGATGGTACCGGGCAGCATCAGGATATTGACAAGCGGCAGGGCCAGGATGATGACCGATACGGCATCGGCTCCAATAAACTGGCCGGCAACCATGCTGTCTATGGTGCAGTTCAGCTGGATGATGATACCCGCAAAAATGGCGGCACCCAGGTAACGCCTGAGGGTATGGCGAATGATATGTGAGTTACGAAGCGTATACTTGTGGGTTAGTGTGAGTATGTACGGGCAATGTGACAATTATCGAACCGTTTTTTGAAGACTATTATACGGTTTATGTATTTGGTGTTCGGTCTCATTGCTCTTCTTGATTCTTGCTGCCATATAGTGGACTGTCGGGTTCCGCGACAAATCTTAATGGCGACTCATGATACTCATAGCCGTCCACATGGCTTAATGCATTTCTGACCAGATTCAAATCAAGGCATTCTTCCAATTTGGAGATGGTGTCCAAAGTCAGATTCTCTGAACCTTTAAGTAGTTTAGAAACATACTGCGGGGAGCATTTCATCTTTTCCGCCAGTTCTTTTTGGCTCATTTTGAGCTCCTCCAAACGATGCATGACCGTTAGGGCTATGAAACCGGAATAGCGAAGCCAACGGCGGTTCTCCCGTCGCCATTGGGCTTTCTCTCTCCAATTGGTTTTGACCTCATGCTTTTGTAGCACAGAGATTTCTTTATCCGTTGCTTTCTTCATCATAGTCTTCAAATCCGTTGTAATCAAATATACCCTGAGATAACAGATAGTCGCGTACTTTGTTTAGCTTATGGAGTTCCTCCAGAGTATGTTCACGCTCTTGCATGGTAGCCGTTAGTTTAATGGCTCCCCCGGTAATGATGTATCGGCCCGAATCACCATCGGCACCACCGGCCTTCATATCGGCCTCCATCGGCCCGGAAATCCGGCACCGTGTTCTGTTCCGTTCCGTGGAATGAGTGGAACAAGCGGAACAGATGGAACAACTGCTTTCTAGTACAACTGGATTGATAAAACGGCTACATGACGCCGCTAGGAATAAGAAAGCAGATACAGTAATAATACTACGTATAGACTTTTTGAACCTTACGATTCAAGTTCAAGGTGATGAGCTATGACGTGGTTGTTGCTGATATATCTCACAAGATAAACAGCATCTCCACCAACATCATAGACATTGAAAAAGACATACCAGGTCGTGTGTTTGTTCTTGGGGAATGAGGCGTAGGACATATCTCTACCAAACCGATTGAAATATGCAGGAGCCTTTCTATGAACCTTTATAGGTAAGTTGCTCTGTATTTCACGAAAAAGACTCTCTGAATACTCAATGGCAGCATCCAGAAAACTCATATACCCTTTATCGTAGAGGATTTCAGCAAGCTCTACAAATTGATTGCTGATCTCCGGAAGGAACAACACGCTCATCCTACCTTCACATTCTCAGTTTCTTTCCTTTCAAACATTTCGGTAAGACCTTCACGAACCTTGGCTATTACCTCATCTACTGTAACGGCGCGGGCAAGGTCATATTCAATAGGATTCTGTTGAGCGGTTAGAACAAAAGTCTCATTCTTACCGCGCTGGATAAGGACCTGCTCTTTTTTGGCTATATCCAGATACTTTTTCATATTGCCTCTTAATTCGGCTGAACTGATGACTACCATAATACAAGTACATTATAATGTACAAATGTATTAATAAATTATCAAACAACAAAATGAAACGCAATTCGATACATTTTCGTTCGGGTGACAGGGGGTTGAGACAGACGGAGTCCCTTCACCCTAGCACGCGAAAGCCCGGCCGTCAAGGGCCGGGCGAATTCGCGTGCGGATGGGGGGACTCGAACCCCCACGCCGTAAGGCACCAGATCCTAAGTCTGGGTTGTCTACCAATTTCAACACATCCGCAAGTAGCGGTGCAAAG
>ONIQ01000037.1 GCA_900317925.1 uncultured Bacteroidales bacterium | reverse complement strand
TGGCCGGGGCACCCAGTTTCAGGCAAAGCCACGAAACGGGGAAGTTCAGGAGCATCAGGCCGCCGACCAGCAACTGGTAGTTGCGGATCTTCCCGGTGGCCAGCATGGCGGTAATCATGGTATAGGAAACGGCTTCCACCAGCAGGTAAACCAGGACCAGCCGGATGAACTGCACGGTATGCAGGGGAACAGAATCCGCACCCAGCCATAGATTGACAAGGAAGGGAGTGTTGAACAGGATGGGGCAGACCACCAGCAGCAGGAGATACACGCTCACGCGCGAGCCCTTAAAAATCAGTTCCATCATGTAAGCCTTGTCGCCCGCTGCGAAAGACTTGGTAATCTGCGGGT
The DNA here is from genome assembly GCA_900317925.1 of uncultured Bacteroidales bacterium. Classification (GTDB taxonomy): domain Bacteria; phylum Bacteroidota; class Bacteroidia; order Bacteroidales; family UBA932; genus Cryptobacteroides. The sequence continues at coordinate 22,298 of ONIQ01000037.1, read as the reverse complement.
TGATGGCCGTGGTAAAGCTGGTGACGAATTTCTGGACGGTGCTGTTTACCTGTGCTGCCAGCAGCCAGGCCCCGTTGGTGACAGGCCCGTAAAAGAGGTTCAGGAGCTGGTTGCCGCCCTGGTCTCGGAGGATGCTGGCCCCGGAACCGATGAAGTCCCATCCCGCAAAGGAAAACATCTCGGAAAAGAGTCGCTTGTCCAGTTTCCAGCCATAGCGGGTCTCTTCGAAATGCCGCCGGCAGAAGATCCCGTACAACAGACGGGTTGCCAGGCTCACGCCCGCCAGGAGGGCGGCGTACAGGATAAGCCGGTCTCCGGCCGAAACTATCAGCAGGTAGGCGACCAGCAGTTTTCCCAGCCCTTCGAAGATGCTGATCCCGGCAAAGGCGTCCATCCGCTCGTGGGCGATGATGGCAGCGTTATAGGGAACGCTCACCAGCTGTACAACCAGCGACAGGACGGAAAAATGCAGCACCCAGCGGGCTGCGACAAGCCTGTCGGGCGGAATGACCATCTTGTGGTTCAGCCACCAAAGGCCGATGGGATCGGCCAGCAGGACAATGGCAGCGGCCAGCAGCAGCTGGATGGATACGGCTGTCGAGAAAACCAGTTTCAGCCGGTCTCCGTTTTTCCCCAGTTCAAAGGTGATGAAGCGGCTGATGGCCCCGGACATGCTTGCGGTGAGAATGGTGAACAGGGTCACCACGCCGGCAACGGCGCCATACACGCCGAAGTCTATCTGTCCGAGGCTGCGGAGCACCACCCGCGACGTGTACAGCCCCACGGCCATGAGCAGGAACATACGGAAATACAGAAGGACCGTATTGCGTGCGATCCTTCTGCTGTTTTCCGATAGGTTCCGGTCGGCCATTATTCGGGTTTATAGGAATCTTTCAGTGCCGTAGTTTTGTTGAATACCGGGCACGCAGGCGTGCTGTCGCGGTCTTTCACATAATAACCGGTTCGCTCGAACTGGACGGCGATGCCGGAAGCATCCTCCAGCAGGGCGGGCTCGGCGTATCCTTCCGTAACGATGAGGGAATCCGGGTTCAGGAAGTCCTTGTAATCCTTGTCCTCGGGAACCTGGCTCATATCGGCCAGCGTGAACAGGCGGTCGTAATTGCGCAGTTCCAGCTTGCGGGCGTGTGCGGTGGATACCCAGTGGATGGTTCCCTTCACCGAACGCCATTCTCCATTGCCCGGACGGGTGCTCGGGTCGTAGGAGCATTTCAGCTCGACGATGTTGCCCTGCTCGTCTTTCACCACCTCATCGCAGCGGATGATATAGGTGTATTTCAGCCGCACCTCTCCGCCGGGTTTCAGGCGGAAGAACTTGTGCGGGGCGTCTTCCATGAAGTCGGCCCGTTCGATGTACATTTCCCGGGTGAAAGGCACCTTGCGGGAAGCTCCTTCCGGATCGGCCGGATTCAGGGGGCAGTCGAACCACTCCACCTGGCCTTCCGGATAGTTGGTCAGGGTCACCTTGACGGGATCCTGCACCACCATGTACCGGTTGCTGCGCTCGTTGAGGTCCTGGCGCACGCACCATTCCAGCAGCTGGATGTCCATCAGCTGGTCGCGTTTGCTCACGCCGATCTTCTCGCAGAACATTTTCAGGGCTTCGGGCGTATAGCCGCGGCGGCGCACACCGCAGAGGGTGGGCATCCGCGGATCGTCCCAGCCGCTCACCAGGCCTTTCTGCACCAGCTCCAGCAGCTTGCGCTTGCTCATAAGCGTATAGGTGAGGTTCAGGCGGGCGAACTCGTACTGGTGGCTGGGATAGATGCCGAGGGTCTCGATGAACCAGTCGTACAGCGGACGGTGCACGTCGAACTCCAGGGTGCAGATGGAATGGGTGATGTGCTCAATGGAGTCGCACTGCCCGTGGGTGAAATCGTACATCGGGTAGATGCACCATTTGTCCCCGGTACGATGATGGGAGGCGTGTTTGATGCGGTACAGCAGGGGATCGCGGAACATCATGTTCGGATGCGCCATGTCGATCTTGGCACGCAGGACCTTCTCGCCGTCGGCATACTTGCCGTCCCGCATTTCGCGGAAGAGTTTCAGGTTCTCTTCGGGAGTGCGGTTGCGCCAGGGGCTCTCGGTGCCGGGCTTATCGACGGTGCCGCGTCCCGCGCGGATTTCCTCCTGCGTCTGGTCGTCCACATAGGCCAGGCCGCGCTTGATCAGCTCCTCGGCCCAGGCGTACAGCTGGTCGAAATAATCCGAGGCATATAATTCCTTATCCCATTGGAAACCAAGCCATTGGATGTCTTCCTTGATGGAATCTACATATTCGGTGTCTTCCTTGACCGGATTGGTGTCATCGTAACGCAGGTTGGTCTTTCCGCCATACTTCTGGGCCAGTCCGAAATTCAGGCAGATGCTTTTGGCATGTCCCAGGTGCAGGTAGCCGTTCGGCTCCGGCGGGAATCGGGTCATGATGCTGTCCACTTTCCCCGATTTCAGGTCGTTTTCGATGATTTCCTCCAGGAAATTGAGTTTCTTTTCTTCCATATCTTTTCGATTAACTTACAAATGTAACAATAAATTGTTAAATTTGCCTTTTGTAAATAGGTTTTTTGGGGCGATGATTAAGTCAATGACAGGTTATGGCAAGGCTGAGGCCGTCCTCCCGGCAGGAAAACTCACCATTGAAATCCGCACCCTCAACGGAAAATCCGCCGAGGTGAGCATCAAGTCGCAGGTCCTTCCCAAGGACAAGGAAATGATTTTCCGCCAGCGGCTGTCCGAAACACTGGTTCGGGGTACGATAGACTGTTTTGTCAGTTGGGAACCCAATGCGGCCGAAACCGCCAAACCCATCAACGCGGAGTTGCTGAAAGCCTATTACGACCAGATCCGTTCCATCCGCAACGGCCTGCCCGGTTTTACCGGCGGTTCCATGGAGGCGACGGACCGGATGAACAACGAACTCCTGGCCGCTATTCTCCGGTTCCCGGACATCATGGACAACCGGAAGGTGGAAGTGGTGGACGATGCGGCCTGGCCGGCCGTCGCCGCCGCCCTGGAGGAAGCCATCGCCGCCGTCAATGCCTTCCGCGACCGCGAAGGAGCTGCCTTATACAAGGATGTGACCTCCCGCGTGGCCAAGATCCTCGCTTTTGAAGACGAGGTGGAGCGTTTCGATCCGGAACGCATCGCCGCGGTCCGCGAACGGCTGGACAAGGCCCTGGTTGAACTGGGAGCCAAGCCGGATAAGGAAAGATTCGAGCAGGAACTAATTTTCTACCTCGAAAAATACGATATCAACGAGGAAAAAGTGCGCCTGCGCCAGCATTGCAAATATTTCATGGATACCATTGACGGGGAACCGTACCCCGGCAAGAAACTCGGGTTCATCATCCAGGAAATGGGACGCGAGATCAATACGACCGGATCCAAGGCCAACCATGCCCTCATCCAGCAGACGGTGGTCCGGATGAAGGATGAGCTCGAGAAAATCCGTGAACAATCGATGAATATCTTATGAGCATCCGCCTGAAACTGACACTCGCGCTCAGCGCCATTGCCGCCACCCTGCTGATCTCCAGCATCATTTCGGTGTTGGAATACAGCCGGATGAGCACCTATGTGTCAGACCTGATTGCAGAGAATATCAAGAGCATCAACGCTTCCCAGAAACTGGCCCAGCTGAGCAATGACTACAACCTGGGTATCCTGGCGGTCGTGGGGGATGAAACCACCAGCCGGCTGCCGGATTTCGACCAGGATGCTTTCATGAACCGGTGCGACTCCATCCGCCGCTCGCTCACCTCGGTGAAAATGCTCCCGCTGGCCGATTCGGTGGTCTATTCCTACTCGGCCTTCATGCTCACTTCGCTGGAACTGCAGAACGTGATTTCTTCCGATTTTATCGACTCGCGTACCTGGTATTTCGACCGGCTGCAACCGCGGTACAACCGTCTCCGCCGCGACATCGACAACCTCAGCGGGGCGATTTACGGAGACCTGCAGAAGAACTCGCTGACCTTCCAGCGCGGCTTCTACCGGAGCATCATTCCGGGTATCGTGGCTGTTTCCGTGGGCCTGCTGCTGGTGGTGATGCTGCTCTTCTTTATCCTTACCTATTATGTGAATCCGCTCCGCAAGATGCTGGACGGCATGGAGAATTATCGGTCCTACAATAAGAAATACACCTATTCCTTTGAGGGAGATGATGAATTGTCGGAACTGAATGCCGGTATCACGGAACTCATCGGAGAGAACCAGCAGATGCGTTCCCGGGTGAATGCCCTTCGGGATAAGTTGAACGCAAAACCGGAGTAAGGAAATGAATTTCAGGGTGATATCGCGTAATGTGGGCTTCGCGCTGCTGGTCAGTGCGTTGTTCATGTTCCTGTCCATCCTGGTTTCCGTGGCAAATGGGAACGACAGTGCGCTGGCCGCGCTGATGATCAGCTTTACGATCACCTTCATCGTAGGCGTCTTCCCGTTCATCTTTGTCCGGAAAAACGCGGCCATTACCTTGAAAGACGGTTATATCATCATTTTCCTGTCCTGGCTGTTGTCCTTTATCTTCGGAATGCTGCCCTATGCCCTCTGGGGAGGGCCCTTTACGGTTGTCAACGCCCTTTTCGAAAGCGTTTCCGGTTTCACCACTACGGGGGGTACCATCCTGAGCGATGTGGAATCGCTTCCGAACAGTCTGCTGTTCTGGCGATCCTCCACGCATTTTATCGGCGGTTTGGGAGTCGTGGTCTTCCTGCTGCTGGTGATTCCCAACTCTTCTCCGGTCCGCCTGCGGCTGGCCAATATGGAGCTTTCCTCCCTGTCGCGGGAAGGCTACCGTTCGCGGGCGAACAAGACGGTTATCATTTTCACATCGGTGTACCTGGGAATCTGCATACTCGCTTTCCTGAGTTATTGCCTGGCCGGTATGAGCGCTTTCGACGCCATCAACCATGCTTTCAGCGTTTGTGCAACGGGCGGTTTCAGTACCCGGAACCAGTCCATCGGCAGTTTCCATTCGGATCTGATCAACCTGATTACCATGGTCTTCATGCTGCTGGCCTCCATCCACTTCGCCCTGATTTTCATGGCGGTGGTCACCCGGTCGCTGAAGCCGTTCAAGAATCCGGTACTCAAATTTTATCTGGGAACGCTGGCGATTTGTTCCATTATCACGGCCCTGTACCTGAAAATCGGCCAGATCGAGCCCTCCTGGTACCGTGCCTTCATGGATGGCACCTTCCAGATTCTCAGTTACGCATCCACGAGTGGTTTTGCTACGGCCGATAATAGCGCCTGGCCCTTGTTCCCGTGCCTGCTGATGATGTATGTGGGGGTTCAGTGCGGCATGGCAGGATCCACGACGGGCGGCCTGAAGAGCGACCGGGTGATGATGCTGTTCAAGGCCATCGGGCGTCAGCTCCGCCGCAATATCCATCCCGCATCGGTGAGCGAGATTAAGCTGGGCAATCGGATTGTCCGGGATGAAGAACTCTATCCGCACATCCTGTACATTGCCATGTACGGCATGTTGCTGGTCGTCTCCGTCCTGGTTTGCATGCTGGTGGGATCGGGAGGTGCGAACGCCATCCCGGCTACCATTTCATCCCTGGCCAATGTGGGACCGGCCCTTGGCGAAATCGGTACCTTTGGCAATTATGGTGCGGAACCGGCCGTGGCCAAGGTGATTTATTGTCTGGACATGTTCCTGGGCCGCGTGGAGATTTATCCTGTCCTGGCTGCCTGCGGCATGATTTTCTCCCGCGCAAAGCGCTAAGCCATGGACCGGCGGGAATTCTTTTACCGTTCGTTCCTTTCCCATTTCGGATACGAACCCACCACCTGCCAGGATGCCTTCCTGGGAGATGTCGCCGCTTTCCTGACCGAGGACAACGGGGATATCCTGGTGGCGAACGGCTATGCGGGAACGGGCAAGACCACCGCGCTGGCGGCCATCGTGGCCACGATGGGGGAGATGGAGATCCCCTGTGTGCTGCTGGCCCCCACCGGCCGTGCAGCCAAGGTCCTGTCTTCTTATACGGGCCGTCCGGCCTATACCATCCACAAGCATATCTACCGGCGCCAGTCCATCTCCGGTGACGGATTTGGCCAGTTCTCGCTGTCGCCGAACAAGGCAAAGGATACGCTCTATATCGTGGATGAAGTGTCGCTTATCGGGATTGACGGCGGTTCTTCCGGCGCCGCTTTCGGAACGGGCAACCTGCTGGAAGACCTGGTCTCCTATGTCCGGCACGGGATCGGTTGCCGGATGATCCTGGTGGGCGATGCCGCCCAGCTTCCGCCCGTCGGTCTGGATGCCTCGCCGGCGCTCTCGGAAGACTTTATGGATCAGTTCGGCGGTGTCCTGTTCTCTACCCTCACCACCGTCGTCCGCCAGCAGAACGCTTCCGGTATCCTCCACAACGCCACCCTGGTCCGATACTGCATCACCGGCGATGTCCCCGGCTGCACCGACGCAGCCCTCGCTCCCAAAAACGCGTCCTCACTGCGCGGTCCCGGACCGCTCCGCTGCGGAAATGCTCGCTCGGGCTTGGCGTCGGCGCAGCCGGATCAGGGGCGATTGCAGCTGGAACTGAAAGGATTCGAGGATATCGAGCGGATCGGCGGGGGAGAGTTGATCGAGGCGATATCGGACGCATACGACCGCTTCGGCGAGGACAATGTCATCGTCCTTACGCGGTCCAACAAACGGGCCAACCGCTACAACGCCGGTATCCGGGCAATGGTACAGTTCAAGGAAGAACGGCTGGTACGGGGTGAGAAGTTGATGATCGTGAAAAACTGCTACCAGTTTGCATCTGACAAAAAGGACAGTTCCCTGGAATACATCGCCAACGGGGACATCGCCAAGTTGTTGAAGATATCGCGGTACGAGGACCGCTACGGCCTGCATTTCGCTTCGGCCCGTCTCTCTTTCCCGGATTATGGCGAAGAGGAAATTGTGGCAAAGGTATGCCTGGATACCCTGGAATCGGAATCGGCTTCCCTGACGCGTGAACAACAGGAGGCCCTTTACCAGGGTGTCCTGGAGGATTATGCCCACCTGACCACGAAGAAAAAGCGGTATGATGCGGTGAAGGAGGATCCGTATTTCAACGCCCTTCAACTCAAATATGCCAATGCCATTACGGGCCATAAATCCCAGGGCGGTCAGTGGGACTGTGTCTTTATCGACAACCCCTTCTGGCAGGACGACCTGGCCGACGAAGACCTCAAATGGCTGTACACGGCCCTTACCCGTGCCAAGAAAAAAGTCTATCTGGTGAATTTCAGGGATTCGATGTTTGTCCTATAGCGTCGGCAAGATGTGCTCCCAGACGGCGTCAAGCTCTTTCTGGGTCTGGGAGCAGTGGCCGGTGATGACGATGACGGCGTTCTGCTGCGGAAGGACGATAACAAACTGGCCGTGGGCTCCGTCCATGCGGAAGGAACCATCCGGTTTGCATCGCCAGATCTGGTAGCCGTAGCCCCGGTTGGTGTCCAGCGGGGTATCCAGCTTATACTCCATGACCGTATGTTTCGCCGAGGCCTCGTTGATCCATTTCTCGGAGAGCAACTGCTTTCCGTTCCACCTGCCTTTCTGGAGGTAGAACTGCCCGGCCTTGGCCAGGTCGTCCGTGCAGAGGTAAAGGCCCCAGCCTCCGGTGGGGTAACCCTGCGGGGAATGGTCCCAGTGCCAGTTCTTGATGCCCAGCGGTTGGAACAGCTTGCGGTCCAGGTAGCGGTCCATCGGCTCGCCGACGGCACGGCTCACAATGACGGACAGCAGGTAGGTGTTCATGCTGTTGTAAGCGAATTTGCTTCCCGGCTCGCGGCTCATGGGAACGGCCAGGGCCTTCTGCGCCCAGTCTCCCTCAAACGAGGTAATCGCATCCACGAGTAAATCGCGGCTGAACCCGGACGACATGGTGAGCAAGTCCTTGACTGTCATTCGTTTGAGCCGCTCGTCCAGGGTTTCGGGAAGCTCCTCTTTCGTGAAGAAGGAAATCACCGGATCGTTTACGGATAATTTGCCTTCATCCACTGCAAATCCTACGGCGGTGGAGGTGAAGGTCTTGCTGGCAGACCAGAGCACCTTCGGCGTCTGGGCATTCAGGGTGGGGGCGTAGCGTTCATACACCACCTTCCCGTCCTTCACGACCATCAGGCTGTGAAGTTCGTCCGTGGCCTTGGACCAGACGACGTCCCACACCTTGTGATACTGCGTTGTGTCGATGCCCATTTTCGCGGCGTCGGCCCGCGGCAGGGTAATGGGGGAAGGGCTGCAGAGATGCTTCTTCCAGAAAGCATGGTTTTCCGTGCGGAAATGCGTTCCCTGATAGCCCCGGTAGCCATGCATGCCGTCGGGATAGATCATGAAATCGAAGGATTTTCCCTGTTTCTGCAGTTCGTCGATCAGTTGGAGCGTGTTCTGGAAATGGACGTTGTCATCGCCCGTTCCGTGGGTGATTTTCAGCCGGACGCGGTCCGAGGGCTTGTATTGCCCGACATGGTTGATGACGCGCGAATCGCGGTAGCCATCCGGATTGGTCTGCGGGGTCTCCATGAAGCGTTCGGTGTAGTGCGTGTCATAGAGGGCCCAGTCATAGACCCCGCCGCCCGCAATGCCGTAGGGGTATTTGTCCGGGGCGGTAAAGACCAGCATGGTGGTCATGGTTCCGCCAAACGAGAAGCCCTCTACGCCAATCTTATCGGCCTGTACATAGGGGAGGGACTGCAGCCATTCGGCCCATTCCACGAAGTCACTTATTTCGATGGTATTCAGATGCTTATAAATCTGGTCGAGGTCCTTGCGACCACCGTGTCCGGCGGCGCGGCAATCCAGGGTGGCGGCGATGATGCCGTTCTCGGCATACCAGGGGTCGGGCTGCTGGAAGCGTCCGCGCACGAGGGGCGTATCCGGCCCTCCGTACAGATCCACATGGACGGGATAATGCTGATCAGGATTGAATCCGTTCGGATAGACCATTGTTCCGTAGAGCGTGGTGCCGTCTTTCGTGGTAAGGGTAACGACCTCGGGCAGGCACAGGCCGGCTGTCTCGAAGTCAGGGCCCTTCTGATCTGCAATTACGCGGATTTGTTGCGGTTTGGCTACCGGCGCGGTAATCAGTTTCGGCGGATTTGTGTAGTTGGACAGCACGGCGGCGAACTGCTTCCCGTCGGGTGAAAAACTCACGCTGGCCGCGTGGAAGGCCGGATCGGTCAGGGCGGTGATGCGTCCTTTCCGATCAACCTTATAGAGCGCACTGCTGTAGCGGCTATCGCGTTCGGCTGTGAAAAATACCTCATCCTTCCCGGCATCGACCCGCAACAGGTTGATGCGCCAGTTCGGCCCGTCGGTCAGGCGTTTCAGGGTCTTTCCATCATAAGAAAGGAAGTAAATCTGCGACCAGCCGGTCTCGAAGCAGCGGGCCATGTAGAGTCCTTTCTCCGAGAAAAGCATGCCCTCGATCCAGTCCAGCCAGGTAGGGGACTCCTCGTGGTAGATGGCGGTCTTGCTGCCGTCGGCCACGTTGACGCTGTAAAGGTCCAGGGTGTTCTGGATGCGCGGTTCGCGGCTCACAAAGAACTCCCGGCTGTCCGCTCCCCAGAACGGCGTTCCGAAGTATTGATCCTCCGTCTCATCAAAATCCGCCCACACAATCGGTTCCGTACCGTCCAGGTGGGCGATGCCGATGCGGACCTGCGGGTTCGGCTCGCCGGCTTTGGGATAACGGGTGAGCCGCAACGAACCATCCTGCCCTTGGGGGGAATAGATCGGGAACATCGGCACCCGGGTATTATCGAACCGATAAAAGCCGATCTTCTTCGAATCGGGCGACCACCAGAACGCACGGTACTTCGACGGCCGGCCGAAAATCTCCTCGAAATAGACCCACGAAGCGTATCCGTTGAGGATGAGGTCGCTTCCGTCGGTCGTCAGGCGGCGTTCGGTGCCCGTCGCGACATCGACCACATAGAGGTCGTTCTCGCGCGTGAAGGCCAGCTGGGTCGAATCGGGCGACCAGGTCAGGTTGACGGCACCCTCCGGCTGAACGGGGAAGACGGGTTTCCCGGCAGTGGCGGATTCGTAACTGCATGCCAGTTCGTTTGTGTCCGTCCATTTCCAGCTTTTGGGAAAGGGGTTGAACGTTTGGGCCTGAAGAGACAGGGCTGCGCCCAGGAAGACGAGGGAGAAGAGGATTCGTTTCATATTCGGTTTTTACTTCTGTACAAATTTACGTATTTTTGCATAGATATGAAGAAGATTTTTGTTTTCCTTGCGTTGGCAGCCTCCCTGGCCTGCTGCACGTCCCGTCCGGAAGCCCTGCGCACCGGCGACCTTGTCTTTGTCGGCATTCCGGCCGATTATTCGATAGAAGCGGATTCGATGGACGATGCCATTACGGCAGCAACGGGAGAGAAGGGGCAGATGAACCTGATCCATGTGGCCATCGCCGAGGTGCAGGGCGATTCCACCTGGATCATCGACGCCACCATCCGTCATGGCGTCGATCGGCATCCGTTGGATACCTTCCTGCGTGATTTTACGCTCAAGGACGGCTCCCTGCCCGTTTTCGTGATCAAACGGTTGAAGGGCTCCCATGATGTGGCATCCTTTGTGGAACAGGCCAAGGCCTTCTGCGGACAGCCTTATGACATGACCTTCCTGCCGGACAACGGCGCGCTTTACTGCTCGGAACTGGTGCGCGACAGCTATCGTCCCGCCGATGGCTCCTATCTCTTTGAAAACAAGCCCATGAACTGGAAAAATGCAGAAGGGGAGTTCCCGCTTTACTGGCAGGAACTCTTTGCCCGGCTGGGTACCCCTGTCCCGCAGGACGTGCCCGGATCCAACCCCCAGGATATGGCGGCATCCCCGCTGCTGGAAACGGTTCCGGTTATACTGGCGAAATAAAACTTCCGGGCCTTTCATCTCCGCCCTTTCGCCCGGTCAGGGCGGCACCGGCTCGGTCAGGGCGACCCCCGATGCCGTAACGCAATGGGCACAAAAAAAGAGGTCGACCGTCTTGTCGACCTCTAATTGTATCAATGAGCGACTAGAGCTGGGGACCGGCCTTTACGAGGGCCTTGCCAGCGCGGTTGCTTTCGTACTTCTTGAAGTTCTTGATGAAGCGGGCGGCGAGGTCTTTGGCCTTCTCTTCCCACTCGGAAGCCTTCTTGTAGGTGTCGCGAGGATCCAGGATACCCGTATCCACACCGGCGAGTTTGGTAGGCACGGTAAAGTTGAAGAACGGGATGACCTTGGTCGGAGCCTTGTCGATGGAGTGGTTCAGGATGGCATCGATGATACCGCGGGTGTCGCGGATGGAGATGCGCTTGCCCGTACCGTTCCAACCGGTGTTCACCAGATAAGCCTTGGCGCCGGACTTCTTCATCTTCTTCACGAGTTCCTCGGCGTATTTGGTCGGATGGAGCTCCAGGAAGGCCTGGCCGAAGCAGGCGGAGAAGGTCGGAGTGGGCTCGGTGATACCGCGCTCGGTGCCGGCGAGCTTGGCGGTGAAGCCGCTCAGGAAGTAGTACTTCGTCTGCTCGGGATCGAGGATGGAAACCGGAGGAAGCACACCGAAAGCATCGGCGCTCAGGAAGATGACCTGCTTGGCTGCCGGTCCGTGGCTGTCCGGACGGACGATGTTGTTGATGTGGTAGATCGGGTAGCTCACGCGGGTGTTCTCGGTGACGCTCTTGTCATTGAAGTCGATCTTGCCGGCCTTGTCCACGGTGACGTTCTCCAGGAGGGCGTCGCGACGGATGGCGTTGTAGATATCGGGCTCGGATTCCTTGTCCAGTTTGATGACCTTGGCATAGCAGCCGCCTTCAAAGTTGAAGACGCCCTTGTTGTCCCAGCCGTGCTCGTCGTCGCCGATCAGGAGACGCTTCGGGTCGGTGGAAAGGGTGGTCTTGCCGGTGCCGGAGAGACCGAAGAAGATGGCGGTGTTCTCGCCGTTCATATCGGTATTGGCCGAGCAGTGCATGGCGGCGATGCCCTTCAGCGGGAGGTAGTAGTTCATCATGGAGAACATACCCTTCTTCATCTCACCACCGTACCAGGTGTTCAGGATAACCTGCTCGCGGGAAGTGACGTTGAAAGCGACGCAGGTTTCGCTGCGGAGACCCAGCTCCTTGTAGTTCTCTACCTTTGCCTTGGCGGCGCAGTACACGACGAAATCGGGTTCCTGGTCGAATTCCTTCTGGTTCTTCGGACGGATGAACATGTTGGTTACGAAGTGGGCCTGCCAGGCAACCTCCATGATGAAGCGGACCTTCATGCGGGTGTCGGCGTGCGTACCGCAGAAACCGTCCACCACGAAGAGGCGCTTTCCGCTGAGCTGCTTCTGGGCGAGTTTCTTTACCTCTTTCCAGGTCTTCTCGGTCATCTTGTGGTTGTCGTTGGGATAACCCTCGGTGGTCCACCAGATTTCGCCGGGCTTGCCTTCCTTGGTGGTCTTGTCATAGACAATGTACTTGTCTTTGGGGGAACGGCCGGTATAGACGCCGGTCATCACGTTGATGGCACCCAGTTCGGTGACCTGACCCTTGTCATAACCTTCCAGACCGGGTTTGGTCTCCTCGTTGTAAAGAACCTCATAGGACGGGTTGTAAAGGACTTCCTTCACACCCTTGATCCCATACTTGCTTAAATCCATTTTGGGCATAATAAAACAAAATTTATTTAGTTTGACTTTTTCTCTTTAAAATCGCGCAAATTTACGAATAATTATTAAATTTGAAAAGCGATTGGCCATCGGCCGGACTACTTTCCTGCAAAAAATTTGCCAGGTAAAGGGTGAGTGCCTGACCTAAAATGATTTAGACCAAAATTTTTGCAAAAATTCATGGAAGCGCTGGACATTTTGCGGACGTATTGGGGGTATGAGTCCTTCCGTCCCATGCAGGAAGACATCATCCGGGAGGCGGTGGCCGGCCGGGATGTCCTCGCGATCCTGCCCACCGGCGGCGGGAAGTCCGTGTGTTTCCAGGTGCCCGCGCTGATGAAGGAGGGGATCGCCCTCGTGGTCACCCCGCTCATCGCGCTCATGAAGGACCAGGTCCAGCAGTTGAACGACCGCGGTATCAAAGCCCTGTGCGTCTATACCGGCATGAACCGGCACGAGGTGGACCTGACGCTGAACAACGCCGCCCACGGCGACTTCAAGTTCCTCTACCTGTCTCCCGAACGGCTCGGCACCCGCCTGTTCCGCTCCTACCTAGAGGTGATGGACATCAGCTATATCGTGGTGGACGAGGCACATTGCATCTCCCAGTGGGGCTATGATTTCCGGCCGGACTACCTGCGCATCGGCGAACTGCGGAAACTGGTGGACGCTCCCGTCATCGCCCTTACGGCCACGGCTACGCCGGCGGTGGCGGATGATATCCAGGACCGTCTGGGCTTTAAACGGCGCAACCTGCTCAAAAGCGGTTTCGAGCGCCCCAACCTCTCCTACATCGTCCGCAGGACCGAGGACAAAAACGGCCAGCTGCTGGCCGTCTGTCGCGGGGTGGCGGGTTCGGGAATCGTCTATGTCCGCAACCGCGCCCGTACCGAAGAGCTGGCCCAATTGCTGCTATCGCAGGGAATCTCGGCCTCGTTCTACCATGCCGGACTGGGCAACCTCCAGCGGGCGCAGCGGCAGGAATCGTGGAAGAGGGGAGAGACGCGTATCATGGTCTGCACCAATGCTTTCGGGATGGGTATCGACAAACCGGACGTGCGTTTCGTGGTGCACTACGACCTGCCGGACAGCCCGGAGGCGTATTTCCAGGAAGCGGGCCGCGGCGGCCGCGACGGAAAGCGTTCGTTCGCGGTGCTCCTTTGGAACGGCACCGACCTCCGGCGCATCTCCCAGCTGGAACGGGTATCCTTCCCGTCCATCGAGACCATCGAGGATATCTACCACAAGGTCCATATCTTTTTCGGGATTCCGTACGATACGGGGGCCGGCCGGGAATTGCGTTTCGACAGCAAGGAATTCTGCGCGCATTTCCACCTGCAGCCGCAGACGGTCTATTACGCCATGAAATACATCGAGCGGGAAGACCACTGGACCTATTCGGAAGATGTTGATATCGACACGCGCGTGCAGATCCTTGTGGACCGGACGGCCCTGTACGACATTGCGCTGCCGGAAAGCGGGATGGCGGAACTGCTGGAGGTGCTGATGCGCCGGTACGCCGGCCTTTTCTCCTTCGCGGTTCCGATCGATGAAGAATGGGTCGCCTCCCGCATGGGCATCGGCATCCCCGCGCTGCGGCAGCTGCTGTACAAACTCTCGCTGGAGCACGTGATCCGATACATCCCCACCGACCACACCAGCGTCGTTTTCCTGCATCACGACCGCCTGCGCGAAGGAAACGTGGCCCTCTCGCCCCGCAAATACGAACAGCTGCGCGAAGCGTCCCGCATCCGTTCTGCCACCATGGTCGATTATGTCAGCGAAGCCACGGAATGCCGCTCGCAGTTCCTGCTGCGCTATTTCGGGCAGATGGAAAGTGCGCCGTGCGGCACCTGCGATATCTGCCGCAGCCAGGCGGAAACCCCTTCCCGGCGCGAGGCGACCGAAGCCGCGTTGCGCGCGTATATTAACGATGAAAAGGCAGGGGATTATACCCTGGACGATCTCCGGCAGACCTTCGGCCTCCCGGACGGGATGGGAAACACGGAAACGGTGTCTGGCTGGACCGAGATTCTCCGCCGGCTTATCGACGAGGGAGCGGTTCCTCCTTACCGGCAATAACCAGGCCGTCCCAGGCGGGGCGTACAACCGTCCGGACGCCCAGTTCGGCACAGCGGCGGTCTATCTCTTCACAGAAAGCGTCATAACACGGGAAAGCGTGGCTCAGATGCGTCAGCCAGGTGTGCCGGGCACCGATTTCCCCGGCCAGGACCAGGGCCTCGTCCAGGCTGAAGTGCGAATGGTGGCGGTGGTAACCGACGGTGTTGAGCGTCACGTGCTCCAGGCCCTGCAGCTTGTTCCTTTCCGCATCGGGCAGCACGTTCATATCGGTGATGTAGGCGACGTCCCCGAAACGGAAGCCCAGCACCGGAAGCTGGCCGTGGATGCCCCGGATGGGGAGGATGGCCGGTTCGCCCTCTCCCGGTGCCACGGCACGGTCAATGATATCCGGGCTGACGGGTTCCGTGGTGCCGTCGGCATTCCGGTAGCAGTAGCCCTTGTCATGGACCCACTGCAGTTCGCGATCCCGGTCTGCCGGCGGGATGGTAAACGGCTTGTTCTCAATCAGATGAATGCGCCATTCCGGGGCACCGGGGTACTTGGGATACTGGAAGGCATAGGGATACTCGCCCTTCAGGTCTTCCAATACGTTTTCTTCGCAATAGATCTCCGCCGCATGGCGGTCAATATAGTTCAGCGAGCGGACATCGTCCAGGCCGCCCGTATGGTCCCGGTGGTTGTGGGTGAGGAGAATCGCGTCCAGATGGCGGACACCTTCCCGGAGCATCTGCTGGCGGAAATCCGGGCCGGCATCGACCAGGATCGTCCGTCCGGCAAATTCTACGAGGACGGCGCTGCGCAGGCGATTGTCCCGCGGGTCCTTCGACCGGCACACTGCGCAGGTGCAGCCGATGATGGGTACGCCTTGCGACGTCCCGGTGCCCAGAAATGTCAGCCTTGTCTTCATATCGTCACCTCCTCGATGGTCCCCACACGCGATGCATCGTACGGCCGTTCGATCCGGATATAGTTTCCGGTATAGCCGGCCATGCGTCCGTCTTTTTTGTCGCTTTCCCACAGGACCCGTTCCTTTCGTCCGCGGTTCGTGGCGATAAATTCCGCTTCCAGTTCCCGGCAAAGGGCTTCCAGCCGCTCTACACGGGCGGTTTTGATGCGGTCTTGCACCTGGTCCGGCATCACGGCTGCGCGTGTCCCGCTGCGTTTGGAGTAAGGAAAGATATGCAGGTAGGCCGGGCGGATGCGTTCGGCCAGGAAACGGTAGGTCTCTTCAAAGAGCTCCTCCGTTTCACCGGGCAGACCCACAATGACGTCAATCCCGAAAAACACGGTTCCGTCCAGACCGGTGGCCTCTTTCCAATGCCGGCGGATGGTATCGATGCGGCTGGCAAACAAAGCGGTGTCGTAACGGCGGCCCACTTTTTTCAGCAGGGTGTCGCTGCCAGTCTGCAGGGGAATATGGAAGTGGGGGAGGAACTTGGTCCCCGAAGCCAGCCAGGCACTGATCTCTTCTGTCAGCAGGTTGGGTTCGATGGAGGAAATCCGGTACCGTTCAATTCCGTCCACCGCGTTCAGCGCCTTCAGCAGATCCAGGAACGATTCGCCGGTCGTGCGGCCGAAATCGCCCGTATTCACGCCTGTGAGCACGATTTCACGGATGCCGGAGGCGGCGATTTCCCGGGCCTGGCGGACGGCTTCGCAGATGGGAATGTTCCGGCTGCGGCCCCGTGCGAAGGGAACGGTGCAATAGGCGCAGAAATTGTCACAACCATCCTGTACCTTCAGGAACGAGCGCGTCCGCTCCCCGCTGGAATACGCCTCCATCACCTGCGTGGCCGAAGACCCCGGCGAAAGCGGAACAGGTTCCGGCGAGCATTTCCGCAGCGGAGCGGGCTGGGACCGCGCAGCGAGGACGCGTTTCTGCGAGCCGGCGGCCTGTCCCGCGTCAGACGGGGCCACGCCCACGCACGCGATGGTATCCGGGACCACCTTGCCTTTTTCGGCGGCGCCGAACACCCGGACCACGCCCTCCAGCGCCTCGATCTGATTCCGACGCAATTCGGCATAGCAGCCCGTGACCACGATGGCGGCTTCGGGTGCCGTGCGGTGCATCTTCCGGATGAGGTTGCGCGCTTTTTTTTCGGCGTGCTCCGTCACGGCGCAGGTATTGATCAGGTACACATCGGCCCGGTCCTGCCAAGAAACAACGTCCCAGCCTTCCGCCCGGAATCCCCGTTCGTACGTGGAGGTCTCGGCGTAATTGAGCTTGCAGCCCAGGGTCTGAAAGGCAATCTTCATCTTACTCATCCCGCTTATAATCAACGCTAACCCGCGCCCAGGCCGTTGGACCGTCCACCGGCGGACGCTGTTTGGAAACACGGATGCTGAAACTGTCCAGCTCGGGATGCGCGTCGGCAATGGCAGTTACGATGCGCGCCGCCACATGCTCCAGCAGGTTCGACGGACGGGCCATTTCCCGGGCCACCAGCTTGTAGATATCGCCATAATTGAGCGTATCTTCCAGCGCATCGGTGTGCGCTGCCTTGTCCAGGCTGGCTCCTGCCCGAAAATCCACCAGAAAGCGGTTTCCGGCCACTTTCTCATGGTCCATGCAGCCATGATGGGAGAAAAACTCCATGCCTTCCAGTTCTATCGTACCTTTCATCATTTTGCCAAAAGTAAAAACACACAAGGCCGTTTGCCGATTTCGATGGGCGCTTTTTTCCATTCGCGCACCGTCCGGGTGCGGATGGTGGCGGTGGGCAGGGTCAGATCGGCAGCGATGCACAGGCGGGTATCGTCGCGGCAACTGGCCAGCAGGTCGGCCATGAGCGAATCATTCCGGTAGGGCGTTTCGATGAAAAGCTGCGTCTGGTGCAGCTGGGAAGACCTTTTCTCGACGGTTCGGATGGCACTGCGCCGCTCGTCCGTCTTGGCCGGAAGGTATCCGCAGAAGGCGAAGGATTGGCCGTCCAGACCGGATGCCATCAGGGCCAGCATCAACGAAGAGGGGCCCGTGAAAGGAACCACTTCAATGCCGCGGCGGTGGCAGAGCGCCACGAGAAGGGCGCCCGGATCGGCTACGGCCGGCAGGCCGGCTTCGGTAATCAGGCCTACATCCTGTCCGTTTTCAAACAGGGCGGCCAGGGCCTCGACTTCTTTCGGCTGGGTATGTTCGTTCAATTCGTGGAATTCCAGTTCGCCGATATGCCCTTTCAGACCGGCCCGCGAAAGGAAGCGGCGGGCGGTCCGGACTTCTTCTACTACGAAGGTGCGGATTTCCAACATGCGGTCCAGCACCGGTCCCGGAATCACTTCGCGGGGCTCGTTATCGCCCAGGGGCGAGGGGAAAAGATATAGTTTGCCAACCATGCGTCAGGGTTTGATTTCCAGGATTACTTGTTCGCGGGCGGTGGTATCCGAGGCGGCGCGTGCGGCCCGTTTCCGCTTGGACGAGAAAAGGTCTCGGACAAATTCCTTGAAGGAAGAGAATTCCCGTTGCCAGGTAATACCCACGCCGTTCCGCTGCGAATAGTCCAGGTAATTGGTATAATCGTCGGCCGAATGCGAGAACAATTTCAGGCGGAACTGTCCCGGCCGGTCGAGTTTGATTTCTATATCCAGGTCGCCCACAACATCGCTGCCGGAACTGGTGGACATCTTCTGACGATTGCCCAATGTGCCGTTCACCAGCACGCGGTTGTTGAACAGCTGGGTGGATACCGCCACATCGAAAATGTTCGTTCCGCCCGCGCTCTCCTGATAGGTTAGACCCAGGTCCAACGGGATATCCAGCCTTTCGAGGATGGTGTTCAACTGGGTGGCCATCACTTCTGCGAGGTTGGAATACAGCAGGTTGGTGTTGTTGACGATACCCGATTGTTCGTCGGGCATGAAACTGCCGGAGATCAGCAGGGAAAGGAATTGCTTCTGGATCTTGTCATCCGTGTTCAAGGCACTCTCGACACGTGTTTTCGTAGCCGGATCAAGATCGGGAACGTCGATGCTGAAATTCAATTCCGGGTTCTTCAGTTTGTCGGTAATCTGGATGTGGCAGTTGACCAGGCGTCGTGTCGAGACCGAGGATGTATCGGCGATGAGCGTTCCCACCGATGTCTTGGTGGAATAGGTGGCGCCGATATCCAGGTCGCTTTCCATCAAGTCGCCGGCAAAGCGGATGCTGCTGCCATTGTCAATCTTGAACAGGCGGTTGGTGAATCCCAGGGCATTGTAATTGAAACTGCCGGAGGTAAGGGTATAATCGCCATTGATCTGGAACAGGTCCGTGCGGGGCCGGAGGTCCAGCTGGATCTGGCCGTTGCCGCGGGCGGAAAGGATGTTGCCGGCGTCCTTGTCCAATTCGATGAGGGCCTGAATGTCCGGATTGGCCTGGATATTCAGCCGGATCCGCATGTCGGAATCTCCTCCTTCCTTGGATTTAGCAGGTTTCAGGAACTCTTCGTACGGGTCGATATAGACCACTTTGGCCGGTTCGCGGAAGGTGAGGAGGTCGTTATTTCCGGCGCTGGCACCCGTACTCAGCGGGATGTGGAAAGAACCGTCTCCCACCGAGCTGGCATTGATATCCAGCAGCAGGGCGTTGACCGGACCCGTGAGGGAAACCCGGCCGTTTGCGGAAACATTCCCATAGAAGGAACTGTTGTCTTTTTCCGTTGTCCGCAGGGCTTCCATATTCTCGAGCTGGATATGCAGGTCGGCCGCCATGCCGTCCGGTCCGGAAAAAGCGAAGGCTCCGTCCAGGGTGCCGGATCCCTGATGCTCGTCACGCAGGGTCAGGGTGTCGAAGAATACACCCTGGCTGGTCAGGTGCAGCGGACCGGACACATAATAGGGTACCCCGGTGAAATCCAGGGCCAGCCGGGATTCGTCGATGCGCAGGTCTTCGCTGGAAAGGTTCAGCTGGTCCAGGGTGCCGTCGGCGTGGATGTGGCCGCTCAGTTTGCCCTCCAGGGTGGACAGGACGCCTTCCAGCAGGGGTGCGGCGTAACCCGCCTCGAAGCGGTCCAGGTTCAGATCGGCTTTCAGCGACTTGTTCTTTGGTGAGAATCCGGCCCGCAGGTCGATGTTCCGCCGTCCGTCCAGCTCATTGCGGCAGAGGATGCGGAAGAGGTTGCTTTCATCGTCCCAGACGCTGCTCAGTTCCACGTTGCCGGCCGGATGGGAGGCAATGTAGGTGGAATCGCAGCGAAGGTTCATCAGCAGGGCCATGCCGGACTGGGTCGGCGAGGTGACCAGGGCTCTTCCGGTTGCCTGTCCGCGCAGGTCGAAGTCCGGTTCCATGAGCGATCCCAGGAAGCCGATATCGAAGTGGTCCATCTTCAGGGAGAGGGTGTCCCGCCGATGGGGGGAGATGCCGCCGGCAATGGAAATGGACTGGTTCATGCTGGTGGCGGAAATCGGTTCCGTCAGGGTAAGGCTGTTGTTCCGGTAATCCAGGACCGCCGGGGAGATGTTCCATCCGGTCCCGTCGAAATACACGTTGGAAGGCAGGATATGGGCCTGGATGGCCAGACTGTCCTGCTCGTCGCGGGAGAAACGGGCCGTGGCGTAAAATTCTCCTTTATCGGTCTTGTCTTTTTCGTTGTCATAGGTGGCGCCCAGTCCCAGGTGGTTGTCGTCGGCAAAAAGCAGGAAGGCGCTGTTCTGGAAGTGTAGCGAGCCCAGGGCGAACTCCGAGCCGGTCAGGGAACCGTTGATGCAGCCGTGCAGGTTGTCGGCTTCCAGTTTCGCCTTGCGCAGGTAGGTCTTTCCCAAGGCCAGGCGGGGGGATCGCAGGCTTGTCTTCAGGGAACCGTCCCGGGCGATATCCAGGGTCAGCGAGGTACTGTCGGCAACATAGGCTCCCGGTTTGATGAAGGAGAGCAGGTCGCGCGAATCGTGGAAACGCAGGCTCAGGCGGTACTGCTCGCCGGACCAGGAATCATCGCTGCAGCCCGCCAGGGCCGGCAATTCGCGGCAGAGTGTCAGTTTCTGGATATCCTTGATAAAGGAGGTGATGGACTGGGAACCGGAGAAACTGCCGTCCATGAAATCTGCGTTCAGGACCATGCGTTTGAGGTTCTCGTTCGCATGGGAAGAAAGGGAAATGTTCCCGATCTGATGTCGTCCGCGCGCGTCTTCCAGGACCAGGTCGGTAATGTCCAGGTCGCCCAGGAGGTCCACATTGTCAGCCCGCATGTAGTTGGCCGTGATCTGGGCCGACATTTTCGATGTCCCGCGTTTATCCAGCTGCAGGGCGTTCAGGTCGGCGTAGCCCAGATTGGCGTAGAATTTATACACCGCGTTCCGGCTGGCAGGGGAGAGGCTGGCGGTTCCCTGGAAGAGGAAATTCAGGTTGGGGTCGTTGCAGACCAGTTTGCCGTTGAAAGAATCGTTGGCATAGGTGCCGTTGGCGGCGATGCCCGAATAGGGGTAGCCCAGTGCCGTCAGCCGATCGATCTTGAGGGTATCGATGCGGGCGCTGATGTCGCCTTTTCCCAGAACGGCGTTGAGGGTGGTGCGCATCGTACAGGGGCCCAGGGCGGAAACGCCCAAGATGCTTCCCAGATCCAATTCATCGGTCCGGACCGTGCCGCCCAGCGTGAGCGGATGCCATTTGTCCATCAGGTTGCGGATATCGGCATCGGCAGAGAGCGATCCGGAGGGGGTTTGGACGGTTCCCTGAATCCCTAGGCGGTTCATCGGTCCGTGGGCTCGTCCTGAGAACGACAGGTTCATCCCGCGCGCCCATTTGCTCAAATCCAGGTTCGTGGAAGGGGAGAGGCCTTTCAGGAAACGGCCGATCCCGTCGGTGGTGAACCGCAGGGGACGGGCCTGGACGTCCAGCATCATGCTCTGGGCGTTCGGAATCCCCATCAGGATTACATCGGCCGATCCTTCTACTCCCGAATGCATTTCATGGAAAACGGCATCTTTGATGTGCAGGTCGTTGACATAGCCGTCCACGTCGGCATTCTCCAGGTTGACCAGCAGGTCCATGTCTTTCAGGGACGGGGCGAAGTAGGAGATGCTTCGGAAGCTCACCATGCTCGGTTTTACGATACCCCGCAGGCGTACCTTGGCGATAAAGTCGTTGAAGGAGGCGGTGTTCTCATAGGTCATGGAATACAGGGGGAGTTCGATACGGGACCACAGGTCGGTCATCTTCATGTCGCGGACCAGCGTCTGTCCGTGTCCGACCTTGGCCCGCCCCGACATCGACAGGATGTGATAGCCGCTCTTTTCCAGGATATTCAGTTCATCGGCCGTACCGGAAATGTAACCCCCGCTCACGCGGAAGTCGCGTCCTTTTACGTTGACGAGACAGTCCATGTTGTCCCAATCAATGCCGTGGGGCTGCGGGAAGGCCTCTCCCCGGGCAATATCCCGGGCGGCTCCCTGGAAATTCACCATCACATAGTGGAAGTTCTTCAACTCCACGTGCCGGATGTGGAAGGCCTTTCCTTCTTTTTCTTCTTTGGGTGCTTCGGGCTTCTGGCTCGGGGTCAGGCCGAAGATACGGGAGAGGTTGTCGTCTCCAGGCTCCAGGGCCAGGGCGAATACGCCGTTGCGGATGTATGCCCGGTCCAGATAGATGCCGTCGGG
>ONIQ01000034.1 GCA_900317925.1 uncultured Bacteroidales bacterium | reverse complement strand
TTAGAATTGACGCTCTCGTTTCTTCTACTTTTTCGGTACTTGCTTGTACTTATTCCACTATTTTCAAAGATCGTTTTCCCGCGCTTTACGCGAACGGGACTGCAAAGGTAGAAACTTTTTCTGAACCCACAAACTTTTTTTGCGATTTTTCAAAAAATTACCACCTTTGCAGCAGAATCAGACAGCAAAATGGTATCTCTGTGGAACATATTCGCTGTTTTCAGCAAGATCGGCGCCTTCACCATCGGAGGCGGCTATGCCATGATTCCCCTGATTCAAAACGAGTTGGGAAAACGGGGATGGATATCGGAAGAGGAACTTCCGGACATCATCGCGCTCGCACAGAGCGCGCCCGGCATCCTCGCGGTGAACGTTTCCATCTTTGCGGGATACCGGCTGCGTGGCGTAAAAGGCAGCATTGCCGCCACCATCGGCACCGTCCTTCCCTCTTTCCTGATGATCCTGCTCATCGCCATGGTATTTTCCGGTTATCAGGACAACCCCGTGGTGGTGCGCATTTTCAAGGGGATCCGGCCCGTGGTGGTATCGCTCATTGTCGTTCCCATGGTCAACATGGCCCGCAAGAACAACACATCCGTCTGGGCCTGGCTCCTGACCGGCATCACCCTGGTCCTGGTAGCCTTCCTGCAGGTATCGCCCATCTGGATCCTGCTGGTGCTCATCGTCCTGGCTACCGCGTACACCTATTATAAAGAGAGGAGGACGGAATGATGGAAGCGGTCACCCTGTTCCTCCAGCTGTTCGTGACGTTCTTCGTCATCGGCCTCTTTACTTTCGGAGGGGGCTATGCCATGCTGTCCCTTATTCAGACACAGGTCGTTACGGCGCATGCCTGGATTACCGAGAGCGCGTTCACAGACATCGTGGCCATCTCCCAGATGACCCCCGGTCCCATTGGCATCAACTGCGCCACCTACGTAGGGTACAACGTGGTTACGGCCGCCGGCGGCAGCCATCTGCTGGGCGTCCTGGGCTCGTTCACCGCCACCCTCGCCGTGGTTCTCCCCTCCTTCCTGCTGGTGTTGATGATGGCCCGATTCTACGAGGTCATGCGGCACAACCGCATCTTCGAGGGGGTGATGGCCTGGCTCCGGCCCGCGGTCGTGGGCCTGATCGGCGCAGCCGCCGCCATCCTCGTCCTCCGCACCGGCTGGACCGACGGGCACCCCTTCCTGGAGGTGGTTCGGGAAAACTTCCCCGATTGGAAAAGCTGGCTGCTGTTCGGCGGCGCCCTGGTGGCATCGTTCTGCTGGAAAGCCGGACCCATCCTGTTGATTGTCGCCGGAGGCGTCATCGGTTTTCTAATTTACTAGATTTTTCGTATCTTGTGACGATTTATTAAACCTATGCAAGGAATGAAACGAATTGTCGCTCTGTTTTCCACCGCACTGATCTGCCTGGGCCTGTCCGCCAAGGGAGAAACGGTGCTCAACCTGATTCCCTACCCCCAATCCGTTCAACTGGGCAAAGGCTCCTTTAAAGTAGCCGGTGTGACCTTCAACGGAGATCCCGCCCTTGACTCGCGCAGCCGCGAAGTCATTTCCCAGTTCGCCAGCCGGATCGAGCTGGTCAGCGGAAAGACCAATTCCGTAGCCTTCCCGGCCGGTTTGGACGCCGTCGTGGCGAAAGGCAAGGCCAAAGGTTTCCTGTTCATGCTGGACAAGAGCCTGGGCGAAGAAGCCTACACCATTGAAATTACCCCTTCGAAAGCCATGGTAAAGGCATCCGCATTCCCCGGATTCTTCTATGCCATCCAGACGCTCTATCAGCTGCTCCCGGTCCAGATTTACGGAAAACATCCCGTTTCGGAGGTCTCCTGGCGCATTCCCGCCATCATCATTCGCGACGAACCGCGCTTCCGCCATCGCGGATTTATGGTCGATAGCGGCCGCCACTTCTTCAGCGTGGACGAGATCAAGAAAGTCATCGACATGATGGCCATTTACAAGATGAACCGGCTGCACTGGCATCTTACCGAGGACCAGGGATGGCGGTTCGAATCCAAAAAATATCCCCGCCTCACCGAAATCGGCGCCTTCCGCAACGGAACGATGATCGGGAAGGACAATACCACGAACGACGGGATCCGATATGGCGGCTACTACACGCAGGACGAACTGCGCGATGTAGTGGCCTATGCCGAAAAGAAGAACATCACCATCATCCCGGAAATTGACCTGCCCGGTCACATGCAGGCTGCCCTCGCGGCCTATCCGAACCTCGGCTGCACCGGCGGCCCGTACGAAGTTTCCACTACCTGGGGCATCAAGAAAGAGGTGCTCTGCGCCGGCAAGGAAGCGACATTTACCTTCCTGGAGGATATCCTGACCGAGCTGACAGACATTTTCCCGTCGGAATACATCCACATCGGCGGTGACGAGTGCCCGCGCCAGCGCTGGAAAGAGTGCCCCGACTGCCAGCAGCGCATCGCCGAACTGGGCATCAAGAGCGACGACAAGCACAGCGCCGAGGACTACCTGCAGAATTACGTAACCGCCCGCATCCAGGCCTTCCTCAACAGCAAGGGCCGCAAGATCATCGGCTGGGACGAAATCCTGGAGGGCAAGCTGGCCGAGGGGGCCACGGTCATGTCTTGGCGCGGCGTGAAAGGCGGCCTGAAAGCGGCCCAGATGGGCTACGACGTCATCATGTCGCCCAATACCTATATGTACTTCGACTACTATCAGAGCGCAGACAAAGACAAGGAGCCGCTGGCCATCGGCCACTGCCTGCCGCTGGAAAAGGTCTATAGCTACGAGCCTTACACCGACCTCCCCGCCGAAGCCTGCCCGCATATCCTGGGCGTCCAGGCCAACCTGTGGACCGAGTTCATCGGTACCAATGATTACCTGGAATACATGATGCTGCCGCGTGCCGCCGCCCTGAGCGAGGTGCAGTGGTCGCCGGCCGCTGCCAAGGACTGGGAGTCTTTCCGTGTCCGCATCAAGGCCGCTCCGGCGGTATATGCCATTCTGGGATACAACTTTAGACCGTTAGATTTTTAATTTTCGTCCATATGAAACCCTTCTATCTTATTTTCCTTTGCCTGGCCGCTGCCGCCCTGCTGGTAACCGGTTGCAAAAACCGCCAGAAAGCCGCAGAAGAAGCCGAGGCAGCGGAAGCCGAGGCAGCGGAAGCCGCTGAAGCAGATTCCGTCAAAACCGCTAAAGTCATGGATAAACTCGCCCAATTGCCGGAAGAACCGGTATTCGATCTCGTGACCAGCATGGGAACGATCAAGATTAAACTGTATGCCAAAACGCCCAAGCACCGCGACAACTTCGCAAAACTCGCCCTCAGCGGGTTCTATGATGGTTTGCTTTTCCATCGGGTGATTAACGGTTTTATGATCCAGGGCGGCGATCCCGATTCCAAGGGCGCACCCGCCGGCCAGCACCTCGGTGCCGGTGGTCCCGGCTACACGATACCGGCCGAGTTCATCCCGGAATACACCCACATCAAAGGCGCCGTAGCCGCCGCCCGCCGTGGCGATGCAGCCAATCCGCTCAAGGAGTCCTCCGGCTCCCAGTTCTATATCGTCCAGGATCCGGTCGCCTGCGCCCAGCTGGACGGACAGTATACCGTCTTTGGCGAGACCCTCGAGGGGCTCGATGTCATCGACCGGATTGCCCGCGTGGAAAAAGACCGCGCCGACCGCCCTCTGGTGGACATTGTTATCAAAAAAGTGAAATTAGATGAGTCTTGCCTGACAAAAACTGAATAGTTTGGCACAGACCTTGCAATAATAACCAGTGAATAGTTTTTTCATAGGTTAAGTTTTAGGTTAGAATTGCGAACGCCGCCTGCAGGGATTGCACGCGGCGTTCATCTTTTATTTGTCCGTTCCTATTGCTGCAAGGTACCGCCCACGAGGTCCAGGATCTCGGAGGTAATTTTCTGCTGACGACTCTTATTGTACTCCAGGGTGAGTTCCTGGAGCAGGTTGTTGCCGTTGTCGGTAGCCGTCTGCATGGCCACCGTGCGGGCGGCGTGCTCGGCGGCGTTGGCATCCAGCAGGGTGGTGTAGATGCGCAGGCGCTGGAAGGTAGGTACCAGCTGGGCAATCAGCTCCTCCCGGGAAGGCTCCACGATAAAGTCTTCAGGAGCCGCTTCGGGGATGTTTTCCACCGAGAAAGGAAGATATACCTCATGCCGGGTCGGTTGCGAGGCCGTGGAGTGGAAGTGGTTATAGACCAGTTCCACGCGGTCGAAGCGGCCTTCGTCGAATGCCGCGATCAAGGTATCCGCCAGAGCGGCAGCGCCCTCGTAGGAGGGCGCATCGGCCAGTTTCGTGTAATCCGCCGGCGAAGGATAGCCCGCCTTGCGCATGGCATCGGCCATCTTCCGGCCCACGCTGAACACCGTCACCTTCGCCCCATCCTGCTCCCACTTCTTTACCACCGCCGACGTTTTCCGGATCACCGCCGCGTTGAATCCACCGCACAACGACGAATTCGAGCTCCAGGCCACCACCGCCACACTTTCCGTCCGGTCTGTCTGCTCCCTCTTCTTCGCAGGGAACTTGGGAATATGCTGCACGGCACCGGCAGGCTGCTCTGAAACAGCCAGCAAAGCGGCCAGGATACGGGAAAGGCGCTGCTCGTAGGGCAGCATGTTCCCGATGGCCGCCTGCGCCTTGTGCAACTTGGCAGAGGCCACCATCTTCATCGCCGAAGTAATCTTCAGCGTACTGCTCACAGAAGCAATCCTTCCCTTGATCTCCTTCAGTGACGGCATAGGCTATTGAAGAGACAAAACCACATTCTCCGCCTCTTTCTCCAGGATGCGGGTTACATTCTCGTCCAGTTTGCCGGCCGCCAGGACCTCCAGTACGTCTGCTTTGTGCGATGCGCGCAGCCGATCCAGGAAGGCCTCCTGGAAGGCAGGCACCTTGTCGATGGGAAGATCCCGCATCAGCGCGTGCGTACCACAGTAAAGGATGGCCACCTGTTCGCCCACGGGCATGGGGCTATACTGGGGCTGGATCAGCAGGACATTGTTCTTGCGGCCTTTGTCCAGGGCCATGGCCGTCACCTTGTCCATATCGGACGAGAACTTGGCAAAGGCCTCCAGCTCATTGTACTGGGCCTGATCGATTTTCAGCGTACCGGCCACCTTCTTCATGCTCTTCACCTGGGCGCTGCCACCCACGCGGGATACCGAAATACCCACGTTGATCGCCGGCCGCATCCCGCGGTTGAAGAGGGAGCTTTCCAGGTAAATCTGTCCGTCGGTAATCGAAATCACGTTGGTGGGGATGTAGGCCGATACGTCACCCGCCTGCGTCTCGATAATGGGAAGGGCGGTCAGCGAACCTCCCGCACGGACTTTTCCCTTCAGCGAATCCGGGAGGTCGTTCATCTGCTCGGCCACTTCCTGCTGGCCGATGATTTTCGCAGCCCGTTCCAGCAGGCGGGAATGCAGGTAGAAAACATCGCCCGGATAGGCCTCGCGGCCGGAAGGACGCTTCAAAATCAGGGACACTTCCCGATAGGCCACCGCCTGCTTGGAAAGGTCGTCGTACACCACCAGGGCACTGCGGCCGGTATCGCGGAAATACTCGCCGATGGCGGCCCCGGCAAAAGGAGCGTAATACTGCATGGCCGCGGGATCGGCGGCCGTTGCGGCCACCACCACCGTGTAGTCCATCGCACCCTTGGCGCGCAGGGTCTCCACGATGTTCGCCACCGTGGAACCTTTCTGTCCCACCGCCACATAGATGCAATAGACCGGTTGGCCGGCCAGGAATCCCTCCCGCTGGTTGATAATGGTGTCGATGGCGATGGCGGTCTTTCCCGTCTGGCGGTCGCCGATAATCAGTTCGCGCTGGCCGCGCCCGATGGGAATCATCGCGTCAATGGCTTTGATGCCTGTCTGAAGCGGTTCATTCACGGGCTGGCGGAAAATGACGCCCGGGGCCTTGCGCTCCAGGGGCATCTGCGTTTTCTCGCCCTCGATGGGGCCGAGTCCGTCCAGCGGATTGCCGAGCGGATCCACCACGCGGCCGAGCATCTGCTCGCTCACGTCGATGGACGCGATGCGGCCGGTACGACGCACCGTCATGCCCTCCTTGACCAGGTCGGTCGGACCCAACAGGACGGCGCCTACGTTGTCCTCTTCCAGGTTCATCACCACGGCCATGACCCCGTTGCCGCAGTCAAGCAGTTCGCCCGCCTCGGCATGCGTAAGCCCGTACAGGCGGACTACACCATCGCTCACCTGCAGGACCTTGCCGACTTCTTCCCATTGGAGGGAGGTGTCCACCTCGCGCAGTTGCTGCAGCAGCACCTCGGAAATTTCACTGGGTTTGATATTCTGAGCCATATCTTTCTTTTCTAATTATACAATCCGACGATTGCGGGCCAGTAACTGCGTCCGGATGGTATCCAGCTGATGGCGCACGCTCGCGTCCAGCAGCCGGTCTTCCAGTTCGATACGGAATCCGCCCATCAAGGAAGGATCTACCTCCGTAACGATCACCGGCTTCCGGCCGGTTTTCTCCTGAAGCAGTTTCTGTAGCCGTGTCTCCAGCGTCCCGGAAGGGGCGGCCGTCACCAGCCGTACCCGGACGATGCCTTCCCCCTGGTCGCTCAGCGACAGGAAGTCGTGGAAAATGAATTTTACCAGGTCCATGCGGCGTTTTTCCAGGAGCATGGACAGGAAGCGGTCCAGTTCCGGCAACAGTTTCTCCGGGGCCAGGGCACTTGCGAAAAGGGCCATTTTCTGCGCGGGCGATACCCCCGCCGGATCATCCAGCACCTGCTGCAGGGCGGGCGTTGTGGCCAACACCTCCTGCAAGCGACGAACCTGGGCAGCCGCCTGCCGTGCGTTCCCGACCTCGGAAACGTACTTATACAGCGCCCGGGCGTATCTCGATGCTATGATTCCGGTATTCATATCTCTTCCGTAAGTTTCTCAACGAACCGCTCGGCTGCGACCGGGTCTTCCATTTCCTTGCGGAGGACCTTCTCGGCGATGCCGATGGACAGTTCGGCCACCTGGGCACGAACTTCGCGCAGAGCGCTTTCCTTTTCGGCCGCGATCTCGGTCCGGGCGGCAGTGAGGATCTTGTCCGCCTCCGCGCGGGCCTCGGCCTTGGCCTGTTCCAGGATTTCCTTGCGGGATTCGGTAGCCTCTTTCAGCATGGCAGCCTGCTGCTTGCGGGCCTCTTCTACCAGCCGGTCCTGCTCCTGCGCGAGTTCCCGCATCTTTTCCTCCGCCTCGCGGGCCAGCCGGAGGGAGTTTTCAATCCGGGCCGCCCGCTGCTCCACCATATCCGTGATGATGGGAAAGCCGAATTTCCACAGGATAAACAGGACGATGCCGAAGATGAGCACCATCCAGAATAGGAGGCCGAAATCAGGCGTTACCAGCGACATGGCCTATTTGCCGATGAGGCAGACGAGGATCGCGAACAGGCAGGCGCCTTCCACGAGGGCGCCCACGATGATGGCCGTAAGCCGGTAGTGGTCTGCCTTCTCGGGCTGGCGGGCACCTGCTTCCAGGGCGGCCTGACCGATCTTTCCGATACCGATGGCAGCCGCAACGGCTGCGATACCTGCGCCGAGGGCGGCACCCGCCTTTCCAAGGGCGGCGCCTGCGACGGCCTGAAGAATCATTGCTAACATAATCTTGTATCTTTTAAATAGTTACACTTATTCTTTCTCGGGGGCCTGCCGGCTCAAGCCGATAAACACGCTGGAGAGCATGGTGAAAACATAAGCCTGCAGGAAGGCCACCAACAGTTCCAGGATATCCATGAAAACACCAAAGCAGACGGCAATAAAACTCATTCCGGCATTCAGTCCGATCCCCATTTTCGCCGTCAGGAAAACCACCGCCACCACGCCCAGCAGCATCATATGGCCCGCCAGGATGTTGGCAAAGAGTCGGATCATCAAGGAGAAGGGCTTCGTAAAAACACCAATGATTTCAATCAGTGGCATCAACGGAATCGCTTTCAGGAAGACAGGGACATCGGGCCAGAAAATATCCTTATAGTAATGCTTGTTTCCAAAGAGGTTGACCGCCAGGAACGTACAGATGGCCAGCGTAAACGTGACGGCAATGTTGCCCGTGATGTTGGCACCCCCCGGAAAAATGGGGATGATGCCCATCAGGTTGTTGATAAAGATAAAGAAAAAGGCGGTGAGCAGGTAAGGCGAATAGCGTTTGTAATCGGGGCCCACACAGACCTTGATAATATCGTCCTCGATCATGGTTACCAGCATCTCCACGATCCCCGCAAAACCATGCGGAGCCTCCTCAACCGCATCGTGCCTCCGATACCATCGGGCACCCAGGAGCACCAGCAGCACCACGACGAGGCTGTTCACCATCAGCCCGAACACATTCTTGGTGATGGAGATATCCAGCGGGCGGACGATGCCGCCGGCGGTTTCCTCCACCAGCTTCCCCTCGTTCGGTTCCCCTTTCGCGGCGATGCGGAACCCCTCGTACTCCTCCCCTTCTTCGATGCGTTTCGATGAGAAAATGTGCCAGCCGGTGGTCTTGCTGCGGACGATAACCGGCAGGTGCACCGTCACAGGGTGGCCGTTCACCGTCGTGATATGCCACCCGTACGCATCGCCCACATGGCCGTACAGATACTCATCCATATCCAGCTCGCCAGAAGTGTCTGCTGCTGCCTCCGGAGAGCTTTTCCGCAGCGAAGCAGTGTCAGACTGCGCAGCGAGGACGAGATTTTCCTGCTCTCCGGAGGCAGCAGCAGACACTCCCGGCCACAGGAGCAGGGCCAACATAAAGACCGTTATGCGAGCGAGCCGGTTCATACTTCCACACAGACACTAACGTGATTATGCGCAACTTCCACAAAGCCGCCGCGGATGGCTACGCGCTCGGTCCTGCCATCGGTGGCAAAGACGATTTCGCCGGGAGCGAGCGAGGACAGCAGCGGGGCATGATCCCGCAGGACCTCGAAACGGCCCAGCGTACCGGGCAGTTCCACGCTGTCCACCTTGCAACTGGCCAGCGTCCGTTCCGCAGAAACAATCTCCAGGGATATGTCCGTCTTGTCCGCCATCCTATCCGTTCGCCTGTTTCAGGAGTTCCTCTCCCTTCTTAATGGCATCCTCGATGGTCCCCACGTTCAGGAAGGCCTGCTCCGGCAGGTAGTCCACCTCACCGTCCAAAATCATATTGAATCCCTTGATGGTATCCGCAATATCCACCATCACGCCCTTGACCCCGGTAAACTGCTCGGCCACGGAGAAAGGCTGCGACAGGAACCGCTGCACGCGGCGCGCCCGGTTTACGGTCTGTTTGTCCTCGTCCGAAAGCTCATCCATGCCCAGGATGGCGATGATATCCTGCAATTCCTTGTTGCGCTGCAGGATCTGTTTCACCCGCTGGGCACAGTTGTAATGCGCCTCCCCCACGATGTGCGGGTCCAGGATGCGGGAAGTGGATTCCAGCGGATCCACAGCCGGGTAGATACCCAGCTCGGTGATCTTGCGGCTGAGCACCGTGGTGGCGTCCAGGTGCGAGAACGTGGTGGCGGGAGCCGGGTCGGTGAGGTCATCGGCCGGCACGTAAACCGCCTGCACGGAGGTAATGGATCCCTTCTTGGTAGAGGTGATGCGCTCCTGCATCTGTCCCATTTCCGTGGCGAGGGTGGGCTGATACCCTACGGCCGATGGCATCCGCCCCAGCAGCGCACTCACTTCGGAGCCCGCCTGCGTGAAACGGAAGATGTTGTCGATAAAGAAGAGGATGTCGCGCGGCCCTTCACCCGTATCGCTGTCACGGAAGGATTCCGCCATGGTAAGGCCGCTCAGGGCCACGCTGGAACGGGCTCCCGGCGGTTCGTTCATCTGCCCGAACACCATGGCCACCTGGGATTTCTCCAGCTCTTCGCGGTCCACCTTGGAAAGGTCCCACTTTCCCTCCTCCATGCCCTCCTCGAATTCCTTTCCGTAGCGGATGACGCCGGATTCGATCATTTCGCGGAGGAGGTCGTTTCCTTCGCGGGTACGTTCGCCTACGCCGGCGAAAATGGAGAAGCCGTTGTGTTTCTTGGCAATGTTGTTGATGAGTTCCTTGATGAGTACTGTCTTTCCCACGCCGGCACCGCCGAACAGGCCGATCTTGCCGCCTTTCAGGTAGGGTTCCAGCAGGTCGATGACCTTGATACCCGTGGCCAGGACCTCCTGGGAAGTGGTCAGGTCTTCGAATTTAGGCGGTTCGCGATGGATGGGCAGGGCGCCCTCCTTGGAGAAACCACCCAGACCGTCGATGGCCTCGCCCGTAACGTTCAGCACGCGCCCGCGGATTTGGGCGCCCACCGGCATCGAAATCGGCGCGTGGGTATCGGTGGCTTCCATCCCCCGCTGCAGACCGTCCGTGGAATCCATCGCCACGCATCGGACCGTATCCTCCCCGATATGCTGTTGAACCTCGATGATGAGCACGCCGCCGCCCGGACGGGCAACTTCCAAGGCATCGTGGATACGCGGAAGTTCCTGTTGTTCGGCGCTTTCCAAATCGAAATGGACATCGACCACCGGCCCGATCACCTGGGATATCTTACCATGAATTGCTGCCATAGTTGTGATTAGTCATTATAACAAAATTCAAATATAGCATTTTTTTAGTAACTTTGCAACATCCGCCGAAAGGCAATCTCGGGGTGTGGCGCAGTTGGCTAGCGCATCTGGTTTGGGACCAGAGGGTCGAAGGTTCGAGTCCTTTTACCCCGACCTATTTCAACAATTCATCCGGCCAGGGAACCGGTTTTCCCGTTGCCCGGACAATGGGCATGGGGGCGTTCCACCCGCGGAGCCGTTCTCCCAGCAGACGGGCCAGTTCCGCCACTTTTTCCGGATATTCCGCCGCCAGGTTGCGGGTTTCGCCGATATCTTCCCGGAGGTTGTACAGTTCGAACGGAACCCCGTCCTGCACCCGCTGGCCGGGGACCGTGTTCATCATCACATAGACCAGTTTCCAATCGCCCACGATGACGGTGGAGAGGAAATCCACTTCGCTCTTGTACTCCCATTTCCACTGGTGCGGGTAGTGGAAAAAGAGCGGGCGCTGCGGGTCGATGTCCGAAGGTTTTCCCGCAAGCAGCTTTACCAGGCTCTTGCCGTCCACTTCCTGTGAGGTGGTGTATTTTTTGACATGGCCCATCTCCAGGATGGTCGGGAAAAGGTCTTCCGGGACGACAGGCGTATCGATCCGCGTCCCCGGTGCCGTCCGTCCGGGCCAGCAGACCATCATCGGCACCCGGATGCCGCCCTGGTAGCAGGAGCCCTTCCCTTCCCGGAGCGGGGCGTTCTGGGTATGGGGTACGCCTCCTTTGGCCTTGACGTCGGCATTGCCGCCGTTATCGGACATGAAAATGATGATGGTATTGTCCGCGATGTGGTGCGCCTCCAGGTAGTCCAGCACGTCGCCCAGACTCTTGTCCACCCCTTCTACCATGGAAGAAAACTTGGACTGGCCTGCGTCCAAGCCCATTTCTTTCTTGTATCGGTCGAAGAACCGCGTGTCTTTCTGGATGGGCGTATGGGTGGCGTAATGCGACAGATACAGGTAGAAAGGCTGGCCCCGGCGTACCGGTTCCTCCAGGGTCTTGAGGGCCTCGCGGGTAAGGGCCTCCGTCAGGAAGATGTCCTGCCCGTAGTATTCGACCATGTTCTGCACGGCCGCCATGTTCCACAACTCGGGTTTATTTCCGAAGTTATCCGTTCCCAGATAACTCTTCGGCAGACCGGCGTTCGTGCCGGCTACGTTCACGAGGAAGCCCATGTTGTAAGGCGAGGCGCCGGGGGTTCCGGCCGATGCCCAGTGGGCTTTCCCTACGTGGATGGTGTAGTAGCCCGCATCACGCAGCAGGCGCACCATCGGGGTGGCCGCCTGGACATCATTTACTCCCTCGGACAGGGGGCCGTCGGGGCAGAGTCCGTTGATATTCCAGTCCGGACGACGGAAAATATCGGTCTCCAGTTCTTCGTAGACCGCCGCTCCGTTCTTGCCGCCCACGGCATCGGACGGCTGGTTGCCCGCCATGGAAACCCAGTTCGTAATGTGGGAATGGATGGCGTTCATGCCGGACATCAGGCTTGCGCGCGTAGGCGTGGATACCGGACAGGCATAGGCATGGGTAAGCAGGACACCCTGCTGCGCCAGCCGCTCCATGTTGGGGGTATGGAACTGGCGGTTGCGGGGATAGACCTCGTCGCCATAGGCCACCGAACTCTCCGGCCAACCATAATCGTCCACGAGGAAAAAGATGATATTGGGTCTCTGTTTGGCCAGGGCCGCCAATGCCGGCGACAGGAGGGCCGCCCCCAGAAGGGCTGATTTCCGAATAATCATACGCATGGGTCAGTTATCGTAACGGCACCAGCGGAACGGTGCCGGGGATGGTATCGTCGGGCGGGGCCCCGTGCAGATAGAGGATGCGCTGGTTGGGACTGCCGCGGAAATGAAGCGAGGTGTCCCGCTGCTCCTGGATGAACGGGCCGTCCACCAGGACATCCAGCCAGGGAAGCAGCTGGGCCAGGTGGGTATCGGCCTGAATCTCCTCGAGGGTGAATCCCGTCCAGCACCAGATGGTCTTGTTGGTTTCCTGCTTGATGCGGCGGGCCAGTTCCGTAAAGGCGTCCACCTGATAGAAGGGGTCGCCGCCGGAAAAGGTCACGTTGGACATTTCGTCGGCCTTGATGACGGCCAGCAAGTCCTCAACGTCCATCTCATGCCCGCCCGCGAAGTCCCACGACTGGGGATTGTGGCAGCCCGGGCAGTGATGGGCGCATCCGGCACAGTAAATGGCCGTACGGAAACCCGGTCCGTCGGCCATTGTCTGTTCCAGGATATTCAAAACCCTGATTTTCATGCCTACTTGTGAACCACGCGGTCCTTCAGTTCGGCCAGTTTGCCGGAGTTCCAACGGTCGGTGGTACCCACCAGGTAGCCGGTGATGCGCTGGAGCGTATCGATGTTGTGGCCGTGGCAGTGCGGCCATTCGCGCAGGTTTTCCTCCGCATTCTCGAAGCCGCAGTCCATGCAGCGGTTGCGGTTGTGGTTCACGCTGCCGTAGCCGATATCGTACTTGTCCATCAGGTCCACGATGTTCATGATGGCCTCGGGATTGTGGGTGGCGTCCCCGTCAATCTCCACGTAGAAGATGTGGCCGGCGTTCTCGTACTTGTGGTACGGGCCTTCAATCTTGGCCTTGTGCTCCGGCGTGCAGTGGTAGTACACCGGGATGTGGCTGGAGTTGGTGTAGTAATCCTTGTCCGTAACGCCCGGAATGATGCCGAAGGTCTTCTTGTCGCGTTTGGTAAAGCGGCCCGCAAGACCCTCTGCCGGCGTTCCCAGGAAGGTGAAGTTGTGCTGGTAGGTCTCGGCGAAACCGTTGATTTTCTCTGCCATGTGCGAAATGATCCGCAGGCCCAGTTCCTGAGCTTCCTCGCTCTCCCCGTGGTGTTTTCCGATCAGGGCGATGAGGCACTCGGCCAGGCCGATGAAGCCGATGGACAGGGTTCCCTGGTTCATGACGGACTCGATGGGATCGTTCTCCTTCAGTTTTTCGCTGCCCAGCCAGAGGCCGCTCATGAGCAACGGGAACTGCTTCTTGAGGGCGGTCTTCTGGAAATTGTAACGCTCGTTCAACTGCTTGGCGGAAATGTCCAGGGCCCAGTCCAGCTTCTCGAAGAAGGTCTGGATGCGGCGCTCTTTGTCTTCCTCCTCCTTCATGGCCTCGATGGCCAGTTTCACGATGTTGATGGTGGTGAAGCTCAGGTTGCCGCGGCCGATGGAGGTCTTGGGACCGAACTTATTACCATATACGCGCGTACGGCAGCCCATCGTGGCCACTTCGTGGACATAGCGCTTCGGATCGTTCGGATCCCAGGCATCGTCCTGGTTGAAGGAAGCGTCCAGGTTCAGGAAGTTGGGGAAGAAACGGCGGGCACTCACCTTGCAGGCGAATTTGTACAGGTCGTAGTTGCGGTCTTCGGGCAGGTAGCTGACGCCGCGTTTCTTCTTCCAGATCTGGATGGGGAAGATGGCGGTGGAACCGTTGCCCACACCTTCATAAGTCGTATTCAGGATTTCCCGGATGATGCAGCGGCCCTCGGCCGATGTATCGGTACCGTAGTTGATGGACGAGAAGACCACCTGGTTGCCGCCGCGGCTGTGGATGGTGTTCATGTTGTGCACGAACGCCTCCATGGCTTGGTGAACACGGCCCACCGTCTGGTTCATGGCATGCTGAAAGGCCCGTTCGCGACCCTGCAGGCCCACAAGGTCACGCCGGAGGTAATCATCCACGGGAGCGGATTTCAGTTCGGAATAATCCTGGTTCATCATGGCGCTCACCTTGTCCACTTCCTCTTCGAAGGTTTTGCGGACATAGGGGGCCAGGTAGAAATCGAAGGCGGGAATGGCCTGGCCGCCATGCATCTCATTCTGGACGGTTTCCATGGAAATGCAAGCCAGCACGGCGGCCGTTTCGATGCGCTTCGCGGGACGGGACTCCCCATGGCCGGCCTTCAACCCGTATTCCAAAATCAGGTCCAGCGGGTGCTGGATGCAGGTAAGCGACTTGGTGGGATAATAATCCTTGTCGTGGATATGGATGTAGTTGCCCGCAACGGCTTCCCGCACGTCACCCGACAGCAGACACTCGTCCACATAGGTCTTGGTGGCCTCGGAGGCGAACTTCATCATCATGCCCGCCGGCGTATCGGCGTTCATGTTCGCATTTTCGCGGGTGATGTCATTGGCCTGCGCGTCGATGATGGTCTGGAAAATCTCGTTCGTCTTGGCTTTGCGGGCCAGGTTGCGCTGATTGCGGTAGGCGATATACTTCCGGGCCACTTCCTTGCGGGGGCTCTTCATGAGTTCGAGTTCCACCAGGTCCTGGATATCCTCCACGCCCAGTTTGTCAGGAGCCTGTTTTGCAATGGCATCCGCAATCTTTGCCGCCAGGACAATATCCTCGCCCTGCTCCGTAACATCCATTGCCTTCAGGATGGCGGCGACAATCTTCTGGCTGTTGAATTCAACGAGCCGGCCATCACGTTTTACTACATTCTTTACCATATAAAAAAAGTGTCAGCTATCACCCGGCTCCCATGGGGCCGGACGGTCAATAATATCTGGTGTTGATTATGCGGACTCGGATTCGCTCCGACCGCAATACAAATATACGAGATATTTTTTCGAATTATACCTATTTTGCAGGAAAAAGTTATCAACAATATATTTAACAGCCTGCTAACCGATTGGCTAACAGGCTGTTAAACTAAAATTTAAATTAGAATTTCTAAAAATTGAATAACATTTATGTTACCCGACCACCCACACCAGCAGATGCCGGTCGAATGTAATGTACTCCAATTCGAATTCTTCTTCGTATCCGTCTTTGTGGATAAACGTCGCCTCCAGTTCTCCTTCGCCGCGCATGCGGAAACGCTCCACCTCGATCTGCTCGGCAAAGTCTACATTATAATGAGACAGTCTTTTGAAAACCGCCTCTTTGGCGCACCAGTACATGGCCAGCTGTTCGTTCCTGCGGTCATCGTCCAGGTCTTCAATCTCATCCTCGGAAAGGGCCTTCTTTTCTACTGCGGAGAAATCGCGGTCCAGCGACTCGATGTCGATGCCCACGTCCTCGGTATCGTTCAGGATCACCGCTACGTATTTTTCGGTATGGGTAATGCTGATATTGGTTACCTGGTTCTCCAGATAGGGTTTGCCGTTATCGTGGTGGCTCAGATAGACCTTCTCGTCGAACAACTCGTTCAGCAGGGCCCGGACCGCCAGCCGCTGCTTGCGCAGGGACTCGCTTTTGATGAACGAGATTTCTTCCATCTCGTCCGTGGGCGTAGAACTCATTTCCTTGAGCTGCTCTTCCGTTTCCGTAATCTGCCAGACCGCAATGGTGGTCTTGGAATCTTCTAATTCTTTCTTTAAATATAAAGCCATATACGCTGTTTTTGTCTCCTTTTGCGCGGGAAATAAACGACCGCGCGCCCCGCAACGGCTGTTGCAGGGGGTTCTCGGTTATATATGCAATCGCGATAACGGATCGTCAGACTGGGCGTCCGCCGTTATGGGAGCTATACAAACAGAACTGGGAGGCTGTTCCATATACAATATTTAATAATCGGCACAAATATAGTATATTTTTTGTATATTTGCACCGCTTTTCCAGAAGAAAAAGTTTTAAATATTAAATATCAAATCAATTATGGCTTTTTTGACAAATGAGAAACTCGTCATCGTCGGTGCCGCCGGCATGATTGGTTCCAACATGGCACAGACCGCCATGATGCTCAAGCTTACTCCGAACATCTGCCTCTATGATGTGTACGAGCCCGGTCTGAAAGGCGTTGTTGCCGAAATGAACCACTGCGCCTTCGAGGGTGTGAACCTCACCTGGACGACGGATCCCGCCGTTGCCTTCAAGAACGCGAAATACATCATCTCTTCCGGTGGCGCCCCCCGCAAGGCCGGCATGACCCGCGAAGACCTGCTGAAAGGCAACTGCCAGATTGCAGAGGAGTTCGGTAAGAATGTCAAGAAATACTGCCCGAACGTCAAGCACGTAGTCGTTATCTTCAACCCGGCCGACCTGACCGGTCTGGTGGTGCTCCTGCACTCCGGCCTGAAACCCAGCCAGGTGACGACCCTCGCCGCCCTCGACTCCACCCGCCTGCAGACCGAACTCGCCGCCCACTTCAAGGTGCAGCAGAGCAAGGTGACCGGCGCCCGCACCTACGGCGGACACGGTGAAGCCATGGCTGTTTTCGCCAGCAAGGTAAAGATCGACGGTACGCCGCTGAGCAAGAAGAACCTTTCCGAGAAGAAGTTCGAGGAGATCAAGCAGGCGACCATCCAGGGCGGTGCGAAGATCATCGAACTCCGCGGACGTTCCTCGTTCCAGAGTCCGGCCTACTGCGCCGTGAAGATGATCGAGGCTTCCATGGGCGGCAAGCGTTTCAACTGGCCTGCCGGCACCTATGTGAACAACGAGAAGTTCCAGAACGTGATGATGGCCATGCCTACCGTGATCGACGCCACCGGTGTCCACTTCACGAACCCGAAGGGTACCGCCAAGGAAATGGCCGACCTGCAGGCTTCTTACGAGCACCTCTGCAAGATGCGCGACGAAATCGTCGCCCTGGGTATCATCCCGGCCGTGAAGGATTGGAAGAAGGTGAACAAGAACCTCTAACAGGCAATCGAATAAGTCAAGGCCGGAGCCAGAGTTCAGGATTCTGAGGGCTCCGGCCTTCCCATATCTGGAAATGCAGGGCCGTTTCGCCGGCGATGGTGTCCACGGTACCCAGGACCTGGCCCGTCTTGACCTTTTCGCCCGGTTTTACCGAAACGCTGCCCAGTTTGCAATAGAACGAGAAGTAATTGCCGTGCTGCACCAAGACACACTGGTTGTAGCCCGGCATCACGACGATCTGCTTCACCGTCCCGTTGAAGACCGCTTTCACCGCCGTTCCCTTGGACAGACCGATGGTCATGCCATTGTTGAACGGCAGTTTCACGTTCTTGAAGACCGGATGATAGTGCTGGCCGTAATGATCGATGACGGGGCCCTCGGCCGGCCAGGGCAGTTTGCCTTTGTTGGAGGAGAACTCGTTGCCCAATTTATAGTCGATGGGGGCGCTCGGTTTCTTGCCGCCCTTCCGGGTTCCCTTCGATTCCATGGCTGCCCGGATGATGCGCTCGATTTCGCGGTTCAGGGCTTCGACCTGCCTGCGCTTGGCCGCCAGCTCGTTCTGGTAGCGTTTTTTGTCTTTGTTGAGTTTGTTCACCAGCGCCTGTGACTCGGATTCCTCCTTCTGCAGTTTGTTCACTTCCTGCTGGCGGAGGGTCCGGGCCTCGCGGGCCTCGGCCTGCTTCTGCTCCAGTTGCGCCATTTCCTCTTCCAGTTCGGCACGGGTCTCCTTGATCTTGCGTGCCTGGACGTTCATCGACGCACTCAGGTCGCGCAGATAGCTGTAACGCCGCCAGGCCTGTCCCAGGTCCCGGCTGGAAAGGATATACATGTACCAGATCCGGCTGTCCCGGTTCTTATAGGCGTTGCGCACCAGGCGGCCGTAATAAAACGAGAGGGTATCCAGGCGGCCCTGGATGCGGGTCACCTCGGCTTTACGCTCCCGGATTTCGGCTTCGAGGGCCGCTATCGCCTGATCGCTTTCGGCCACCAGCGCTTTTCGGTTCGAGATTTTTTTCCGTACCAGCGAAAGGGTAGAAAGCGCGCTCGTGGTCTTGGAAGAAGTGGCCTTCAACTGCCGGTCAATCTCGGCAATCTCCTTTTCCAGGGCCGCTTTCCGGTTCTCCTGGGCCTTGGTGTTCTGGGCGGCGACAGGCCCCGCGGCCATCAGCACGACGGCCACGCACAGCAGGATATGCCGGAGAAAATGACTCATTCTTCCTTCTTCTTTTCCTTGGCCTGCAGCCGGTACATCTTGGCCAGGTCATATTCGCCCAGGGCATCCAGGACTTCGGCATAATGGTCCAGGATAACAGCGCTCTCCTTTCCGCCGTACAGCATGGCGTGCTTAAAATAAGGTTTGGCCTCGGCATCCTTGCCCATCAGGTGCAGGATCCAGCCGTATGTATCCAGCAGTGTCGGATTGTCCGGTTCTTTCTCGATCGTCTTCCGGCTCATGGCCAGGGCTTTCTTCAGCTGGCGCCCGCTCTCGGCCAGATAGTAGGCATAATTGTTCAGGACCGGGGAATAATCCGGATTGATTTTCAAGGCCCGCTCGTAGGCTTTGTAGCAGCCGCGGACGTCCTTGAGATAGTTGCACATATCGCCGATGGTGCAAAGGGACGGCAGGGTGCGGGAGGTATCGTCCGGGAACCGGGCGATGATGCGTTCGCAGTTGTCGATGACCTTGCGGAACTGTTTGGTGTTATAATAACCGGCGTTCTGCAGTTCCAGGAAGGCGGTTTCCTCGGGGAACCGTTTCATCGCCTCCTCGCTCTCGGCTATCACACCCTCCCAATCGTTCCGTGTCCCCAGCACCTGGATATAGGTTACCGCGGCAGACACGCTCTCCGGGTGGGCATCCCGCGCGGTGCGGAACACCTCAACGGCGCGCTCGGGCCGTTCGGTCCCGAAATAATACATCCCGGCGGTAGACAGGAGGGAACTGTCGGCCGGATGGAGGGAGAGTCCCAAATCGATGAGCGAGTCCAGCCGGGGGCGGAAATTCTGGATAAACCGGCCGTCGGAATGTTTCAGCAAAGCGCTCAGGTATCGCGATTTATCATCGGCGGTAGCATCCTCGTTGCCGAAAAAGTCCGTCAGCGTCTTGAAATAAGCCGGATAGTTCCGCCGCGAGCGGAAGACCTCGGCCTTCCCCAGCAGGGCCGGCGGATAGCTGGGATCCAGGGCGAGCGCCTCGGTATAATAGGCCAGGGCGGAAGAATCGCGATACTCGGCCATTTCATGGTCTCCGAGGATGGCGAGGACCCGTTCGGAAGCTTCTTCCGCATTGTATTCCTGCAACACCTTCAAGGCTTCGGCCGGCTTATTCTGCCGAAGCAGGATATCGTATTTTACCGCCGTCACCTGGTCGTTGCGGCCAAAGACCGTTTCGATCTGGTTCATGGCCTCCAGGGCCTTGTCCAGCTTGCCCTGGCGGATATACAGGTTGGCCAGGTTATAATAGACTTCTGTTTTCTTGGGGAAATCCTTGAGCATCTGCTCATACGTGGCCAGGGTCAGTTCTTCCTCCCCGCCCATGGAATAGGCAATGGCCAGGCGGTCGCGGTACCAGAAATTCCCGGGATCCAGTTCGGAAGCCTTCAAAAAGGCTTTCTGTGCCGCCCGGATGTTTTTTTGATATAAATGGCACATCCCCAGATAATACCAGGCGGCATCCTGGGTGGGATCTTGCAAGGTCAGGAAGACGAACTTTCCGGAGGCCTCTTTCAGCCGGCCTCCTTCCAACAACTGAACGGCATCGATCAAGGCGGCATCCGAATCGAAACCCTTTCCGGAAGACGACCTGCCTTGCGCGCCAAGCGTCTGGACGGCCATCAGCAGGACCGCCGCCAACAAGATGATTCTTTTCCCACTCATAATCATACAAAATTAGCACTTTTCATAAAAAGTATGCCACTTTTCGAAAAAAACCGCAATTTTTCGAAAGAAAAATAGAATTGTGGCCAAACGGGCCCGGATGTGGCGGAATATTTGGCCGGGTAGTCCGGGCTTTCCTAACTTGCCAAAAACTTCAATCACTATGGTTACCATTCCTTTCAAATCCTTTGCCAAAGCCTTTGCGGCCCTCCTGGCCTTCGCTGCCGCCCTGGCGGCCTGCGAACCCTTTGAAACCATCTCCGGAACGCCCCGGAGCTAGACAGAACATCCGGCGGAAGAAGAAATCCGGGAATCCAACCTGGACGAGCATGTCGATACGGTCATCTACCTGGCCGCCCTGGAATTCGAAGAGGGGTACGACTGGTCCAAAGACACCGTCCTGCGCGACGTTCCCGCCACGGCCGTCCTGCTCAAACGGGATCCCGTCAAGAAAACCATCTCCCGTGTCACGCAGTTTCCGGCAGGGCTGGCCTCCAGTCCGGACCCCCTTTTCTACGCCGACGGACACCTCTATAGTGTCCTATCCCAGGACGGGCAGCGGATTGTGTGCGAAGACGGCACGGAACGCTTCCGCTGGGAAGGGGACGAACGCGTCGAAGGCCTGCTCCCCTCCCCGGAGGGCATCGCCACCCTGGGGCTTTCGCCGAAGGGGATCTTCTATCGGATAGATGGAGAAGCCCTTGTCGCCCAGGCCGGGGGGACTATCCTCCACGGCCTGCACAGGGATGGAGATGCGGTGTTCTGTTTTTACGATGTGCCCGACGAAGAAACCGGGACACGCAACCTGCACCGGTTCAAGGTAATGAACCGGCAGGTAGAGGAGATGACGGGGAGCAGCTCGGGCAGTGTCTATGACATGATGATGGCGAATGGAAAACTTTGTTCCCTGTCCCGCCTGAATATCCGCGTCAGTATGCGGATTACCGTGGACAACCAGTCCACCCCCGTCAAACAGACAGCCCGGGCGGCGGCCGATATCCGCCTGTTGCGCGCCAGGGAATCCGTTTATGCCTGTATGCAGGATGTCGTGAACTATCCGGAAACCAAATCCATCCTCTGGGGCCCGGACGGCACGGACCTTTATGAAGAGGGGAATGTAGCCTTTTTCCCCGACACCTGCCGGACCGCAGCCCCCGGCCGCGTGGGCCTGGTCCGTCTGTCTGGAGACGGCCGGGTACAGGCTTTCGGAATGACGGGACCGGATGAAAGCGGCTGGGAGACAATCCCATCGGAAGGGTCGCGCCTGCTGTCCCGCGACTGTGCCGGCTGTGCCGGAGGCACCCTATTCGCCGCCTTCAGCCGGACCAACGCCCCGCCCCAACTCTGGATGGGAAAAACCGTCTGCGACCTGCCCGTTTCCAACGGCTACGTCACCGCCCTGGCCGTAGAACTGATCAAGAAATAATTGGGCCCGGGTCGCCGGTACGGGAGTAGTGGTCAATCCTCCCAGCTGACCGTGCGGGATTCGTCGGGATTCACGCGGATGTGGATGCGGAGGGTTTCTTCGGGAAGGAGCGCTTCGATGTTTTCGGGCCACTCCATCAGGCAGAGGCAGCCACTGTCGATGTAGTCGTAAAAGCCGATGTCAAGCGCTTCTTCCAATCGGGTAATCCGGTAGAAATCAAAGTGGTAGATGGGTTCGCCCGCGCCGCTCCGATACTCGTTCACAATGGCAAACGTGGGCGAGCTGATGGCATCTTCCCGCACCCCCAGCCGGCGGCAGAGGGCCGTGGTAAAGGTGGTCTTGCCCGCCCCCATGGGCGCGAAGAATGCAAGGATGTTCTGCCCTTTGGTCTCTTCCAGAAACTGCTCCGCAGCGCGGTCCAGGTCATTCAGATCCCGGATAATGATTTCGTGTTTCATGATTCGGAAGCTTTATCCAGCACCACGGCCAGGTCCTCGACCGGACGGTCTGCATAATGGCTGAAGGTATTCAGGCACAAAGGGCAGGCCGTCACCACGGCGTCCGGCTGCTCGGCCGTCAGGTTTTCAAAGGCGTTCAGGGTAATCTCCCGCCGCTTTTCGTAATTCAGCGAAAGGCTGCCCAGGCTGCCGCCGCAGCAAATGCTTTCTGCGTGGTTCTGGTGTGCCTCGACCAGGTTTCCGGCCGACGAAAGGGCCTCGCGCGGCTCTTCATAGATTCCGCAGCCACGGCCCAGTTCGCACGGGTCATGATAGACCAGGGTCCGGGACTCATCCTTGGTCACCTTCAGGCGGCCGGACTGGATCAACTCATTGAAATAGACGCTGTGATGCACCACGCGGATGCCATCCAGCTTATAGTTTTCTTTGAAGATGCGATAGCAGATCGGGCAGGTCAGCAGCAGGGTATCGCAACCCGAAGAGCGGATAATCGCGGTATTCAGGCGGATCAGTTCGCGCGCCTGCTCCTGGCGT
Source organism: uncultured Bacteroidales bacterium (assembly GCA_900317925.1). Taxonomy (GTDB): domain Bacteria; phylum Bacteroidota; class Bacteroidia; order Bacteroidales; family UBA932; genus Cryptobacteroides. The sequence continues at coordinate 1,892 of ONIQ01000034.1, read as the reverse complement.
CCTGCCAGCAGCATCGGCCGCCCGCAGCACAGCCCGCCATCCGGATCCATCATCCTGGCCTCGATCCCGGCTTTGGCCAGCAGCGACATCGTCGCCTTCCGGATGGATGGGGTCAGATGCGTCATGCACCCGGCAAAATACAGCACCTTGCCCGTCCCTTTCACCGAGAAGGACTCGGGCCGAATATTCCGGTAGTGCTGGTTGATGGAATACTTCTTCAATTCGCGCTGCTTCAACCGCATCAGCGGACCATCCACGCCTACCTGGCACACCTCGGAACACTTGCCGCACATCAGGCATTTTTCGCTGATTTCGGTGACCCGCCGTTCGTTGTGATTGCGGATCTGGCGGTTCAGATAGACCGTACAATCCTTCAAGTTCTCCTTGCGGACACTCATCGGACAGGCATCGATACACACGCCGCATCCCGGGCACGACAGCACCTGGACGCGCGCAAAACCGCGGCGCGGATGCATCACCCGCAGGCCGGCGTTGCGCATCGGGATGAGCAGCATCTCGGCCGGAATGTGCATGTACCGGGTAAACGGCAGCACCAGCATGAAGATACCCAGGGCGATGGAATAGGCCCACCAGGTAGGCAGGTAGTTCAATTCGTTTCCGAAGAACCACCGGAAAAAGTGGTTCATGGGGACGGTGAGGAAACTGCCGCCGCTGATATGTGCCGTAAAGCTCTCGCAGAGCAGCCGGAGCGGGAAGATGGACCACAGGGAATACAGGCCGATGGTATCCAGCAGGCTCGCCCGCGTGGTGCGGCGCATCCCGAAAAAGCGGGACCGGATCCGTTTGATCATGGCCAGGCCGATGCCCACCAGGATCAGCAGCAGGAAGAAGTCCATCAGGAAGAACAACACCGCTCCCTGCAGGGTAATCTCCGTCTCGGCCACAAAGAAATTAAAAAAAATGGGATAGTACAGCAGGTGGATGCGTTCCGGGACGAACAGCCAAACCTCCAGGTGTCCCAGGACAATGATCATGAACCAACCGAAAGCGATGCTGGAATGCATGAAGCCCAGCATCCGGTTCCGTTTCCATAACTTCACGTGGATGAGGCAGTTCAAGAAGATATCCTGGATGTTTTTCCAGGCCGTTACCGGATTCACCAGGGACAGGAGGAACCGTTTCCGGTCTTCCCGGGAAAGCTGGAACAAAATGACCAGGAAACCGATTCCGCAGTACGCCAAGACGAAAATCATCCCGACCGTGAAGGGAATTACAAAGGGGTCGAACCCATTGGCCAGACGCTCGATCATAAGGCGCCCTCCATATTATCATACAAGCGGCACACGGTCAGGATCACCCGCCGCGTATTGATGCCGCGCGGACAGACCATCGTGCATTTCCCGCAAAGCATGCAGTTGGAGAGCATCCGCTCCACTTCGGCTTTCTTGCCCCGCTGCAACCCCAGCAGCAATTTGCGGACGCTCATTCCGGAGTGCTCCGCGGCCGTACACGTTGCGCTGCAACTGCCGCAGGCGATGCAGGTCCGGGCGCCCGGCTCGATGCGGCAGAGCTTGCGGAACAGGGAAGTGTCCAGCGTATCCAGCTCGATGGCAGAACTGGGTGATAGACTAAAACCGAAATCCATTATTTCTTCTTCGCTTTCAGGTATTCATATACATTCAAGGCCGCACTACGCGCTTCGGCCAGCGTTTCGGGAATCGTTTTGGGTCCCGTACAGGTGCCCGCCAGGAAAAGGCCCGTCAGACCGGTATTTTTGACGCAGTAGTAGGCAACGACGAAGCAGGGATGGCGGTGATCCGCGAAATCTGCGGCGAGCACGGCGCGGATGTGGTAATTGAGGCAACGGGTACTCCTTCCGTCCTGTCCCAGGCCATGCTGGGTGCCAAGGGCATCGGCATGAAGGTCATCGC
>ONIQ01000035.1:26919-50561 GCA_900317925.1 uncultured Bacteroidales bacterium | reverse complement strand
CGAGTAGACATTGTTCAGATATGCATAGACAATCACCTTGAGCAGCATCCTGGGATTATAGCTACTGGTGCCGCCGCCCTTGTAACCGGCCTCTATCTCGGAGATGTCGAGCTTGTCGATGATGGCGCTGACCACGCGGGAGGGGTGATTCTGCGGAAGATAATCGCCAAGACACGGAGGAAGTAGAAGATTATCGTTGGGATTGTAAGATTTATAGACTACCTTTGTCATACCTATTGTCAATGTTTGTTTATTTGATCGCAATACAAATATAAGCAAAAAGATTGGCAAAAGCAATAGCTATTCCTTTGAATATCAAAAGAATAGCTATTTTCTTTAGGATATCTGAAAGTCGTAGGTGCCGGGATGGCAGCAACCGCTGGAGGACGTGTCCACCCCCGGACACGGGCAGGGGGAGGGGCCCGCAAGATACGAGTTCCGCACCAGCGGGACGAAGTAGATTGTGGGAGGGGCCGGAGTGAACAAAGCGAACGGAGTTCCTCCTGCGGTTGGCGGCCTGACGGCCCGGAGCCTTGGCCGGGGGACAAAAAGAGAGGCTGGCTATCAGTCTCTCGACTTTTTAGTCAGCCTCCCATTTTACGACGTAAAAAACTATTCGTCTTTCAGTTCCCCGCGTTTGTATTTACCTACCAAGAAATTGAAAAGACAGGCGTGTACGTTTGTCAGGAAATGATTTACCGCCAGCAGCGTGTTGAACAATTTCATTGAATCCATCATCACTTTTCTTTCGATGATTTCTTCTTGGCGAGAGACGTACAGTTTTTCTGTATCCAAGTGCGTCTCAAGGTTGCGTTCCTCTTTCCACCAGGAGGAAGATTTAGCTTGCCTTTCTAGATGGAATGTCAATTCCTGGTACTGGCGATTAATGATTTCAGGGAAATATCTCATTATCAGTAAGAGCCGATCCCACTCAGACTTCTTATGGGTCTTCTCATCAAAGCCGTAAAGGCGTTTGAATCCCTCGTTAAGGATGACCATCAACTTTCCTCGCATGAAGCGCTTGTCATAATCCTTATCAGCCATAAGAAAGTACTTGCTGGCCACCATACTGTCAATCATTGTGATAAGGACAAATTGCATCACGGAGACCACTGTGCGCTCGGCTTCGTGGTACTCATCATGTTTTCCCTTAATGCTTTGTAATGTGTTTTGCGAAAGCGGAAGGCCTTCAAGATACCGTGAAATAGTTTCGTTGATAACGTCAATGAATTGCCTTCGCTCTTCGTCTGAAAGCGTCCGATTGTTGTACTGAGTTTCTTTAAAAAAATTTGCGTAATTGTAGTCCCAAATGTTTGAGTACTGGAGATTATCAAGATCTTCGTTCATAGGTAATTAAAATGGTATTATACAAAGATAGTGATAATGCCTCAACTATCGTCGTCAGAGGATATCTATTATCCTTACCCCTCGCAAAGAATCCTAAACAAAAAAACACCTCGCTCAATGCGAGGTGCTATACTTGCCCCAGTTCTGCGTGGTTTGAGTTTACTTTAAAAAAGTGGGCCTTCCCGGGACGGGGACTTCTGCGCGCAGTGAACAGCCCTCAAAATCACGTCTTACTAAACCACTGCAAAGATACTGCTTTTTCTTGAACTTGTAAATCCTAAATCCTCGCAAAGATTCCTATGAAGTGGCATCTCAACCCATTGAAGAACATTTTGCCGGCGCCGGCAAAACATCCAGAATGGCCAAAGGTGGAGGGTGGGATTGGGTCGATATTCTTCTTACCCGCTACGCCTGTTATTTAGTTGCCCAGAACGGAGACCCGCGTTAGACTGAAATCGCGCAGGCACAAACCTGTTTTCGGGCTCAAGTACTTCTTTTCAACAAAACAAATCCAGCCTGGGACGCTGACTCTAGGGCTCGGATCAAGTTACCTTGAGAGGGTCGTCATCCCTTCCTCGCGAATTCCCTGCGACGATTCCATTGCAAATGGTAATGCTTTTCCCTGAATCGGTAAAGAATTGATGAGTATTTCGACTAAATTGATTATCTTTGCTTTCAACAGAATGGTCGTCAGAATCGGCCGATAATGAAACCAGGAGTACGGTAAGTCCTCAGGTCTTGAGGCGGCTCCCTTCACAAGACATATTTCACACGAACTTGCGGTCTCAAAATGCGGCCTCAAGTTTATTTCCACTGATTAATAATCATTTGCACCTTAATGTTATGGCAAAGAAGAATAATATTCAGACGTCGGAACCGGTTGCAGATTGCAACCAGTTAAGCCAAGTAGAGCAACAGACGCTAAAAATGCGGCAGTTGCTGGTACCATCCCCTGATGAGGTTGGTGAAGTGGCAATTTACAACCTAGATGATTCCATTAAACTCAATGTATGGATGACGAAAGAAACTGTGTGGTTGACTATCAGACAGTTGGCATTGTTGTTTAACCGCGACAGGACTGTTATCGGAAGACACATCAAGAATATCTTTTCTGAGGGAGAATTGGACCCGTCCTTGGTGTGTGCAAAATTTGCACATACCGGAGAATATGGACGTGCGGCTGGCTATACTCAAACCAAAGATGTAGATTTCTACAATTTAGACGTGATCATATCTGTAGGCTATCGTGTAAAGTCCGTTCGCGGTACTCGTTTTAGGCAATGGGCAAATGCTGTTTTAAAAGAGTATCTGATTCGCGGTTACGCAATCAACCCCAGATTGGAACAACTGGAACAGCGTGTGGCAAAGACCGAGGAGAAGATTGATTTCTTTGTAAAGACAGCGTTGCCTCCTGTCGAGGGCATCTTCTTCGATGGCCAAATCTACGATGCCTACGAGTTCATCTGTGGTCTCATCAAGAGTGCAAAGACGCGTATTATCCTTATCGACAATTATGTGGATGAAACCGTCCTGACCATGCTGGACAAACGTGAGGCGGGAGTTTCTGCAACTATCTACACGCAAAAGATATCGTCACAATTGCAGCTTGATATAACCAAGCACAACGCCCAATATCCTGCTATTGACGTGAAAGAGTTTACAAAGTCCCATGACCGATTCTTTATTCTGGACAATCAGGTATATCTCATCGGCGCATCCCTCAAAGACCTCGGCAAGAAATGGTTCGCCGTTGCCCTTATGTCAGAGACAGCCCCGGAGATTCTTCTTTCTCGATTATAATACGCTCTTTCTTCTTCCATCTTCGAGTCATCTACGAGGGCATTGGCTTCCTTCAAGCCATCTTATTGATATCAATAAAATGGTCTTTTTCTCTTGTCCAAACAGGTAATAATCCGTATCTTTGAAAAAGTTCTCAGGTTTTCCGTCCTCGATCAAACGGAGCATGTTTAACCCTTCTAAGGACAACTATGCTCTATGCCTGGGAATCAATTATTCAGCATCCATCAACGTCCACCCTGACGAGGTCCGCATGACCTTGCCAGCTTCACTGTACACCGTGAAAGCGGCGGTGTACCAGCGCCCGTTGTAATCATCGCCGGGACAATTACCCTAACAAAGCAATGTATAACCATAATAACATTTACTATGTCCATGAATCAAACCATCAAAGAGACCATTCATGCCAATGGCATTGACATCACTGTTTACACAAACGATTTTAAGATTGAGTACATCTCATTAACCGATATCGCCAGATTTCGAAGTACAGATCCTCGTTTTACAATCCACAGTTGGCTTCGCAGTCGTGACATCGTCGAGTTCCTGGGATTGTGGGAATGCCTGTATAATCCGGATTTTAAACGTGCCGATTTCGATACGTTTAAACAAGATGCTGGTTCAAATGCGTACACATTTTCTATCAAAGAGTGGAATGATCGATTGCACGGAATCGGCATCCCATCGCATTGAGGAACATTTTACCAACGCCGGTAAAACGTCCATTTTTTCCCAAAAGCCTTGCGATTCCGAAAAGAAGTAGTAACTTTGCAAAAGAAGAATTGGAGATAGAAGGGGTGATAGGTAAAGGGGTAGCCCTCCTGTCATCATAACTGAAGGAATCTCCAGAATTTAACCATCCTGCTACCAGGATGGTTTTTCTATTATATGAATGTGGTCATCAACGACACAAAGCAACTGGATTTCCGGAATACATTCAGTCGAATCCGTATAATCAAGAAAATCTTTCCAACCAGCTTCTACCCACTTTGGGGAGAATAGATTAGCATTAGGGAAAAAAAGGACAACGATAGAGGCCCTCTGTTTGATAGCGTTCCCAATTTTCGTCCTGATTGTCCATCTGCCCATTTGTTCTACAGATTTAATCTCACAGGGAACCCCATCAAGTAGCCCGTCGTATTGCTTTTTACCGACTTCGGCAGACTCTTGCAGCAGAATAATAGAATGGCCTGCCTTCCTGAATGCTTCTACTGCCTTTTGTTCGTAGTTCCCGCGTTTCATCCCATCTGGCCCCATCTGTTTGTCGAATCTGTGATTACGGTGTATGGCGCTGACTCCTCCGGATTGTTCATCGAAGGTTACATCGACATAATCGGGATTATTAAGAAGACGAAGATACTCCTGAAAGTTTTCTTCTCGTTGCTGGTCACTTACAATCATCACATAATACCCTTTGCGGCAGAAAAGGGCGTTCCAGGATGATCTGACCACGGTCTACTTTAAACCATTCGCAAAAGTTCTCTATCGCATCGCGAAGCGTCCAGCCAGGCGCGTGACGGAATTGTCCGCCTTTTGGGGTGGAAACGCAAAATGCTGTATGCTCTTGATAAGTAACCGGATCTAGGGCAGGAACTGTCAGAACCTTCAAACGCACTTTTTCCATAATTCAACAGTTTACAGTTCCATTTGATCGTGGATGGAGAACCAGACGAACAAATATAATGATTTTTATCCAATCTACTTTTTAATTTTTCACCGGCTCCATGTGGAGGGTGACGAGGGTATTCGGGCCGAAGCGTTCGCGCAGGCGACGCTCGATGGACGAGGCCTGCTCGTGGGCCTGGCGGAGGGGTGTGTCGCCATCCATGCGGATGTGCGCCTCGATGGCGATGCGGTTGCCGATGCGACGGGTGCGCAGGTTGTGCGGCTCGCTCACGCCGGGCGTGTCGCGGATAATCGCTTCAATCTCCTGCTCGGTTTCGTCGGAAAGGGAATGGTCGGTCAATTCGCTGAAACAGCCGTTCAGCAGGTCCCAGGACACTTTAACCAGCATGGCGCCCACCACGATGGAGGCCAGCGGATCCAGCAGGGCGCCTTTTTCGCCCAGGAGGATGGCTCCGCCGATACCCAGGGCTGCGCCGATGGAGGAAAGGGAGTCGCTCCGGTGGTGCCAGGCATTGGCCAGCATGGCGGGAGAATCCAGGCTGCGGGCTCTCGCTGCCGTATAACGATAGAGGATTTCTTTCACCAGGATGGACACCAGGGCTGCCCACAGGGCCAGGCGCCCGGGCACGGCAAGGGGCTCGCCGTGCAGGGCGGCGAGGATTTTCATCAGGCCGGAAGCGATGATGCCCACGGCGGCTCCCACCAGGGCGATGCCGATGAAAAGGGTGGCCAGGGTCTCGTATTTTCCGTGGCCGTAATCGTGCGAGGCATCCTGCGGCCTGGCACTGATGCCCACGAAAACCATCACCACGATATCGGTCAGGAAATCGGAGAGGGAATGCACCGCATCGGCAACCATGGCGCTGCTTCGGCCCAAGATGCCGGCGGCGAATTTAAACACCACCAGCAGCAGGTTCCCCAGGGATCCGACAAGCGTCACCCGGCAGATTTGTTGTTCGCGGTTCATCGGTCGGCGTCGAGGAGCACAGGGAAGGAACGGCGCATGTCGGCAAGGCGCTGCAGGTCGATTTCCGCTACGCGCACATCCTCTCGCGAACGCGTACACGCGGCCAGGGGCGTGCCCAGCGGATCCAGCAGGACGGTGCGGCCGTCATAGGTAGCGGTGGGATCGCTGCCAACGCGGTTTACGCCGGCAACGTAGCACTGGTTCTCAATGGCGCGGGCCTTCAGCAAGGCACTCCAGGCTTCTCCGCGTACGGCGGGCCAGCTGGCTACGTAGAGGGCCAGGTCGTAGGGAGCGTCGGCCCGGTTGCGGCTGAAGGAGGGGAAGCGCAGGTCATAGCATACCTGCAGGAGGATGCGAACCCCGCGCCATTCCACCACAACCCGCTCATTTCCGGGCGAATAGCGGAGATGCTCGCCCCCATAGGTAAAGAGGTGGTGCTTGTCGTAGAAGGTGTCGGTTCCATCGGGCGTGACAAAGTGGAAACGGTTGCGCCACGACGGGCCCTCCAGCTCGGTGGGGATGCTTCCGGCTAACGCAAGGCCGCGCTTGGCGGCTTGCTCCTTCATCCAGCGCAGGGCGGGACCGTCGGGTCCTTCCGCTACGCCTTCGGGCTGTGTGACGAAGCCATAGGCGAACATTTCGGGAAGGACGGCCAGATCGGCGCCGCGGGCGCGGTCAAGCAAGCCTTCCAGGGCGGCGAGATTGCCTTTGCAGTCCTGCCAGCGGATATCCGGTTGAATCAATGCGATTAACATAGTACAAAAATAAAAAAAACTTTGTATTTTTGTTTACTTAAGATTGATTTGACTGGAAGATGAAAAGATTATTGCTGGGTGATGAAGCCCTTGCGCTGGGAGCCATTCACGCCGGATTGTCCGGGGTGTATGCCTATCCCGGCACGCCTTCGACCGAGATAACCGAATTCATCCAAACGGACCCTGTCTCCCGTGAACGCGGCCTGCACAGCCGTTGGTGCACCAACGAAAAAACCGCCATGGAAGCGGCGCTGGGCATGTCTTTCGCCGGGAAACGCGCGTTGGTTTGTATGAAGCACGTGGGAATGAATGTCTGTGCCGATGCCTTTATCAACTCCGCCATCACGGGCGTGAAGGGCGGTCTGGTGGTGGTGGCGGCCGACGATCCGTCCATGCACTCCTCCCAGAACGAACAGGATTCCCGCTTTTATGGAGAATTTGCCATGGTTCCGGTACTGGAGCCCTCCACGCAGCAGGAATGCTACGATATGATGGCCTACGCCTTTGAGCTGTCGGAAGAACTCCGTCTGCCGGTGCTGATGCGGCTGGTCACCCGCCTGGCGCACTCGCGTGCCGCGGTGGCGGTGGGGGACTGCCGGAACGAGAATGCACTTGACCCCGATCAGGAACGTACCCGCTGGGTATTGCTGCCGGGCAATGCCAAACGGCAGTATGCCTCGCTGGTGGCGAAGGCCCCCGAGTTGTTGCGCCGTGCGGAGCAATCGCCCTATTCCTCCTTGACGCTTGCCCCGAAGAAGGGGCTGGGCGTGGTGGCGGCCGGCATCGGTTACAACTATGTGTGCGAATGCCATCCGGAGGGTGTTTCGGTGCTGAAGGTTTCGCAGTATCCGCTGCCCGAGAAGCAGATCCTTGCGCTGGCGGCGCAGAGCGACGAGATTCTAGTGGTGGAAGACGGCCAGCCCTTCATCGAAACGCGTATCAAGGCCCTCCTGGGGGCCGGTTATCCCGTGAGCGGACGCCTGACCGGGCGCCTGCCCCGTACCGGGGAACTCAACCCTGACCATCTGGCCGCCGCCTTAGGCAAGGCGCAGGCCGCTCCCTTCCCGCCGGCCCTGCACCTCGCGGCCCGTCCGCCCCAGCTGTGCCAGGGCTGCGGCCATCGCGACGTTTATGCGGTCCTGAACGAGGCCCTGGTCGACTTCCCCTCGGCCCGGGTCTTCGGCGATATCGGCTGCTATACCCTTGGGGCCCTGCCGCCCTTCCGGGCCATCGATACCTGCGTGGATATGGGAGCTTCCATCACCATGGCGAAGGGTGCCGCCGATGCGGGTGTTTTCCCGGCCGTGGCGGTCATCGGCGATTCCACCTTTACCCACAGCGGCATGACCAGCCTGCTGGATGCGGTGAACGACGGCTCGCCCATTACGGTCATCCTCTCCGACAACCTGACCACTGCCATGACGGGTGGACAGGATTCCGCGGGAACCCATAAGTTTGAAGCCATCTGCCTGGCCCTGGGCGTGGAACGGGAACATCTGCACGTTGTGGTGCCGCTGCCCGCGAACCGTGCCGAGATTGGCCGCATCATCCGCGAGGAACTGGCCTACCGGGGTGTGTCGGTGATTATTCCCCAGCGCGAGTGCATGCAGACGCTGGCCCGTAAACAACGTAAAAAACAAGCTGCGAAATGAAAACGGATATCAAACTCGCCGGCGTGGGAGGACAAGGCATCCTGACCATCGCCACCGTTATCGGGCAGGCCGCCACGGCCGCCGGGCTGCAGCTCAAGCAGGCCGAGGTTCACGGCATGAGCCAGCGGGGCGGAGCCGTAGAGAGCGACCTGCGCCTGTCGGACGAAGCCATATACAGTGACCAGATTGGCCTGGGAACGGCCGACTTGATTGTGTCGATGGAGCCCATGGAAGCGCTCCGTTACCTGCCCTACCTGGGGCCGAAGGGAACGGTGGTCACTTCGTCCGCACCCTTTGTGAATATTCCGGATTATCCGGCTGCAGAGGTCCTGCAGGCCGATTTGCAGGCGCTGCCGAGCGTGGCCCTGCTGGATATCGAGGGCGTGGCCCGCGCCCAGGGCGCTCCGAAGAGCGCGAACATGGTGCTGCTGGGCATGACGGCCCGCCACCTGGCCATTCTCTCGCCTGAGGCGCTTCGCGAGGCCATCCGGACGGTCTTTGCCCGCAAGGGGGAGAAAGTGGTGGAAGATAACTTGAAAGCATTTGACGCAGGATATGAAGGTATTTAGCGAAACCCAGCTTGAGCAGGCCTGCCAGGCCTGTCACGTAGCCGATCTTGCCAGTGCCACCATTGGCGAAATCCTGCTGGTAGCCAGGTGGTTGGAAGCGCAGACGGGGATCCCGTTCATCCGCATGGACCAGGGCTCTCCGGGCCTGCCGCCCAACCGGTTCGGCGTCGAGGCCGAGATTGCGGCGCTGGAGAGCGGTGTAGGTTCACAGTATCCGCCCGCCGACGGGATTCCGGAACTGAAACAGGCCGCCAGCCGTTTCGTGAAGGCCTTTATCGATATCGATGTGCAGCCGCGTGGCTGCATCCCCACCGTGGGTTCCGTGGCCGGTTCCTTCGGCTCCTTCGCAGCCTGCTGCCAGCGGATCCCCGGCAAGGACAAGGTCCTGTTCCTGGACCCGGGCTTCCCCATCCAGAAGTCGCAGCTGCGGATCTTGGGCCTCGGCTGGAAATCCTTCGACATTTACCCCTGGCGGGGGGAGAAATTGCGTGCGCGGCTCGAGGAGGAACTCGCCGCCGGCGACGTGGCGGCCATCGTCTATTCGAATCCCAACAACCCGGCCTGGACCTGTCTGGAAGAGAGCGAGTTGGCGGTGATCGGCGAACTGGCTACCCGCTACGATGCTATCGTGGTGGAAGACCTGGCCTATTTCTGCATGGACTATCGCCGCGACCTGGGACATCCCTGGCAACCGCCTTTCGTGCCCACCGTGGCCCGCTATACGGACAATTACATCCTGCTGATGTCGTCGTCGAAGATCTTCAGCTACGCCGGCCAGCGGATGGCCTTTATCTGCATCGGCGACAAGCTTTTCGAGCGGCATTATCCCGCCCTGGCCGAGCGTTACCACGATGCCGGCCTCTTCGGCCCCACCCTGACGGCTTCCATCCTGTACATGATTACCAGCGGCTGCACGGCATCGACCCAGTACGGGTATGCGCGGATGATGGAGCTGGCTTGTGAGGGTGACATCAACTTCGTGGAAGATACGCGGGTGTACGAGCGGCGGGCCGAGCGGATGAAACGGATCTTTTGCGAGAACGGCTTCCACGTGGTGTACGACCGCGATGTGAGCCTCCCGGTGGGCAACGGCTTCTTCTTTACCCTGGGCTACGGCCGCATGAGCGGGGGAGCGTTGCTGCGTGAACTGCTTTCTTATGGCGTCAGCTCCATTTCGCTGGCCACTACCGGCAGCGACCGGGGCGGCGTACGTGCGTGCACGAGCCGCATGGAGGAACGCCTGTACCCGTTGCTGGAAGAGCGCATGAAAGCCTTCCATGCCGATCATCCCCTGACATAAAACGAACGACAGATATGATTTGGAACCCCAACAAAGAATGCATGAGTCGCGACGAGATGAGCGCGCTCCAAGGTAAACGCCTTCACAAGATTGTGGAGTATGTTTATCACAACGTACCCTTCTACCGCCACAAGCTGCAGGAAATGGATTTGACGCCGGACGATATCCGGACCATCGATGATATTGTCAAGCTGCCTTTCACCACCAAGAAGGATCTTCGGGACAATTATCCCTTCGGCCTGCAGGCGGCTCCCCAGAGCGAGATCATCCGCATCCATGCCTCGTCCGGTACCACGGGCAACCCCACCATCGTGGGTTATACCCGCAAAGATATCGGCGTGTGGAGCGAGTGTATGGCCCGCTGCCTCACCGCTTACGGCGTGGGCCGCGATGACATCTTCTCCGTGGCCTATGGGTACGGCCTGTTTACGGGAGGTCTGGGGGCGCATAACGGTGTGGAGATGGTGGGCGCTTCGGTGGTTCCCGCCTCTACCGGCAACACGGAAAAACATGCCAAGCTCATCCGCGACCTGGGAATCACCGGTATTGCCTGTACTCCTTCCTATGCCCTCTACCTGGCAGAGACCATGGAGAAAATCGGTATTACCAAAGACCAGATCAAACTGCGCGTGGGTGCGTTCGGAGCCGAGCCCTGGACCGAGAAGATGCGGGAGGAAATCGAGGAACGACTGGGCCTGAAGAGCTTTAATATTTACGGTCTGAGCGAGGTGATGGGTCCGAGTGTGAGCTATGAATGCCAGTTGCAGCATGGCTCCCACATCAACGAGGACCATTTTTATCCGGAAATCATCAACCCGGTTACCCTGGAACCCCTGCCGAAGGGGCAGCAGGGAGAACTCGTGTTCACCACCCTCACCAAGGAGGGCATGCCGGTGATCCGCTACCGTACCCGCGACCTGTGCTCGCTGATGCCGGGTGAGTGCGAGTGCGGACGTACCAATGTGCGGATGAGCCCGGTAAACGGCCGCAGCGACGACATGCTCATCATCCGCGGTATCAATGTGTTCCCTTCGCAGGTGGAGAGCGTGGTGCTGGGTATGAAGGAGTTCGCTCCGCAGTACCTGCTGATTGTGGACCGCGTGAACAACCTCGACACCCTGCAGATCCAGGTGGAACTGCGCCAGGAATACTTCACGGCCACCTTCGATACGCCGGCCGCCATCGAAGACCTTCGCAAGCGCCTTTCCGCCAAGATCAAGAGCGTGCTCAGCATCGGCGCCGACGTGCAGCTGAAAGCCCCCGGCACCCTTGCACGCAGCCAGGGAAAGAGCTCCCACGTAATTGACAACAGAAAACTTGTATAATCATGACAGTCAAGCAATTATCCATCTTTCTGGAGAACCGTTCCGGTACGCTTACCAAGGTTCTCGACATCCTGAAAGAAAGCGGTATCCAGATTATCGCTTCTTCCATTGCCGATACGGCCGAGTATGGCATTCTTCGCATCCTGAGCTCCGATCCGGCACTGGCTTACAAGAAATTGGAGGAAGGCGGTGTGGCGGTGGCCCTGTCGGATGTGTTTGCCATTGAGCTGGACAGCCAGCCGGGCCGTGCGGCAGATACCATCAAACTCTTCAGCGACGCCAGCTTGAGCGTCATCTATATGTATTCCTTCCTCTTCCACGGCCGCGGCCTGCTGATCTTCCGCACCGACAACGCCGATCGGGCAGAGGAGATTATCCGGCGTGCGTCCCTGAATAGTTTAACCGAGAGCGATCTGGCAAAATGGGAGTAAAGACTGTTACCCGAACCGTCCTGGTGCTGGCCGTGGTGTTGTGCGTGAGCAGCTGCCTGGTGGGCCGGTACATGTGCAATTATTCCCTGCTCCCCGCAGAACATGGCAACGACCTGGAGGGAGACCGGACCAAAACCGAGTCCCGCTATCCCGGAATTGTCGCGTGGTACGACAGCCTGCACAACCGCGGCGTCTTTCGCGATACCACCCTGATCGGGGAAAACGGCTATCGGCTGCATGCCGTCTTTGCACCGGCGTGCCGTCCGGCCGAAGCGGAGGGAACGGCTGTGGTGGTGCATGGCTATACCGATAACCACATCTGCTTCCTGAACCTGGTGCGGATGTACCGTGACAGCCTGAATTACAACGTGATGGTGCCCGATCTGCATTATCATGGCCTGTCCGAGGGCCGGGCCGTCCAGATGGGATGGCTGGACCGCCTGGATGTGCGCCGCTGGGGCGAAATGGCCCATGATATCTGGGGTGATGATTTCCTGGTGGTCCATGGGGTGTCCATGGGCGCAGCGACCACGATGATGCTCAGCGGGGAGGATCTGCCCCCGTATTTCCGTGCCTTTGTGGAGGATTGCGGCTATACCTCGGTGTGGGACCAGTTCTCCCATAATCTGAAAGATATGTTCCACCTGCCGGCCTTCCCGGTCTTGAACAGCGCCAGCACGGTCTGCAAGCACCGCTACGGATGGTCGTTCAAAGAGGCTTCCGCCGTGAAGCAACTGGCCAAGTGCAAGCAGCCCATGCTCTTTATCCACGGAGACCAGGACGACTTTGTCCCCACCCGGTTCGTGTATGAGAACTACGAGGCTAAAACACAGGGTTACAAAGAGTTGTGGCTTGCTCCCGGTTCCGCCCATGCCATGGCGTACAAAGACCATCCGGCCGCGTACGTGGCACACGTCCGGGCTTTTCTGGAGAAAGCGAAATCACTGTAGTCAGTTGGTGGCGATTGCCACCTGCATCGTCGTATCGACCGGGAGATAAAGCTTGTAGAAAGCGTTGTCTCCCAGTTTCGAATAGCGGCCGATGAGGGCGCGCAACTGGGGCAAGAGGTAATCCTTCGTGGCAGCCCATTCTCCGGGCTGGGCCTTGATGCCGTCTTTGCGGGCGGCGAAACGTTGGAACTGCGTGGGAATGTCCAGGCGGTCCAGGAAGGCTTCCAGATCCTTGTAATTGTCAATGGCCGAGAGGCTTGCTTTGTTGTGGTCGAAGATATCGGAGGCAAAGCGCATCTGAGTGGCCTTGCGATTGCAGGCAATGTAGAACCGGGTGGCCCGGGTGGTATCGATGGGAACGAAACGGTCGGGCGTAATGCCGCCACCGCCATAAACCGTCCATCCGCCTACGGTCTTGTAAATTTGCGTTGAATCTACCCGGATGCTGTCGGCGCTGATCATTTCCCCGGCCGTATAGCGGTGGTAAATGTCGTAGGCATATTCGTCCGAGTTGTCATAGGGTTTCTGGATACAGCGGCCTGACGGGGTGTAGTAGCGGGCGATGGTCAGGCGGATGCCGGAGCCGTCGGAGAAATTGATGGGTTCCTGTACCAGCCCTTTGCCGAAGGAACGCCGGCCCACGAGGAGGCCGCGGTCGTTGTCCTGGATGGCTCCGGCGAAGATTTCGCTGGAAGAGGCGGAATTCTCGTTGATGAGCACGACCAGGTTCACCTGCTGGAACATACCGTTTCCATCTGCCTTGTATTCTTCCCGTTTCTGGTGCAGGCCTTCCATATAGACAATGCTGGCGTCCTTGGGAAGGAACTGGTTGCACAACAACAAACTTTGGTCGAAATAACCGCCCGTATTGTCCCGCAGGTCGAAAATGAGTCTTTTCATGCCCTCGTCTATCAGGGCGGCGGTGGCGTGGCTTACCTCATTGAAGGTGGTGCGGGTGAATTTGGACAGGCGGATATAGCCGGTGGTATCGTTTACCATGAAGGCGGCATCTACGCAATGCACCGGGATCTTGCCGCGGGTGATTTCGAACGGAATGTCTTCTCCGTCGCGCCGGACGGTGATGAGCACCTTGGTGCCGGCCGGACCTTTCATCCGCCGAACCATGCTGTCCTGCGGGAACTGGACGCCGGCGATGGTTTTATCATCGACCCGCAGGATGCGGTCGCCCGGCAGGAGGCCGATTTTTTCGGACGGTCCGCCCGGAATGACTTCCAGGACGATAGCCGTGTCGTTGGGCACGTTGAACTGGATGCCGATGCCGTCGAAATTGCCGGCCAGTTCGGTTTCGGATTCCTCCAGCAGCACCGGCGGCATATAGACCGAGTGGGGATCCAGTTCGGCCAGGGCGGCGACGATGGCTGCTTCCGTAAGTTTGCCGGTATCCACCGTATCCACGTAGCGCTTTTGGATCTGGTCCAGGACCAAATCAATCTTGGAAGACGCTCCGACACGGATTTTGCGTGTGGGGGAACGGAGGGCAGACTGCCAGGTGATGGCCAGCAGTACACCAATCAGGACGCCCATCAGGGCAACCCATACCGAGGAAATCTGCTTCTGGTCCATTATTCGTCTATTTTCTCAACTTCAATTCCGGCACGTTTGAGCAGGTCGATGCCGTCGGTAAGCCGGTATTCATCCCGATACACCACCCGTTTGATGCCGGCTTGGATAATCAGTTTGGAGCACTCCAAACAGGGAGAAGCCGTGACATACAGGGTGCTGCCTTCGCTGCTGTTGCCCGATTTGGCCACCTTGGAGATCGCGTTGGCCTCGGCGTGGAGGACATAGGGCTTGGTGACGCCGTTTTCGTCTTCGCAGATGTTCTCGAAACCGGCCGGGGTACCATTGTATCCGTCGGAGATAATCATCCGGTCTTTGACGATGAGGGCGCCTACCTGGCGGCGTTTGCAGTAGGAATTCTTGGCCCAGATAGCGGCCATTTCCAGGTATCGGGAATCGAATTTTGCCATGTTAGTTCCGTTGGTACAGATAGCGTTTGATGCTGCGTTTCGGGGTACGTTCGAAATCTTCCGGCATGAACTCTATCTTCTTGATTTTTGCGTAGTTGGGGATTTCTTTGTTGATTTCCGGCAGGGCGTCGTTCAGGCGCTTCTCCAGGTCGCTGCGGCTCAGTCCGTCCAGTTCGCCCTGGTGGTAGTCGGGATAGATCAGGGCCGTCAGTCCGCCATCTTCTTCGATGACGAGGGAATCCACCACGTAGGTAAGGCTGTTGATCACGGCTTCCAGCTCTTCGGGATAGATGTTCTGTCCGGAAGGCCCCAGGATCATGCACTTGGAACGGCCTCGCAGGAAGAGGTAACCGTCTTCGTCGATGATGCCCATGTCACCCGTGCGGAACCAGCCGTCCTCCGTGAAGGAATTGGCCGTAGCTTCATCGTTCTTGAAATAGCCCAGGAAAACATTGGCGCCACGTACCTGCACCTCGCCCGCTATGTTGTGCGGGTCGTCGGAATCGATGCGGATTTCCATGTTGGGAGCTGCCATGCCGCAGGAACCCAGCTTGGCCTTGTTCCAGTGGGCATAGGTGATGATGGGAGCGCATTCCGTCATGCCGTAACCGACGGTGAACGGGAAGCCAATCTTGTGCAGGAAGCCCTCCACTTCGGGGTTGAAGGCCGCACCTCCCAGGATGATTTCTTCAAAATTGCCGCCAAAGGAGCTGACCAGTTCGGTGCAGACCTTCTTTTCCAGTACTTTGTCCAGGATGGGCAGGCGGAAGAAGAGGCGGTTCTTCTCCAGGATGGGTTTGAGTTTGGATTTATAGACTTTCTCGATAATCAGCGGAACGGCGATGATGATGCACGGGTGGATTTCTGCAAAGGCCTGCATGATGATTTTCGGGCTGGGGACGCGCGTAAGGAAGTGCACGTGGGCGCCGAGAGACATCTCGAAGAGGAATTCGAACATCATGCCGTACATGTGGGCCGAAGGGAGCATGGCGACGACTTCGCAGCCGGGTTTGATATGCGGTTCGGCCAGGTGGGCGAAGGCGATGTTCGAGGCCAGGGCCCGGTAAGGGATCATGACGCCTTTGGAGAAACCGGAGGTTCCGGAGGTGTAGTTGATCAGGGCCAGCTCGTCGGCGGAATCCTCATAATAATCCAGGTCTTCGGGACCGAAGTTGTTGGGGTATTTCTTGCCGAAGCTCTCGTTAAGGTGCTCGCGGATCTGCCAGAGGGCGTCGTTCTTGGCGTAGAGGAACTTGAACGTGTTGATTTGGACAATCACGTGCAAACCGGGCATCTCCTCGGCGCTGAGGCCTTCCCAGATGACCTCGTCCACGAAGAGGACCTTGGCGTCCGAGTGGTTCACCAGGTAGTGGATATTGCCGGGTTTGAACTCGTGGAGGAGCGGAACGGGAACGGCGCCATAGGTGAGGGCTGCCAGAAAACTCACGCCCCAGTTGGCCTGGTTGCGGGAGCAGATGGCCACTTTGTCTCCTTTTTCCAAACCGCACTGTTCAAAGGCGATGTGCAATTTGGCCATACGGCGCGCCACATCTTTATATGCTAGCGTGATTCCTTGGTAATTCGAGAGCGCAGGGCGTTCCCAGTTCTCTTGAAAACTCTTTTGAAAGAGCTTGTTAACCGAATAGAATTCCATATTTTTTCTTCTTCAATATTTACCATTTCAATGTCCGCTGTTTCCCGTCGTAGCACAATACTTTAACGGTATTGTCGCTAACCTCGACGGGGCTGTCCGGGCGGACCATTTTATTTTTTTCTCCGGTCTTCAGCGCATCGCCGCCCATGAACGGGAAGAAAAGGGTCTGGATGGAAGTCCGCACTACCCAGTAGCGCTTGCCTTTGACGGTGATCAGTTCGGGCAGGCCCTTGATGGTTTCGCTGGCGGTGATATCCTTCCAGTTATCCGGCTTCTTGCCGTGAAGGTTATACATGGCGATGGTATTGTCTTTGTGCAGTACCACGGCGGAGTAGCCGTGCGCACCGGAAAAGTCGTAGGCGGCGGGCCCGATCAGGATCTCTTTGCCCAAATCGACCGGGAAACCCTTAACGAATCGTCCCAGACGGTCTATCAGGTAAAGGGAACTGCCGGCACCGAAGAGGAACTGGTTCTTGCCGTTGGCATACCAGTCAATGGTCTCGACGCTGCCGCAGATAGGGGTCTTGAACGGAACGCCCCAGATGCCTTTCCCACTTTCCTCTTTCAGGCAGAGATACAGGTTGGGCGCCTGATAGAAGAGGTTGGTCGCGTTGGTGCCGCTGTTGTGTACCTTGAACGGCCCCTGCGGAACAACCACGACGGTGTCGCGCTCGACGGTGGGGACCTGTGAACGGGTTACGTTCACGCGGTCGGCATCCATCCGGATGTCCAGATCGTCGCTGAGGGTCAGGAAGAAAGGAGCATAACCGATGCCCTTGATGGCTTCCAGTATGGCTTGGGAGGCTTTCCCGCGGAAAACGGAAGCGGTCTGGGACGGATCTTCCCCGGGCGACCAATAGCAACTGAAGCGGTTCCCTTTGGCCGGGAAACGGGAGGAAAGGCCGGCGTCGGAAAGCCAGGTACGCAGGTTGATATCCAGGAAGCCCTCGTCCAGGATGCCTTCCAGGGCGGCTTTCCCGCCGAATACCAGCCATTCTTTCGAGGCGGCGGCAAAAGAGTCGTCGTCAATGGAGAACAGCGGACCGAAGAGGGCGGGGATGTACCCGGCCTGATCGTTCGGGACGATGCCTTCCAGATTCTGCCTGGAACCCGTGCGGACCAGCAGGACCTGCTCCAGGCGGGTGCCGATGTGGAACTCGGCCTTGGCGACTTCGCGGATGCGCAGTTCGCGGGCCCAGGTTTCGGGTTTCTTTTTCCAGGTATCCAGTTTGCTGCAGGCGTCCAGATAGGCCTTATAGCCTTCGAAATAGCCTTCTAAATCGCTGACACTCTGGCTGATGACGAAATCCGTATGATAGGGGAGGACCTCCGCAACCCGGGATTCTCCGTCACCGCTCCGCCGGGCAACATTGAACCAGCAGGAGGGCGATTCGCTCATGGCGGAAAGCACCCGGATGCCCAGGTGGCTGTCCTTGCTTTCTTCAATCTGGAAAGCGGTCCAGCCGGAAAGCCGTTTGAAAAAATCGGCATAACGGAGGAAACGGCGGTCCAGGTGGGCGCCCATGATTTTGCCGGCGTAATTGTTGGAAACGAAGATTACGTCGCTCCCGGTGACGGTGGGAGCCAGGCTGGCCAGGGCAGGGTCTTCCAAAATGGAAGAGGAGTTGTCAATATGGCGGACCGAAGAATGGATCAGGGTCTCGGACCGGGAGATCAGCAGCAGCCGGTCTTTCCCGAAGTCCAGCAATCTGTGATGGAGGCCGGCAAGGGAAGCGTAGTCAATGAGGTTGCTCGCTTTGGCGGTGGTGTCGCCGGTATTGCGGCCCGTATTGCAGATGAGCAGGGGAATGAGGTCCCCGCTGAAATGGACGGAAATGGCGGCCTTCATGCCGGAGTATTTCTCGGCCGATGCATGGCGGACAAAACGGTCGAAGGTGCCCTGCTTGGGGTCGGTGACCAGGGCGGAGAAGGCTTTCGTAGAATCTGTCAGCAGGGAAAGCGCATGATCCAAATCTTTGAAATAGAGGATCATGGCAGCATCGGAAGGAATGGCCTGCAGCAGGCTGAACCGTTCGATGGCCGCAGCGTTGTCTGCCTCGCGCAAATCTCCGTCTTTGCCGGAATACAAGGAGGAAATACCGAAGGCGATGGCCCCGATCAGCGCGGCGAGAGCAACGATACAGATGATCAGATTCTTCTTGTCCATAAAGTACAAATTTACGAATAAATTCCGGGATTATCTCATTTATTGCGCAATGAATTCGTAAACGATATTGCCAAGCTGTTTGGGTGCGGCCCCGGGGGAGGAAGAAAACCGGGAGAGTCGGGCGGCGCGCACGGCAAAGTTCCGCAGGCAGCCGTCGGGCGAGGAAACATCGTCCTGGACCTTGGCATTCAGCACTTTCCCGGCCGGATCCACGGTAATGATGACCGTTACCTGACCGGCTCCCATGCATCGGTAAGCCGGGATGGGGAGGTGGCTGGCTTTGCGGCCGTCCAGTTCGTAGGAAACCACGGACGGACCGGAATAGGCCTCCTGTTTGCGGTTTTCTTCTTTCTTGGGTTGCTTAACGGGTTGGGCTACATAGTCCTCCGGCTCCTCGGGCGTAATGCCGCTCTTGAGCTCCCGGGCCAGGCGTTCGGCATCTTTGTAGAGCTGGTCGGCATCGGTGTTGCGGTCATCTTTGAGGATGGAGCCCCGGTCCACCGCGATGTTTCGGATGGGCTCTCCGGTGCGGGATGCGATGAGATCGTCCAGCTTGCGGCTGATTTCCTCTTTGAGCGAGGCTTCTTTGCGGAGCTTTTCTACCTGCTCCTGTTTGGAAAAGTCCAGTACGAAGGAGTTCTCCTTCTTGAGGGCGGCGCCAATCTGAGAGGCCAGCAGGGCGATGATCACCACGAGATGGAAAATCACGGTGATGTATAATCCTGCCTTGTCCTCTTTCGGGAGCCGCATAGCATGCTACTGTTTACGGTGGAGTGCCTGCTCGACCGTTGTGGTAATGATATCGATGGCTACCTGGTTGTGTCCGCCCTGGGGGACGATGATGTCTGCATACCGTTTGGACGGTTCGATGAACTGCAGGTGCATGGGTTTCACGGTCTCGCAGTAGTGGGAAACGGCTGTGTCGATGTTGCGGCCGCGCTCGGCGATATCCCGCAGGATGATGCGCACCACGCGATCGTCATCATCGGCATCGACGAAAATTTTGATGTTCATCTGGTCCCGCAATTCCTTGCAGGTGAAGATGAGAATGCCTTCTACGATGATTACATCGGCCGGTTCCACCGTTACGGTTTCGGTTTGCGAGCGGGAACAGGTGAGGTAGGAATAGACCGGCTGCTCGATGGTTTTTCCCTGCTTGAGTTCGCGGATCTGCTGGCAAAGCAGTTTCCAGTCGATGGCATCCGGGTGGTCGAAGTTGATTTTGTGGCGTTCCTCCATGGGAAGGTGGCTGGAATCCTTGTAATAGGAGTCCTGGGGGATGACGACAACCCGCCCGTTTAACTGACGGGTAATGGCCTTAACGACCGTGGTTTTGCCCGAACCGGAACCGCCGGCGATACCAATGACCAACATATTAGAATTCTGCGTTCTTGGGAGTTCTCGGGAAAGGAATGACGTCGCGGATGTTGGCCATGCCCGTTACAAAGAGCAGCAGGCGCTCGAAGCCCAGGCCGAAACCGCTGTGAGGCACCGTGCCGAAACGACGGGTGTCGATATACCATTCGAGGTTCTTGCGGGACATGCCCAGCTCCTCGATGCGCTGTTCCAGTTTCTCCAGCGATGCTTCCCGCTCGCTGCCGCCGATAATCTCGCCAATCTTCGGGAAGAGGACATCCATGCCGCGGACGGTCCGGCCGTCTTCGTTCTGCTTCATGTAGAAGGCCTTGATGTCTTTCGGGAAGTCGATGAGAATCACCGGTTTGCGGAAATGCTCCTCGACCAGGTAGCGTTCGTGCTCGCTCTGGAAGTCCGTGCCCCAGTGAACCGAATACTCGAATTGACGTCCGTTCTTGACGGCTGCTTCCAGGATATCCACGGCCTCGGTATAGGTAACGCGCTGGAAGGCGATGCCCAGCACGCTGCGCAGGCGCTCGATGAGACCGTCGTCGTATTTGTCGTTGAGGAACTGCAGGTCGTCCATGCAGTTGTCCAGGGCGTACTGGACCAGGTATTTTACGAATTCCTCGGCCAGGACCATGTTGTCTTCCAGCTCGTAGAAGGCCATTTCCGGTTCAATCATCCAGAACTCGGCCAGGTGGCGGGGTGTATTGGAATTCTCGGCGCGGAAGGTAGGACCGAAGGTGTAGATTTCACCCACGGCCGTGGCACCCAGTTCGCCTTCCAGCTGGCCGCTGACGGTCAGGGAAGTCTTCTTGCCGAAGAAATCCTTGCTGAAATCCACTTTGCCGTTGTGCTTGGGCACGTTCTCGAGGTTCATCGTGGTCACCTGGAACATATCGCCTGCACCTTCGGCGTCGCTTTCGGTGATGAGCGGGGTATTCAGATAGACGAAGCCCTTGTCGTTGAAGAACTTGTGGATGGCGAAGGCCATGGCGTGACGGATGCGGAGCACGGCACCGAAGGTGTTCGTGCGCAGCCGCATGTGGGCGACGCTGCGCAGGTACTCCAGCGATGTATCCTTCTTCTGCAGGGGATAGCGCATGGGATCGCACTCGCCATAGACTTCAATGCCGGAGGCCTGGATTTCCACGGCCTGGCCGCTGCCCACGGACTCGACGAGTTTGCCGGTCACTTTCAGGCTGGCTCCGGTGGTGATGCGTTTCATCAATTCCTCGTCGAACACGCTCATGTCGGCTACGACTTGGATATTGTTGATGGTGGAACCGTCGTTGAGGGCGATGAATTTGATTTGTTTGTTGCCTCTCTTTGTCCTGACCCATCCTTTGGCGAGGACATCGGCCCCTGCCGGCATTTTCAGCAGGTCCTTGACTTTCGTTCTAGCGAGTGTGTCCATTATCTGTCTGTCTGCAATTGTTTGGCGGTGTTATATTACGCAAAGATACTGAATATGCAGATAAATACAAAACGGACAGGAAAAAAAGAAAAGCCCGGGTCAGATGATCCGGGCTTTCTATCGTTAACTATTCAGGTCAGGGGTTATTCACCCTTGCGGGCGGCATACATGATCTTCAGCGCGGAGCACCGGCGGAGCTCCTGCTTCACATCTGTAATGATACCCATCCTGACATCCTGGTCCGCTTTCAGGCTGACGGTCATGAACTGACGGTCTGCTTCGCTCTTGGACTCACGTTCTGCGGCGATAAAGTCGCGGATATCATCGACGGTCTTGAAGGAATCGTTCAGCTGGATACGGGCATCGGTACCGTACTGTGCCTGATAGGAACGGGTCGGGGAACCGATGTTGATGTAAGAAGCCAGATCCTTGCGGTCGAGCTTGACGACTTCCGTTGCCTCAGGAAGTTTCACCATAACCATGTTCTCGCTCTTGCGGAGCTGGGTGGTTACCATGAAGAAGAACAGGAACATGAAGACGATATCGGAACTGGTTCCGATTTCCGGCATATCTTTTTTGCCGCTTCTACCGAATTTTGCCATAATCTTGTCCTCCTTTATTTCTTGGAAACATCCTTGGGTTCAGCTTCGGAGATGTTCTGCGGAACAGCCTTCTTGGCAATGTCCTGCTGCTCCTCCGAAAGGGCTGCGAACGGTTTTCCATACTTGGCCCGTGCAAACTCATCACGAAGTTCGTTGACGGCCTTTACGAGCTCGTTCTGGACGGCGATATAAGCCTGGTAGCTGGTACCGCGGTCGTTCTGGAGCGAGATAACACCCTTGGATACAGGGTATTCGCCGAGGCCCTCGATGTTTTTCATCTCCTTCTCAGGGAGATTCGGGTCGTCTGCAGGGTTGGTAAGGAATTCCTTGATTTTGTCTTTGAGCTGGCTGATGTCCAACATTTCATTACCGGCAAACAATCTGTCAGCAGAGTTAATCTTCACGATGATGATATTTCGGCGATTAACTTTCTGGTCGTCCACCTTCTGGTCCTTGTCGGGCATAGGGGGAAGACGGCGCTGCAAACCGTTCTGCTGATCCATTGTTGACGTCATGAGGAAGTAGCAAAGGAGCAGGAACGCAATGTCAGCGGTCGATTGAGTATTTAAACCCGGTGTTTTTCTTTTGGCCATAGCGCTTATTTGTTACGGACTGCCGAAATAACTTCACCCACGACGATGGAGACGATGGCGCCACCAGCAAGGAGATAGGTGAGGTTCAGCAGGGTGTCAGTCAGTTTGAGGGTTTGCTGATCAGGCTGTTCGCCGATATAGCCCACGAGGGGATTGCCTGCGGAAATCAGGTAAACCACGAGGCAGACTACGGCGATAGCCACCAGTGCGATACCGGCCTTCACAAGGCCTTTCGGGTTGTTCATGCCGCCAATGACGATTGCGGCGAACAGGACGGCTGCAACAGCCAGACCGAGGAGGATGTAGCCCCAGCGGAGGAGCACATCGACCGGGGTGCCGCCATTGCTTTCAAATCCCGTCATCGATCCCCAGATGAGGATGATTACGCCGATGATCGCAAGCGCCCACGAGCAATATTTTGCAATTTTCGCGTACATTGTTGCTATCGTTCTAATGATTCCTTATTTCTTGTTCTGATACTTGGTGAGCACGTCAATGAACGAGATGGAAGAGTCTTCCATATCGATGGCGAGCGAGTCAATCCTGGAGAGGATGTAGTTGTAGAACACCTGGAGAATCATAGCGACGATAAGGCCCGCGACGGTCGTGATAAGGGCCACCTTCATACCACCGGCAACGATGTTCGGGGAGATATCACCCGCAGCCTGGATAGCATCGAAAGCCTGGACCATACCGATAACCGTACCGAGGAATCCGAGGGACGGAGCCAGAGCGATGAACAGACCGATCCAGCTGAGGCCGTTCTCCATGAGGCTGGACTGAACGCCGCCGTAGGAAACGATGGTCTTCTCAACGGTGTCGATGCCCTGATCGTAGTGGAGCAGACCCTGATAGAAGATGCTGGCAACAGGACCGCGCGTCTCGCGGCAGACATCCTTGGCTTTTTCAACGCCACCTTCGGCCAGAGCAGCCTCGACGTTTTCGAGGAGCTTCTTGGTGTTGGTCTTGGAGAAGGACAGATAGAGGATGCGCTCGATAGCGAGAGCGAGACCGATAATCAAGCAGATGATGATGAGGCTCATGAAGCCGGCACCACCCTCGATGAACTTGGTCTTGATGGCCTGGTGGAGAGGAACTTCCTCGCCAGAACCCTTTAACAGGTCGGCTGCGGACATCTCC
>ONIQ01000035.1:0-26862 GCA_900317925.1 uncultured Bacteroidales bacterium | reverse complement strand
GACCTGTTCGGTAGCGGCGGTCTCATCGGCGCTCTGATCCTGGGCAGCTGCAATGTTTGCAGAAATAGCCATGACGGCTACGGCTGCCAAAAACATGAAAAACTTTTTCATACTCGTTTTTGTGTGTTTTAATTAATAATGTATTAAATAGTTACTTTTTTCTATCCTCGGTTTCCCGGTCAATATTAATAGGAAAACCGGTGCAATTTAGTAATTTTTTTTCAATTGGCAATGATTATATTGATATTTCTCCCCGAAGATTCTCCTCAAATGCCTTCTTGACAAGATCTGTCGGGAGTTCCTTGCCCAGCAGGAAAAAGAGCTTGGCGAGGGCGCTTTCGGTGGTGGCATCGAAGGCCGATACCGCTCCGGCGCTTTTCAGGGCCTTTCCGGTGGCGTACAAATCCATGTTCACGCTGCCCCAGAGACATTGCGTAACGTTGACGATGAGTTTGCCCATGGCGCAGGCATCGCGGACAATATCCAGGAACCATTCCGCCGATGGCGCGTTCCCGGCGCCGTAGGTTTCCAGGATGACCGCCCGCGTTTCGGTACCGCAGAGCAGGTAGCGCATCACCTCGGGGGTCATCCCCGGATGGATTTTGACGATGGACACCCGCGTGTCCAGATCGAGCTGGACCTTCAGCGGACTGACGGTGGGTTTGCGGATGATGTCGCGATTGTATCGGATCGTCACGCCCGCTTCGGCCAGCGGCGGCCAGTTGGGCGATCGGAACGCATTGAAATACTCGGAGTTAACCTTTGTGGAACGGTTGCCGCGGAGGAGGTGGGAATCGAAGAAAACGCACACTTCCGGGACCATCGCCTGCCCGTTTTCGTCCTTCGCAGAGGCGATTTCCACCGCCGAGACGAGATTCTCCTTCCCGTCGGTCCGCGGTACCCCGATGGGCAACTGGCTGCCCGTGAAAATGACCGGTTTGGACAGGTTGTCCAGCATGAAACTCAGGGCCGATGCGGAAAAAGACATGGTGTCGGTGCCGTGCAGGATAACAAAGCCGTCGTAATCGTCGTAGCGGTCCCGGATGAGGGCCGCCAGCTCCTGCCAGAGCGAAGGCTCCACATCGGAAGAATCGATCAGCGGGTTGAAGGTGTAGGAATCGATGCGGAAGGCAAACTTGCCCAGCTCCGGCACCTCTTCGAGGATTTGGCTGAAATCGAAGGGTTTGAGCGTCTGGTCGGCAGGATCTTGTTTCATGCCGATGGTGCCGCCGGTATAAATCATCAAAATTGATGAGCGGCCTTTATCCTTTACTGTATTCATATTCTTGTCTCTTTTGGCTGCTTCCCGCTGGCCTCTTTTATCTGCTTCCCGCTTCTGGCCCGATTGGGAAAAGTCGGAGGGCATTCCGGGTGGTGATAGTTTCTATGTCCTTGATGCTGAGCCCTTTTGCTTCCGCCACCCGGGCGGCGACATAGGGCAGGAACGCACTCTCGTTGCGGCGGCCGCGGAAGGGGACGGGTGCCAGGTAGGGCGCATCGGTCTCCAACAGGATCTTTTCCACGGGGATGCGTTCCAGCGTCTTCGGCAGCGAAGCATTCTTAAATGTTACTACGCCGCCAATTCCCACCGAGAAATCACCGTACCGGTTGGCCCGCTCGTAAATCTCATAACTGGCTGTGAAGCAGTGCAGGTTGCCGCGGAGGTGCAGGTGGGAACAGTCTTTGAGAATGCTGAAAAAGTCCTCCCAGGCATCCCGGAGATGGATATTCACCGGCAGATTGAGTCGTGCGGCCAGCTCCAGCTGACTCCGCAGGACCTCCTTCTGTTCCTTCTTAAACTGCTCTCCCTCATGGTAATCCAGCCCGATCTCTCCAATGGCCACAAATTGGCGCGTAGCGGCGGGGACACCATGGTCTGCCGAATGGGCAGCGTGGGTGCTATGGTCTGCCGAATGGGCAATGCGGTGGACCAGGTCCAGCTCCGTCCGCCAATTGTCAGCGGTGACGGACCCGGGATAAAGCCCCAGCATCTGGAAAAGCACCCCCGGATGGCGGTCCCCAATCTCCCACATCGCCGGTCGCTCAAGCGAATCTACATCGGCCTGGATCATCATCCCCACGCCAGCGTCCAGCGCACGCTGGACCGCTGCCTCGGCATCGGGCCGTAGCCATTCGTCATAGAAATGCGTATGCGTGTCCACGAACATCGGGACAAATATACGCAAAATTCCGCTACTGTGGACCAGGTCCAATTCTATGGGCTGGACCAGGTCCAAAGATAATGCCTCCTGGGTACGTGTAGCGCTATTATGCTGGACCAGGTCCGGGGGCTGTAGTTGGACCAGGTCCAGGGGGTGTAGTTGGACCAGGTCCGGGGGCTGTAGTTGGACCAGGTCCAGGGCCTGATGCTTGACGCAGTTTGGTGTCTTGATGTAAGGCTGTCTTGACTGATTCGAGATCCAGATTCAGGACACGGGCAAGTTGGCGGAAGGTCGTTTTTCGGGTACGCCAAAGATAGGGCAGGAGCCGTATTTTTTTCTCGCGTGCCAGTTTTGCCGGACCAGATACTGGCTGATTATGCCCGGATTCCGGTCCATACCATCGTTGCACAATGTCAGTCACCACTTTGTAAAACTCGCTATCTGGCAATAACGTTCGTGGTGCATGTACAAGCTTCTCTTCCATCTCGGCAGGATTGAGCGAACCGATGGTCTTGAGCCAGAAAGCCTGATCGTGATTAAAAACCTGTTCAAGATAGGCTGCATCGCAGAAAGTAGATGGAATTAAATCTCCTTCCGAGTCAACAAGCCAATGTGTCTTTTTTAGTGGTTCCCGGGTATGCATGACCCTGTCTTGTTCCCGTCTTGTGAATGTGCAGACCGGTAATCCTTCCGTCTTCTTTGACGAGTGGGTAAACATGGCCCTATAACCGCTCCATTTATATGTACCCACTGACTCACCGTTGTCCAGTGCATTTCTTGGGATATAAGCCAGAGCGTTCCTGACATACCATTCCGAATCTAACGAGATGGCTTGTACGTCCGTATTCTTGAGAATTTGTTTTTCGAAATACTTTGTTTGAAACCATTGGGCGTAGTTCCGCTTGATTTCATCAGCAAATCTGATAGCATCCTGATAATCTGCGGCAAGGATGGCAACATGGCAGTGATTAGATACAACAGCATAGATGATGACGATTACATTCTTCCTGTGGGCACAGACAGCAATGTATTTGACCATTACTCCGTAATCTTCATTATCACGGCATAAGATGGTCTGTTTCAATCCTTTCATGGTAATGTGAAAAGGCCGGACTGCTCTGATTTCTCCGGAAGGTAGTTCTCTGGAAACAATTCGTTTCATAATGACTCTGTTTACTCTTTAAGTTATTAAAGTATAGTGTTTTGGACATAGTGTTTTGGACCAGGTCCAATTATAACCCCTGGACCAGGTCCAGCACTTCTTTATTCTACCCGTCTGGAAGTCATAATCACTGGACCAGGTCCAGGCAGCAAAGTTGGACCTGGTCCAGGCAGCAAAGTTGGACCAGGTCCAAGCCTAGGTTTATATCCAAGCCCAAGTCTCAGCCCAAGCCCAAGTCTCAGCCCAGGTCCAGGACCCAAAAGGGGCAGGGGAGATGGTAGGGTCCCTTTGACCGGATTATTGCCGGACGATGCGGTAGCGCCCCAGCAGGTCGGCGCGGGCGAAGCCTGCGGCTTCCAGCCGGCCCAGGAGGGCGGCGGCCCGGGCGTAGTCCGTCCCGGCCGCCCGCGCCAGCTCTTCTGCCGTGATGTCGCGGCGGCGTTTGACCAGGGCGGCTGCCCGGGCCAGTTCTTCCACCTGCTCCTGTGGCAGTTCCTTCCTAAAGGCTTCCCGAACGGCCTCCTCCACGTCCCGGGCCGTCTGGAGCCTGGGCGGTGCATAGCCCAGCGAAAGGACAAACTCCCCGATATCCGTAATGGGCTCGGCCAGTTTCTCGCGAATGAGCAGGTTGCAGCCCTGGGACTGTGCGCAGTCAATGTTGCCGGGAATGGCAAACACTTCCCGGTCATACGATGCCGCCAGCCGGGCCGTCATCATGCCCCCGCCCCGGATCCTGGATTCGGCCAGGATGGTGGCCCGGGACAGGCCCGCGATGATCCGGTTCCGTCGCAGGAAATGGATGGCCAGGGGCTGTGTTCCCGGCGGGTAATCCGTCACCAGGGCGCATCCGGGCGTCTGCACAATCCTTTGCGCCAGTTCCTCGTGGCGGGAAGGGTAAACCGACTCAATCCCCGTGGCCATGACCCCCACCGTGGTGCCGCCCGCCTCCAGGGCCGCCCGGTGCGCGATGCCATCAATCCCAAGGGCTAATCCGCTTACAATGAGCGGACTGCGGGAAGATCCGGCCAGGGTGCGCACCACCTTGTCGCACATATCATAGCCATAGGAAGAACAATTCCGCGTCCCCACCACGGCAATGGCCTCCAGGTCCCGGAAAACCATTTCCGGCGGTGAGGTGCTCCGATAATATAAACCGGCAGGCGGATCGGGACAATCCGCCAGGAGGGCAGGGTAGCCGCTCTCGCCGAATCCGATGAAGCGGCAGTCCGGCGACAGGGTGGAAAGGATGCGGTCGGCATCGTCCAGGGCCTGTTTCGTAATCAGGTCCTGCTTGCCGTAGGGGCCGAAAATTTCCCGGAGCGAATCATGGTCCAGGGAGAAAACGGCCGCCGCACTGCCCAGACGGTCAATCAGGGCGAGGGGAATCTTGGGCTCAAAACCGAAAAGATTCTGAAGTGCACACAGGCACACATGTTCTTCATACGCGTTTTCCATGGCCGCAAGATAGACAGATTCCCCAACAAAAAACCCCTCCCGGAAGCCGGAAGGGGCGGAAATATCGATTTCTTACAGAAAAAATAAATGTTTCTTAAAGAAATGGAAGAATCTTAAAGCTAGATGATGAGCATCGCGTCTCCGTACGGGCCGAAACGATAGCCTTCCTCCAGGGCAACCTCGTAAGCGTGCATCACATTTTTGAAGCCGCCAAAGGCTGCGACCGCCATCAGCATGGTCGATTCCGGCGTGTGGAAATTCGACACAATGGCATCCGGGATGGCGTACTCGTACGGCGGGAAGATGAATTTGCTGGTCCATCCGTCGTACGGCTTAACCTCTTTGTTGGTGGTAACATACGTCTCCAGGGCTCGCATCACCGTAACGCCCACGGCGCAAATCTTGTGGCCGGCTTTCTTGGCCTTGTTGATGATATCGGCACTCTCGGGCGTGATGATCATCTGCTCGGAGTCCATGCGGTGCTTCGAGAGGTCTTCTACATCCACTTTTTTGAAGTGGCCCGTACCCATGTGAACGGTGATGAAGGTTTTGTCAATGTCCTTCAGAATCATGCGGTTAAAGAGCTCGCGGCTGAAATGCAGACCGGCGGCAGGAGCCTGGACGGCGCCCTCGTGGGCAGCAAAAATGGTCTGATAATTGATGGCATCCTCGGGCGTAACCGAATCCTTCACCCAGTGGGGGACCGGCGTCTCGCCCATCTGGAACAGGGTCTCCTTGAATTCCTCGTAGGGTCCGTCGAACAGGAAACGCAGGGTACGGCCGCGCGAGGTGGTATTGTCAATCACCTCGGCCACCAGCGAACCGTTCTCGCCGAAATACAGTTTGTTGCCGATGCGGATCTTGCGGGCCGGATCCACAATCACGTCCCACAGCCGCTGCTCGCGGTTCAGCTCCCGCAGCAGGAAGACCATGATATCGGCCCCCGTCTTTTCTTTCTTGCCATAGAGGCGCGCGGGGAAGACCTTGGTATCGTTCAGCACGAAGGTGTCACCCTTCCCGAAATAATCGATGATATCCTTGAAAATCTTGTGTTCGATTTCTCCGGTCTTTCTGTTGAGGACGAGCATGCGCGCTTCGTCACGCCAGCGGGTGGGCTCCTTGGCTACCCGGTCTTTGGGCAGGATGAACTGGAATTGAGATAGTTTCATATCTTTTCTTTCTGCGATACTTTAATTATACGGCAGAAAGGGTGGGAAAGTTTCACATTGGAGAGAAAATTATACTTTTGCCTCGCGGAACACTTCCTGGATGGAAGGATAGGTGTTTTTGAGGAAGGGCGGCAGGGACGATTTGGCCACCCATGCGGCCTTTGAAATATCCTCGTCCCGCTGCGGGGTCAGGTTCACCGGATCGGTGTACAGCATGTCGTACCACCAGGTATGTTTCAGGTGCCAGATGCCGTCCCGGCGATAGCAATGGTCGGTTATGCAAATCAGGTCCCGCAATTCCAGCTGATCCACGCCCGTCTCTTCCTGCACCTCCCGAATCGCGGTAGTGCGGATGTCCTCTCCCGGTTCCTGATGCCCTTTCGGCAGGTCCCAGAGGCCATACCGGCTGATCAGCAGGTAATCTCCCCGCCGGTTCGAAACCAGACCGCCGGCCGCATTCACCTCCCGGAATTCCGCGCAAAGGCGGCGATAGGTCCGATCCGTATCAGAGGTGGGGATGTAGATGCGTTGCAGGGTGTCCGATCCCTCGAACAGGGTGGCCAGGCCGTGCAGGCCGAAGTCCTCGCCCAGGTGGAATTCCACCGAATTCGGGTCGGAAAGGGCCGGCTCATCGGGCGGGCATATTATAATACATCTTTTTTCAAAGTAGATCTTATGCATAATGCGGGCGAAAATACTTATCTTTGCCTTTTCGATACAAAGATAGTGAAAATGTCGGATATGTTGACTCCTGAAACGCTGGCCGGGTCCCTGCTGGACATCGGCGCGGTACTCCTGCGCCCGGAAAAGCCCTTCGTATGGGCTTCCGGATGGCATTCGCCCATCTATTGTGACAATCGCCGGATCCTTTCCTCGCCGTCCCTGCGGTCTGCCGTGGGAGAGGCCTTCGCCGCCCTCATCGCCCGGAAGTATCCCGATGCAGAGGTCGTTGCCGGTGTGGCCACGGGCGCCATTGCCGTGGGCGTTTTGGCCGCCGACCGCCTTGGCAAACCCTTTGCCTACGTCCGTCCCAAACCCAAGGACCACGGAACGGGCTCCCAGATCGAAGGGGTCCTGCCTGCCGGGGCAAAAGTCGTGGTGGTAGAAGACCTCATCTCCACCGGAATGAGTTCCCTGGCCGCCGTGGACGCCCTGCGCAAAGCCGGCGCCACCGTCCTGGGTATGACCGCCATCTTCACCTATGGGTTCGACCTGGCTGCCGAGCGTTTCGCCGAGAGCAAGGTCGCCCTTGATACGTTGTCGAACTACCACGCCCTCATTGCCGAAGCCCGTACCCGCGGTCTGGTGGACGAGGCCCAGGCCGATATCCTCCGTGCCTGGAGGCGCTCTCCGGCGGAATGGGGCCAAAACCCATGCGTATGAAAACGGAAATCATCAGCAAACATGCCCTGATCGGCCGCGCACCGGCAGAACTCTACATGATGTTCTCGGATATGCGCAATTTCGTGCAGTTCCTCCCTGCCGACAAGCGCGAAGGCATCCGGGCCGATTTTGACAATATCTACGCGAATGTCCAGGGGTTCGATCTCGGCGTCACCGTTGCCGCCCGCCAACCCTATTCGCGGATCGATTTTAAGGACAACGGCGCACCGTTCCCGTTCTCGCTGTCGCTCTTTTTCAGTGCGACACCCGAGGCGGATCCCGCCAAAACCGACTTCCATATCGAACTTTCCGCCGAACTGAATTTCATGATGAAGATGCTGGTGGGCAATAAGTTGCAGGAAGCGTTGGACAAGGTGGTGGAAGGTTTGCAGGCCGTCTCTGAAGGCAAGGTGCCCGAGGGCATCTCGCCGGAAGATCTGGAAAAGTATAAATCGCAATTCGGATTGTAATGGAGCGGTTGGACGATGGTGTTTTCCGGGCGTTGCTCGACCGGGCGATCGGCCCGGAGCGGGCTGCGAAGGCGTATCCCGCCTTCTTCACCGCCCCCACCACCGCCATCCGCCTCAACCCCTTTAAATCTGCCCCGGCAGGCACACCCCCCGAGGAGCATTTTCCCCAAGTTACCTGTGACGAGGGGGGCGTGCCTGCCGGGGCGGTATCCGAAGGGACTGGTCCCGAGGAGCATTTTCCCAAAGTTTCCTGTGACGAGGGACCAACCCCTTCGGATACCAGGATACCGTGGAGCAAGTGGGGCAGGATCCTGAAGGAGCGCCCGGTCTTTACACTGGACCCGTTATACCACGCCGGCGCCTACTACGTCCAGGACAGCTCCGCCCAATTCGTCGGCCACGTCTTCCGAAAGGCCCTTGCAGCCGAAGCCGACAGCGCCCAACCGGCCGGCCGGTTGAACGTTCTGGACCTGTGTGCGGCACCCGGCGGCAAGACCACAGACCTGGCCGCATCGCTACGGGAACGCTGCGGAGACCGTTTCCTGCTGGTCGCCAACGAAGTAATGCGGTCCCGTCTGGGCGTGCTGCAGGAAAATGTGGCCGTCTGGGGCGATCCCCGCGTCGCCGTAACCGGTGTGGACCCCGCGGTCATCGGCCGGCAGGAAGGCGTCTTCGACGTAATCGTAGCCGATGTGCCCTGCTCGGGAGAAGGCATGTTCCGCAAAGACCCCGTCGCCGTCCGCGAATGGTCCGAAGAAACGGTGGATCTGTGCGAAAAACGCGCCCGCCGGATCGTGGCCGATGTCTGGCCGGCCCTGCGGGAAGGCGGCCTGCTGGTCTTCTCGACCTGCACCTTTAATACGCGCGAGAACGACGGCAATGTGGCGTGGATCGCCCGGAACCTGGGCGCCACCGTCCTGCATCCGCTGGCGGGGGAGACCTGGCCGGAAGGCTTCGAGGTCCTGCCCACCGAACACGGCCACCTGCTGGTCCCGGGCTTTGTTCCGGGCGAAGGCCAGTACTGCGCGGTCTTGAAAAAAGACGGAGAAGCCACTGCCGGCGTACCCGATACCGGCGCCCTGCGGGCGGCCTGGCCCTGTGCCAAAGAAGAAGCCCTGTCGCTGGACTGGGACGGCCGGTACCCCGATGCCGAGGTGGACCGTGCAACGGCCCTCAAATTCCTTCACCGGGACTCCTTCGCCCTGCCCGATGCCC
Organism: uncultured Bacteroidales bacterium; assembly: GCA_900317925.1. Classification (GTDB taxonomy): domain Bacteria; phylum Bacteroidota; class Bacteroidia; order Bacteroidales; family UBA932; genus Cryptobacteroides. The sequence goes on along the minus strand of ONIQ01000035.1, from coordinate 17,846 downwards.
CCCGCGGCCTGCTCCGGATCACCTATGGCGGACTCGGCTTGGGATTTGTAAAGAATATCGGAACCCGATGCAACAACCTCCTCCCCGTGGGAAGGAGAATCAGAATGGATATATGAAAAAAATAGGGATTATACTGGCAGCCAGCCTGCTGGCCGTGCTGCCGCTCAAGGCTCAGGAAGGGCCGTCACAAGAAGATTTTCAGAAACGGTACGATTTGCTGGTGAGCAAATTGGGACCTACCGGCGTAGGTATCGAAACCCTGCTCACCCGGTGGGAGAGAGCCTATCCGGACGACCCGAACATGCTGCTGGCCCAGTTCTCGTACTGGTTCTCAAAAAGCCAGACCACCAAGGTGGAAAAAATGGACCGGGACAAATACCTGGGCGCTGCTCCGATCCTGCCCTTGAAGGATTCGCTGGGCAACAAGACCAATTTCTTCGAGGTACGCTACTTCGACGATGAAATGTACGGGAAAGCCTCCAAAGCCCTGGATAAGGTCATCGCCCTCGCCCCCGACCAGCTGGACTACCGCCTGCTGAAGGCCAACGCCCTCATTTCCTACGAGAAGGAAAGTCCCGACATGGCCCTTTCCTACCTGAAAGGCTTGATTGACTATCACTTCCACAATCATCCCACCTGGAAGTATCCGGGTATTGAAATGGATGCGAACGCCTTTGACGCCCTCATGCAGGAATACTGCTTTGCCTTTTTCAAACTGGGCTGCCCCGGCGGTTACGACGCCTTCCGGGAACTCTCCGAAAAGATGCTGCAGTATGAGCCCAAAAACACCCTCTTCCTGACCAACCTGGGAACGTGGGAACTGGTGGCGCACAAAGACCCGAATGCGGCCATGAAGCAATATACCAAGGTCCTGAAAATGAAGCCGGGAGACTATACGGTCCTGAAAAATATCATCCTGCTTGCCCGGTCTGAAAAGAACATCAAGCTGGAAAAGAAATATCTCCCCCAACTGATCAAGGCCACAAGCGATGAAACCGAACGCGCCAGCTACGAAGTCCGGCTGAAGTCGCTTGCCGGCAAATCCTGAAATTGTCGAACCGATGAAACCCAAAACCAAAGATCTCCTGCAGCGCTATGCCGTTGCCAGCCTCGGACTGATTTTCGTGGCTGTCGGCGTGGCCCTCTCCCTGAAATCCAATCTGGGTACGGCTCCCATTTCCTGCCCGCCCGCCGTCATGAATCTCCAATGGAGTTTCCTCTCCGTCGGGACCCTGACGTGGATGATGCACATCGTGCTTATCCTCATCCAGGCGGCCATTTTGCGCCGCCGGTTCAAGGTCTCCTACCTGATGCAGATCCCCGCCGCCTTCGTATTCGGCTATCTGTGCGATGCCGCCATCTGGGCCTTCGACTGGTTGCAGGTGGATTCGTATGAAACGCAGATGTTCCTCTGCATCCTGACCATTCTCGTCACCGCCATCGGCGTCCGGCTGGAGGTCATCGGCAATGCCTGGATGCTGGCCGGTGAGATGACGACAGTTGTGCTGTCGGATGTGACCCAGACCCGTTTCAGTACGGTAAAAGTCCTGTTCGATATCTTCTGTGTCATCCTCTCGGCGGCCTTTGCCTGGTTTGCCTTTGGCTACCTTACCGGAAACGGCAGTTCGGTGGTCATCCGGGAAGGCACCCTTATCCTGGCGATCTGCACGGGCCTGTGCATGAAACTGACAGATCCGATGGTGGATAAACTGTTCCGCCGTTTTCTGGAACGCCAACGATAGCGGATGGAGGCGGCGATTCGTTTTCTGAAGAATTGGATGTTGCCCATCGCCATCGTGACGGGCGCTTCGTCGTACCTGCTTTTCCATTTCCTGCCGGCCTTGCACGGAATCGGACCGGCCTGTCACCTGTTTGCCGTAAAGTGCCAACCGACCTTGATCGGCATCATGCTCTTCCTGCAATTCGTCAAGATGGCCCCTTCGGATATGAAGTTTCATCGCTGGCACATCTGGCTCCTGCTCATCCAGGCGCTGCTGTTCCTCGGTCTGGCGTGGCCGGCCATGCACGTGCGGTCGGAAGCGGCCAAAATCGCCCTGGAGTGTGCGATGCTATGCTTTATCTGTCCTACCGCCGCGGCCGCAGGGGTGCTGACCGACCGGTTGGGAGGGAGCCTGGCGGGTGTGATGACCTATACGGTCCTGATCAATACGGTGGCAGCGTTGCTGATTCCCGCCGTGATTCCGCTGCTGTATCCTTCTGCCGGCCTGACCTTCATGGGAAGCGTCCTGCGCATCGGCGGCAGGATCTTTCCCATTCTCATCCTTCCGTGCCTGGCGGCCTGGCTGGTTCGATACACCCTCCCGCGTCTGCAGGCGTGGCTGCTTCCGCGGGCTCACTGGTCCTTTTACATCTGGGGCGTCACGCTCACGCTCTCCATGGTGCTGGCTACGCGCGCGCTGGTTCTGTACGCTCCCGGATGGATGGATACCCTGCTGATCGTGGCCGTTTCTATTGTCTGCTGCATCTTCCAGTTCGGGACGGGCCGCCTGGTCGGGCGGATCTACAGCCACGGCGACAAGGTGACCGCCGGCCAGTCCCTGGGACAGAAGAACACCGGCTTCCTGATCTGGCTGGGGTATTCCTACATGACTCCCGTCACCTCGGTGGCTGGGGGCCTGTATGCCATCTGGCACAATCTTTTCAATTCGTGGGAATTGTGGCGGATGAGAAAAAATGCTAAATTCGCGAGTTAGTTTGTTTAATTTTTTATGAAAAAAGTTCTGATGATTGTGAGTTCGGCCCTGGCCCTGGCGGCTTGCGGCACTTCGAAAGTCCCGGCTATCGATACGGGCAACTTTGATCTGAGTGTTTCCCCGAAAGAGGATTTTTATCATTATGTAAATGGTGGCTGGCAGCAGAAAAACCCGCTGAAACCGGAATATGCCCGTTTCGGCGCCTTCGACGTGCTGGCCGAAAACAACCGGGTCCGGTTGAATGACCTGTTCCAGAGCATGTCCCAGATGAAAACCGTCCCGGGAACCGTGGAACAGAAGATTGTGGACCTCTATAAGATGGCCCTGGATTCCACCGTCCGCAACGAGGCCGGCGCCGCTCCGATCCAGCCCTTGCTGGCCGAGATTGCCGCGCTCAACGACAAGGCCGCCCTGGTGAAGAAGATGGGCGAGCTTTTCAAGATGGGCGAGGATATGTTCTTCGGCGGTTATGTCATGGCCGACCTGATGGACAGCGATTCCCAGGTCCTGTATCTGGCCCAGGGCGGACTGGGCATCGGGGACCGGGACTATTACCTGAAAGAAGAAAACGCTGCCATCCTACCTGGAGCGGATCCTGAGCCTGGCCGGTGTGGCCGACAGCACGGCTGTCGCCGCCAATACCCTGGCCGTGGAAGACTTCCTGGCCCAGATTTCCTGGACCCGGGAGCAGGAACGCGACGTACAGGCGCAGTACAATCCCCTGACGCCGGAACAGCTCTATGCCGCTTATCCGGGCTTTGATTTCGCCGGCCTGTTCCAGACCATCGGCCTGCCGGAAATGGAAAAGGTGATTGTGAGCGAGCCTTCCTTCTTCCAGGGTTTTGCTGAGTTTTTCGGCAAAACCGACGTGGCCGTCCTGAAAGATTATTTGACCGCCCATGTGGTGAGCGGAGCCTGCAACGCCCTGAGTGACGACTTCTATGACGCCTCGTTCGATTTCTACAGCCGTCAGCTGTCGGGTATCCAGGAGAAGAAAGCACGCTGGAAACGGGCGATGCAGGTGCCGAACAACTTGCTCGGCGAAGCGGTTGGCCAGATGTATGTGGCCCGCTATTTCCCGGAATCGTCCAAGAACAAGATGATGGCGCTGGTGGAGAACCTGCGGGCTGCCTGGAGCGAGCACATCGACTCGCTGGATTGGATGAGCGATTCCACCAAGGTCCGTGCCCAGGAGAAACTGGCCGCCTTTACGGTCAAAATCGGTTATCCCGATAAATGGAAAGATTATTCCACCCTGGAGATCGATCCGTCCAAGAGCTACTACGAGAACCTGGCCAATGCCTCGGCCTGGTATGTGAACGACAACCTGTCCCGCCTCGGCAAACCCACCGACAAGACCGAATGGGGCATGACGCCGCAGACGGTGAACGCCTACTACAACCCCACCACCAACGAGATTTGCTTCCCGGCCGCGATCCTGCAGCCGCCGTTCTTCAATCCCGATGCGGATGATCCCGTGAACTACGGTGCCATCGGCGTGGTCATCGGCCACGAAATGTCCCACGGCTTCGATGACCAGGGCCGCCACTTCGACAAGGACGGCAACATGGTGAACTGGTGGACGGATGAAGATGCCGCTAAGTTCGAGGCCAAGGGCGCCATCCTGGTGAAGCAGTTCGATGCGGTGGAAATCCTGCCCGGCCTGAACTGCAACGGCACCTACACCCTGGGTGAGAACATCGGCGACCATGGCGGCCTTTCCATCGCCTACACGGCCATGCGCAACGCCATCGCCGGCAAGCCGGAGCGCCTGATTGACGGCTTTACGCCCGACCAGCGATTCTACATCGCCTATGCGAGCGTGTGGGCGGGCAACATCACCGAAGAGGAGATGCGCCGCCTGACGAACATCGACCCGCATTCATTGTCCATCAACCGCGTGAACGTGTCGCTGAAGAACTTCCAGACCTTCTTCGATGCCTTCGACATCAAGGAGGGCGATGCGATGTTCCGTCCGGAAGAGGAACGGGTTCACATCTGGTAAACGATGGAGGCGAGCCGTTTCATCGCGCGCAAGCTGCATTTTAAAGGAAAGATAGCGGTGGTTTCCATCGCTATCTCTTTCCTTGTGATGATTCTGGCCGTATCCATTTCGGCGGGTTTCCGCCGCGAAATCCACCAGGGCATCCGCAGCATCTGCGGAGATATCCAGCTGATGCCCGTGGACATGAATGTTCTCAACGAGGACGAACCGGTTTCGGCACATCCCTCCTATTGGGAGAAGATTGACTCGTTGCCGGCGGTGCGCGCAATCACCCCGGTCATCTGGCGGTCCGGCATCGTAAAAGACGGCCCGGGCATCAGCGGCGTCCTGTTTAAAGGAATCCCTTCCCAAGATACTGTGGCGCTGCAGTGCTCCATTCCCCGCCAGCTCTCGCGGGAGTTGAATCTGGGCGTGGGCGACGCCCTGACGGCGTATTTTGTGGGACAGCGGGTGAAAGTGCGCAAATTTACCATCCGGGAGGTGTATGACGGGATTCTGGACGGCACCGGCAACCAGGTCATCTATGTGCGCGACACCGATTTGCGCCGCGTCTCGAACTGGGACGAGGATGCGTGTTCCGCTTTGGAAATAACCGTGGAAGGGACGGGAACGGCCGCCCTGGAGCGGGTGACGCAGGATGTGGGGGAAATCGCCCTTCTGTACACATCGGATGAGGAGGATACCCTGATCGCGCAGTCCTGCGTGTCCCGTTATCCGCAGCTGTTCGACTGGCTGAACCTGCTGGATTTCAACGTGTGGGTCATCCTGATCCTGATGACCGTCGTGGCGGGCTTCAACATGGTTTCGGGCCTGTTGATCCTGTTGTTCCGCAGCATTTCCACCATTGGCACCCTCAAATCCCTCGGCATGACCGACCGCGCCATCGGCAAGGTCTTCTTGCGCGTGAGTTCGCGCCTGGTGCTCACGGGAATGGCCATCGGGAACGGTCTGGCCCTGCTGTTCTGCCTGGTCCAGGGGACCTGGCATCTGATTAAACTGAATCCGGTGAATTATTTCGTTTCGTGGGTCCCGGTCCACGTGAACCTGCCCCTGATCCTGCTGGCCGACCTGGTTGCCTATGGGGCCATTATGCTCATCCTGCTCATTCCGACCCTGTTCATTGCCCGGGTCGATCCTGCAAAGACGGTAAGAACCGCTTGACGTCTTCGTACAGGTCCAGGACCTCTTTTACATACGCAACCGTTTCTTTCCCTTTAAACCCTTCTACGGAGGGGATGGTCTGGATGACGTTTTCCCAGACGGAAGTGGAAACATGAAGGGAATCAAGGGTTTGCAGGCAGCGGAGGATCTGTCCTTCGCCGGCATTGTAGGAAGCCAGGACCAGGGCATGCTCCAGCCGGAGATCTTCGTGCCGGCGAACCAGCAATTTTTCGATATAAGATAGGTAGGTCGCCGCCGCGGCCACGCTTTGCTGCGGGTCGATAGGATCCGCGGCACCGAAACGGGCTGCGGTCCCGGGGAGGAGCTGCATCAGCCCCACCGCCCCTTTGCGGGACTGCCCTTCGATATGGAACCGGGATTCTTTGTAGGCGACGGACGCCAGCAGGCGCCAGTCCCAGCCAATCTTCTGTGCTTCCTGCTTGAAAATCTCGTCGTAGGGTCCCAGATAGGTCCCCTGATCGGGCCGTGAGGGGGAATAGGGCCGCAGGTAGCGTTGAATGCGGGCCTGATAACCTTTGGCGGTTTGTTCGCGGTGGAGATACCGGTTGATTTCCTGCATGCGGGCGATATCGGATGCCGGGACCGCCAGGACATAGTGTCCGGGGAGGGGAACGGAAACCGCCAGTTGCAGGGAATCGTCGGGTAACCGGCTGCCGTCGATGGCAAACAGGTCCGCCGTCCCCGCCCGCAGGGAATCTACCCAGGAAGAATCACGGACAAAAGCGATATCGGCCGAAAAACGGGCCTCTGCCGAGAAACGGCGGATCAGGTCGTACACATAGCCGCAGGAAAGGCGGGGGAAATCCTTGCCGGAACAGATCAACACACGGACGTGCGAGCCGGTGAAAGGCGTACCGGAAACCGAAGGCTTGCGATGGAAAACGGAAATGACCACCAGGACAAGCAGGGTGGCGATGACGTATCGCAACAGGGATCGGGCTTTCATGGCAGGGGCTTAATGGATGTCGCCTCCGCCCATGCCGCCCATCATGCCGCCGACACCTCCGCCCATGCCGCCCAGCATTCCGCCCAAGCCGCTACCGCCACCGGATCCGGAGCCACCGCCGAGGTTGCCGCTGGCCCGCTCGCTGAGGGTCTTGTGCTTGTGCGGCTGCAGGTAGAAGGGCCAGTAAATGCCCACTTTGACAGCCGTCTGCGTGCGGATATAATGGTGTGCGCTGAAGTAGTCGAATTTGTTCATGGGCCAGCCTTGTCCGATGTTCTCCACCTTTACGAAGATACAGGCCCGCTTCCACTGCATGTTGATGAAAGCGTCGATGTAGGGACCGTTGGTGTACTTGGTCTCCTCCTGGGACTGGAAGGCGCCCACGGCAGGATTCCAGGCCGGGCTGTAGAAGGGCGTATTGTAGAAACCGTTCGCACCGATCTGCAGCTGGAGGACCTTCTGGATATTGAACTGGATGTAGTATCGCAGGTTGAAGGCAAGCGTGGGCATCGGCATGACATACTGGTTGGAAGAGACCTGGAAGAGAACCCGGTTGTCGAAATGCAGCAGATCGAACAAGGTAAAATGCTTCCGGACCGAGGCGGAGAACACGCTCATCGGCGAAGTATTCTGCCGGATAACGCCGGTGGTGTCGTAGAAGATGTTGTTTTTCAGGAAGGCGTATCCGGCGGTCGCTTCCAGCTTCCAGTGCGGGATGCGGATGCGTCCTTCGATGCGCGTGGTGGAAATCTTGTCGAAATCGTTCTCCCAGCGGTAGTGGTTGGAATAGTAGTGCTGGTGGTAGAATTCGGGTTCGTCCAGGTCCGTGCTGAAATGCAGGTCGATCTGCAGCGGACTCTTGCGCGCCCGGCGGAAAGGATAGAGGTTGAATTGCGCATTCGCGCTGATATTCAAGTCATTGGCCTCCTGTCCGGCGAAGGTATACTCACCCTGGGCGTCCCAATGGATAAAGTCCCGCAGCTGGCCTTGTGCACCGGCATAGACATAGGTGGAATTCCACTGCGTGTTTTCCGGTTTCCTGATCAGGTTCGGCTGGTAGAGGTAATAGTTGAGGATCCGGTTTCCGATACCGCCGTCCACCTTGGAGATGATATCTTCGTCTCCCCACGGTTGCAGCCGGAGGAAAAGCCGGTTCTCCAGTTTCATCACCCGGACCGAATCGGCCGAGGTGTTGGGATGGTAATTGAAGATTCCGTGGTAGAATTCCTTGCCGAACTCGTCGGTAATCTTGTCGTTGTAGGTCTTCCGATAGACGGAATACTCGCTGCTGTGACCGATGAAGGCGGTGGTTACCTTCTCGTGCCCTTCCAGGAGGGTGTCGCGCGTGGCCGCGAGGGTATCGGACCCGTTCCGGCGGGCGCGCAGTTTCTCGATAAAGTTGAAGGGAATGCGGTACTGCTGGTCCAGGAAGAAGGTATGCCGCTTGATGTTGGTGGTGGCTTCGGCCAGGAAGACATCGATCTCACGGGCGTCCACCGTCGTATCGCGGATCCACATGTTGTCCCGGATACCGCCGTTCTCCTGGCGGGAAACCATGTTGTAGATATAGCCGCCGTGGGCCAGGTAACGCTTGCCCAGGTAGTTGGCGTGGGCGGTAAAGGTCTTGTTGGTGGTGGATTCCTTCTGGAGGATGCCGTTTCCGCTGAAGAGATTGTATTCCAGCGTGAAGTTGAAGGCCGGCCAGATGTTCTGCGTAGTGAGGATGTGCAGGTTGTTGGACTCGGTCTGCATGTTGGCGAAGAGGGTACCGGAGTAGGCCAACTCGGTGTACGGCGTCTTGGTGTTGTACATCGGCAGGGTTTCCGGGGAATAGGTCCAGCTTTCGTACGGCTGATAGAAGGAGACCCCGGAGGGGTTCTTCCGCCGGAAGAAATTATAGGACTGTACTGCGGAACCGGCCACGCCCAGCCAGGTGGCGTTCACATCTTCGCGCAGGAAGGGATAGTCGTTGTAGCGGTAGTCGGCCGTGGTGTCGATTTCCTGGATGTCCATCTTGTGGAAGTGCCGCTCATGCGTCCACATGACGATGCGTTTGTATTGCATGGAATCCGGCAGGGCGAAGGTCTGCAGGACGCGCGGCGTGTTTTCGATGATGCTGTCGCGGATGGCCTTCAGGCTGTCTTTCAGGGCCAGGATGCTGTCTGCTTTCTTGCGTTCCAGGGGCAGGCGCTGCTCCAGGAGGTATTTCTTCCGTTCCAGTTTGCTCATCTGGGCCCAGCGTGCGGCAAAGGCGGCCTTGGCGGCGGCCAGGGAGTCGGCGTAATACAGGGAATCCAGGCGGGGCCAGTCGATGGAATCGCCCGCTGCCTTCAGCGAATCGCGCACCTGGATGTGGGTGAGCGAATCTTTCAGGGCTACATAGTATTTGTAGCGGAAGGGGTCGATGTATTTCAGGGAATCGGGCGCGTGCAGGGTGTCGCGGGCCGTCAGGTGGGGCAGGGTGTCCGTCGTGGCCAGGGAATCCTCCGCCTCCAGGGCGAACTGCTCCAGGACGAGCCCCTTCTTGAATTTATTCTTGTAGATGATGGTATCTTCCTTGACGGCTGGCTCCAGGGAGGTAACGGCACGGGAAACATCCATGCCCACCGTCTGAGCGGCGGCAAGCAGGACCGCGAGGAGCGGAATCCACAACCGTTGGAAGAAATGCTTCATCTTGCAAAGGTAATCAGAATTCTCCGATTCACAAAAGCCGGATGCCTTCTGATTCCAGTACGGGCAGGGTGTCCAGATGCCCCTGATGATCTACATAGCCCAGGCAGTCGGTCAGGATGGTAACCTTGAATCCGGCCTTCAGCAAGTCTTCAGCCGTGTTTTTGACGCAATACTCGGTGGCAATGCCGACAACGTACACGGACTTGATGTCCAGCAGGGACAAAACTTCGCCCAGCGACTGTCCGGCCATGTTTTTGCCTTCATATCCGGAATACTGCTCCCGTGCCGGATCCTCGCCTTTGAAGAAGGTGAGCTCCTCCAGGGCATGCGGGGCCAGGGCTTCGTGAATCTGGCCGCCCCGGGTACCGGCTACGCAGTGCGGCGGCCAGGGACCGCCCTGCGCCGCGAAGGAGCAGTGGTCGGCGGGGTGATGGTCGCATACGAACAGGATGGGGAAGGTGTCGTGTACGCCGGTAGGATCGGTTTCCGTATCGGCCGTAACCTTGTCAATAAAGGCCAGGGAGGCCTGGACGGCTTCTTCTGCATGGAGACAGGCCATAGACCCGTCAATAAAGTCGTAGAGCATATCCACGACGATGAGCGCGGTATCTTTCATCATATCTTGAAATCGGCTATTTCTTGGTTCAGACGGTTCAGGATGCCCGTTTTCAGGTCGTACAAATCGTCCGAGATATCCACTTTATAATAATGTGGGTTGATGAGCCGTCGCTCCGAGGGACTGAACTGGTGGAGCGTCTGGTTGAAGAAGGCTTTCTTCTCGGGAAGGCTGTGGACGGGGGCTACGCGGACACCGTCGCGGATGGCATCCTGCTGAAGCATGCGGGCGGTATAGGTGCCGGCGGGGAGGGTCTTGCATTTGAACCGGTCCTGTTCGTCGCGCAGGGTGATGGTCTGCCCGGACTCGATGAGCCTGCTGAGGGAATCGCCCCGCAGGCAGGTGACATCGGCCTCGTTCATTCCCTCCTGCAGGATGCGGTAGGTGGCCTGGAAGCCCGGATTGATAAGCTTGATGCGGTCTTCGGACCGTTTCAGGACCGGCTTATCATCAATCTGGACCAATTTGTACACATTTCCGAAGCAGGGAGCTTCCTTGGAAGTGGCGATGGCGTCGCCCACGCCGTAGGAATCGATGCAGGCACCCTGGCGCTCCAGGTCGGAAATGAGGTATTCGTCCAGGGAATTGGTGGCGAAGATCTTGCAGCCGGTCAGTCCGTGCCGGTCCAGGATCTCGCGTACCTTGACGGACAGGTAGGCCAGGTCGCCGCTGTCCAGGCGCACGCCGTATCCGCCGGGATAGTCGTTGTCGATGCCGCTCTCCTTGAAGGCGCGGATGGCGTTGAGGATGCCGCATTTGAGGGTATCGTAAGTGTCGATCAGCAGGATGAGGTTCTCTCCCCGATGGGTGCTGATATAGTCCAGGAAGGCCTGGTGCTCGCCTTCGACGGAACTGCCGTAGGAGGTGACGAAGCTATGGGCCATGGTGCCGGTGGAGGGCACGCCGTTCATGACCCCCGTAAGGATGTTGGAGGTGCTGGCACAGCCGGCGATGATGGCGGCTTTGGCGCCGTAAGTGGCGGCCCAGGGACCATGGGCGCGGCGGGAACCGAACTCGCTTACCGGCCGTTGCGTGGCCCGGCAGACCCGGGAAGCCTTGGTGGCCACGGCCATCTGGTGGTTCATGATGCACAGCATGGGGGTTTCCAGGACCTGCGCTTCGATAAGCGGGGCTTCCACCGTAATGACGGGCTGGTTGGGGAAGACGATTTCGCCTTCGCGCATGGCATAGAGATTCCCCGTAAACTTCATGCCGGAGAGGTATTTCCGGAATTCGCGGTAGGCTTCGCCCGGCAGGAATTGCTCATAGAAACGCTCCGGCTCGGTACCCAGTCCGGATACCATCTCGATGACTTCCTCCGTGCCGCTGACCACCGCCCAGTTGTTGTTTTCCGGGGCTTTGCGGTAAAAGAGGTTGAAGACGGCCGTCTGTCGTGTCCGTCCGGTCTCGTAAAAAGACTTTCCCATGGTGTACTGGTACTTGTCCGAGCAATAGGCGTGCTTCAGTTCCATTCTCATTTCTGTTTGCAAACGTACAAATATACGAAAGAATTTCGTATCTTTGAAAGTTGATCGAAATAAGTCATATGGAAGCACTCAAGAACCTGTTTGAATCCTACTCCGGCCGGCCTGCGAAGGACTGTGTGGAACTGACCTCATCGGGCAGTAACCGCCGCTATTTCCGCTTGACCGGCGGCAACCTTTCCATCGTGGGTGTGATTGGCACCAACAAGGCCGAAAACAATGCTTTCGTCAGCATCAGCCGGCATTTCATCGAGAAGGGAATCCGGGTGCCGCGCGTGCTGGCGGTGTCGGAAGACGGGATGCGCTATATCCAGGAAGACCTGGGGGACGACATGCTTTACAACATGGTGGCGCAGGGCCGGGACAGCGGGGTGTACAGCTCCTACGAGCGTGCCCTGCTGGTAAAGACCATCGAGCAGCTTCCGAAAATCCAGTTCCGCGGCGGCGAGGGTATGGACTGGAAGGTTTGCTTCCCCGAACCCGCTTTCAACGAGCGGATGGTGATGTTTGACCTGAACTACTTCAAATACTGCTTCCTGAAGGCTACCGGGCTGGATTTCGATGAGGTCCGGCTGCAGGAGGATTTTGAACGCCTGCGGGACGACCTCATGGGCGACATGGGCGAAACCTTCATGTACCGGGACTTCCAGGCCCGCAACGTGATGGTGAAGGATGGAGAGCCCTATTTCATTGATTTCCAAGGCGGCCGCCGCGGTCCCGTGTATTACGACGTGGCTTCGTTCGTCTGGCAGGCCCGTTCCCGTTTCCCGGAAGACCTGCGCAACGAACTGGTGGAAGCCTACCTGCGTGCCCTGAAGGGCTATACCCAGGTGGATGAAGAAGAATTCCATACCCGCCTGCGTCTCTTCGTTCTGTTCCGCACCATCCAGGTCCTGGGTGCCTACGGTTTCCGCGGCTTCTTCGAGAAAAAGCCGCATTTCCTGGCCAGCGTGCCCTATGCGCTGAGCAACCTGCGCAAGCTCCTCAAGACGCCGTTCTCGGATTATCCCTACCTGAACGAGGTGCTGACGAAACTGACCACGCTCCGGCAGCTGAACGATGTGGCCGAGGACAAACGGCTGAAGGTGAGCATCACCAGTTTCGCTTACAAGAAAGGAATCCCGGTAGATCCTACCGGCAACGGCGGCGGCTACGTATTCGACTGCCGGTCCATCAACAATCCCGGAAAATACGAGCATTACCGCCAGTTCACCGGTCTGGATGCCGAGGTCATCAAATTCATCCAGGACGATGGCGAGGCCGACAAGTTCCTCCAGCATGTCTATGAACTGGTGGATCCGCACGTGAAACGCTTCATTGAACGGAAATTCACGAACCTGCAGGTCTGCTTCGGCTGCACCGGCGGCCAGCACCGCTCCGTCTATTGCGCCGAGCATCTGGCCGAGCATTTGAGTGCGAAATACGACATCAAGGTAACGGTCACGCACCGGGAGCTGGATATTGAAAAGATTCTGTAGATGAAAGCCTTTGTCGTTGCCGCCGGCCTGGGAACCCGGCTTCGTCCGCTGACCGATTCCCGCCCCAAGGCGCTGGTGGAAATCCGCGGGGAAGCCTTGCTGGGCCACGTGCTCCGCAAGCTGGTGGCGGCGGGTTATGACGACATTACCGTAAATGCCTATCATTTCGCGGACCAGATCCTGGACTATGTGGCGTCGCATGATTTCGGGGTCGCCGTCCATGTCTCCGACGAGCGGGGAATCCTGGATCCGGCCGGCCCGCTGGAGACGGGCGGCGGCATTCTGCAGGCGCGCCGTTTCCTGGATGGGGACTCCTTCCTGGTGCACAACGTGGATATCTTATCGAACCTGGACCTGGCGGCTCTGCGGGCGGCTTATCGGCCCGAATCTTTGGGCACGCTGGTGGTGAGCGACCGGAAAACGCAGCGATACTTCCTGTTCAACGGGCAGATGCGGCTGGTGGGCTGGACCAACCTGGCCACCGGGGAAGTGCGTTCGCCGTTTGCGGATATCGACCCGGCAGCTTGCCGGAAATACGCCTTTGCCGGCATCTATCAACTTTCCTCGAAGGTCTTTCCGGTCATGGAAGGGCTGGGCTTCTCGAATCGGTTCCCGGTCGTGGACTTCTTTCTGGCCGCCTGTAAAGAACAGGCCATCTACGGTTATGTACCGGATGGCCTGGAAATGGTCGATGTGGGGAAACTGGATACCCTGACGCTTGCCGAAGACTTTGTTCAGCGCGCCAATACCCGTCTTACAAAATAATATAGGAAGATGCCGGCAACGGCAAAGCCCGCCCAGTAAACACCGGCGGGCAGGATGTCCATCCACGTTTCGGCGTCCTGGATCGATTCGACCTGGGCCAGCATCAGCGAGACCGTGTTGTTGGTGAAATGCATCAGCATGGTGAGTTTCAGCGATCCCGTTTTCCAATACACCAGGCCGAAAAGGCAGCCCAGGATAAAGGCGGGAAGCGCCTGCCAGGGATTCAGGTGGATAAGGGCGAAGAAAGCGGCCGATACGGCAATTGCGACCGCGGGTTGCATGACCGTCCCGTCTTTCCGGCGATGATGCAACAGGCCACGCAGCACGACGCCGCGGCAGAGCCATTCTTCGAAGAGCGGAGCCATGATGCTCACACACAGGAAATTAAGCCAGAAATTGCCTTGCGTAACCAGCTCCAGGGCGTCTTTGAGCCATTGGGGCATGGGTGGCAGGAGGGCGTTGAGGGCATCGCTCATGTATCCCAGGGCCACCGTGGCCAGGATAACGCCCAGGGCCAGCAGGGCCTTTCCGGGTCCCCAGGCATCGGAATCCAGCGGAACGCTCTCTCCGAAGACACTGGCACTGCGGCTTTTCAGCCCCACATAAATGAAGGAAGGGATAAACATGGCCGGGTAGCTGACCAGCGTCCCGTATTGTCGCATCGTTTCCGGGCTGTATAACAGGCCCATCAGCATCTGTAAGCCGCTTCCCAGAACGCCTCCCAGAACCAGCAGGGCCAGCAGGATGAGCAATTCACCCATGCCGGGGATGTACCAGACATGGGTAGAAAACAGGTCATAGTTGCGGGGACGGGCCATATCAATACAGCGGGGACGGATAAACGCCTTCGCTGACCAGGCGGGCGAATTGGGCCACCACGCCGGGACGGTCTTCCTGATAGGTGACACCGAACCAGTGGGCCGGAGTGGAAAGAACCTCGCAGGCTCCCTTTCCGCCTTTTATGATCACATCCACCGCGTAAGGAATGTAGAACTCTTTCTTGGGCTCGTTGATGTTGGCCTCCAGGAAGGTCTCGAAAATGGCGGCGCTCTTGGCGAAATAATCCGGGGTGAAGCCCCACATGTTCATGGAGCAGAGCGCCTTGGCATCCAGCTCTACGTGCTTTTCGCCGTTGACGGAATTGTTGCCATAGACCTTGCCGTCGGCTTCCTTGGCAATCTCCAGGTGCTCGGCGATATCGGTCAGGTTGCCCTTGGCATCATAGGAGCAGATGCCGCGGGAAACGCTGCCGTTCTCGGAAAGCGTGTTTTCCAGTTCGAAGCCGATGATGCAGTACTGCCCCTCCGTGCCGGCGTGGGCGCGGCACCAGTCGGCCAGAATCTTGAACGATTCCTTGCCATAGAAATCATCCCCGTTGATGACGGCGAACGGCTCCCGGATGACATCGGCGGCCATGAGCACGGCGTGGGCGGTGCCCCAGGGTTTTACACGCTCGGGATTCAAGGTGAAACGGGCGGGAATCTTGGTGAGTTCCTGGGTGACGAAAACGAACTCCAGAGGCGTTCCGTCCACGGTTTTCACGCCTTTGTATTTCTCCTTCACGTGGGCTTCCATCTGGTCCTTGAACGACTCGCGGACAATATAGACCACCTTGCCGAAACCGGCGGCCACGGCATCGTAGATAGAATAATCGATAATGGTTTCTCCGTTGGGGCCCAGACCGTCCATCTGTTTCAGGCCTCCATAACGGCTGCCCATACCGGCAGCCAGGACAAGCAGGGTAGGTTTCATCATTTTATAATTTTTTGATTTCAATATGCATTAATCACACAAATTTAACTAATTTTGCATAGAATCGCAATTCATGGGAAAATTCAGAGATATTTGGGATAGCAGCAAAGACGGCGACAAGCGGGAACAACGTTCGTTCCTGCGGTATTTTATCGTGTCTTCTATTGTCTTTATCGTCCTGGTGGGCTTCGTGAACCGCAACAACCTGGTGCGCTGGTTCCGCTCCACCGTTACCATCCGCACCCAGCGGGAGCGGATCGAGTACCTGCAGCAGGAAATCGACCGGATTGACGCTCAGCTCAATTCCCTGAAGAATAACGAAGATTCGCTGGAGACCTTCGCCCGCCAGCGTTTCTTGTTCGCCGAGCCCGGCGACGATGTCTATATCGACGATTAAAATCCCGTATAGGTCCAGGGCGTGATGGCCCGCAGTTCCGTTTTTACCGCTTCGCTCACTTCCAGCGTACCGATGAAGTCCTCGATGGTCTTTTCATCGATGGCGGCACCCGTGCGCGTAAGGGCTTTCAGCGTCTCGTACGGGTTGGGGTAGCCTTCCCGGCGCAAGATGGTCTGGATGGCTTCGGCCACCACGGCCCAGTTGCGCTCCAGGTCGGCGTGGATGGCGGCCTCGTTCAGGATCAGCTTGCCCAGGCCCTTTTTCAGGGAAGCCAGGGCGATCAGGCCGTGGGCGAGCGGCACGCCGATGTTGCGCTGTACGGTGGAATCCGTCAGATCCCGCTGTAGGCGGGAAATGGGCAGTTTCATGGACAGGAAGGTGAGTACGGCGTCTGCCATGCCCAGGTTGCCCTCGGCATTCTCGAAATCGATGGGATTCACCTTGTGCGGCATGGCCGAGGAACCCACCTCGTTCTTGTTGACTTTCTGGCGGAAATACTCCATGGAAATATAGGTCCAGATGTCGCGGCACAGGTCAATCAGGATGGTGTTGATGCGCCGCAGGCAGTCGAACAGGGCAGCCAGGTTGTCGTAGTGCTCGATCTGGGTGGTGGGGAAGGACCGGTGCAGGCCCAGCGAGGCTACGAAAGCGTTGCCGAAAGCAATCCAGTCGATATCCGGATAAGCCACCTTGTGGGCGTTCATGTTGCCCGTAGCGCCGCCGAACTTGGCGGGATACGTCAGGCCGGAGAGTTGGCGGAGTTGTTCTTCGAGCCGCACCACGAAGACTTGGAATTCCTTGCCCACGCGGGTCGGGGTAGCCGGCTGGCCGTGTGTCTTGGCCAGCATCGGGATGTCCTTCCAGGCTTCTGCATCGGCCTTGAGAATGTCCAGAACTTCCTGCAGCACCGGCAGATAGACCTCTTCCATGGCTTCCTTGAACATCAGTGGCTGGGCGGTGTTGTTGATGTCCTGCGAGGTCAGGCCGAAGTGGATGAACTCGCCGAACCGCTCCAGGCCCATCTCCTTCAACTGCTCCTTGATGAAGTATTCCACGGCTTTTACGTCGTGGTTGGTCACCTTTTCAATGTCCTTTACCCGCTGGGCCTGGTCCGGGGTCATGTTCCGGTAAATGGCGCGCAGGTCTTCGAAACGGGTGCGGTCGAAGTCTTTCAGCTGGGGCAGGGGAATGCTGCACAGGGCGATGAAATATTCGATTTCCACCCGCACGCGGTAGCGGATAAGGGCAAACTCGCTGAAATAAGGTCTCAGGACCTCGGTCTTGGATGCATAGCGGCCGTCGATGGGGGAGACGGCAAGAAGGGATGAAGTCATATCTGTCCGTTTTTGAGGATACAAAGATAATACTATTTTTGCTAAATCCCTTGTTAGTCCCGCACGATGTCGTACAGGACCCGGTCGGAATTGCCATCGGGAAAGGGGCCGAGCGCATCTTCCTCCTGCCCGTCGAAAAAGACGCCGACCTTGCCTATTTCCGCAAGGACGGCGTCCACTATGTTCCCAAACACAAGGTCGAAGACCTACTGATCTGAGCGTTCTTTTTTAAGATTTACACGACATTCACCGGATTCCCGGCGCAATATGCATACGGACTGAGGTGGTAGTATTTCTCCGCCAGAGGGTCAATGCCGGTGAAGATGCCGTCTTTTGGCTCACATGCAAGAATCCGTGGATTACTCCTCCGTGCCGGACCGGGCAGCCCTTTCCCGGCCTGTCCCTTGCTCTTTCCCGCTCCGGCCCTTCGCGATGGCCATTTCGCCGAATCCTGCACTTTGGGCATATTTTGAAGGGAATGCCGTCGCCATTGACTTCGA
>ONIQ01000044.1 GCA_900317925.1 uncultured Bacteroidales bacterium | reverse complement strand
CTCAACTCCAAGATGAAAGCCTTTCGTGCTCAGCTTCGAGGTGTATCAGATCTACCATTCTTCATGTTCAGGCTATGCAGGCTCTTCGGATAGTCTCCCACGGAACTTTGCTTTTAGATTTGCACTGTGATTCCAATGTGGGGTTACGGTGTTCTTTTTATCTTTGTTCCTAAGTGGTGTAGGCAGCTCGGAGGGACTGTGAATTTTGCATGACTTCTTGTCAATCACCTGTAATAGCTCTGGCTGTACGCACCCGTTAGGAACAATAATAAAGACTGACCGGAAAGAGGAGGGGTAATATTTGTTTAGAGCATAAACACCCTTCCTCTTTCCCCATATTGAGATGACCGTTTAGAATCGTAGACATAATGGTCTAATAAAAGCATTTGCGTCAAATACAATATGGCGTCAGCCGAACTAAACACCACAAATTTATGCATTTTTCTCAATTCATTGGAGTCGATATCTCCAAAGACACGCTGGATGCAGCCATATATCCAGCGAAGGACAAGAAAATGGACTTTCTCCATTTTGACAACACAACAAGGGGGCTCAACGAAATGCTGAAGTGGCTAAAGAGCCGTGGCATAAAGCCTTCAGAGATGGTTATCTGCGCAGAGCATACAGGAGTGTACACAAATCCTCTCATTGACTTTACTGAGAAGAAAGGGCTATCACTGAGCCTTAACTCGCCATTGGACATTAAGCATTCAATGGGAATCACGAGAGGTAAAAACGATGCTATTGATGCCGGCCGTATCGCCGAGTATGCCCATGACCATAAGGACAAACTGAGATTATATCAGAAACCATCTGAGGCTATTGTGAAGCTGAAGTACCTTCTGACTGAGCGTCGTCAATATGTGCGTCAGAGGACAGCAATGCTTAGTTTCAATAAAATTATGGGCAAATATGAAACCCCTGAAGCTCGTTCCCGTAACGGGTCCGATATCCATCATTGTGAGACATTGATCTTGAAGGTTGAAAGGCAGATGTTGGATATCATCAAAGAGAATCCTGAACTTAAACGCAACTATGATCTGGTAAGTAGCGTAAAGGGTGTAGGGCTCATAAATGCCATAAACATAGTCGTTTTTACCAACAACTTCAAGTCGTTTGAGACGCCGCGCCAATATGCTTGTTATATAGGGGTCGCACCGTTTGGTTACACTTCTGGAACCAGCGTCAAAGGCAAAACGCAAGTGTCCAAGATCTGCCGTACCCAGCAAAAGGCAGAGTTATCTATGGCTGCGAGAAGCGCAATCATTTATGACCCCGGTCTGAAACGTTACTATCAGCGGAAGATGAAAGAAAAGGGCGAAGGTAAGGATGCCCATGGCGTAGTTCTTAACGCTGTTAAGTTCAAACTTATCCTCCGAATGTTTGCGGTTGTCAAATCCGGGCAACCATACAAAATCCTAAATTATTAGAACACAATCGGTTGAACTATCCCATACAAATTAGTGCCAGATTGCAGGAGATGCAACAAATTAGAGTAATAGACACGGGTCTAGTCAAAGCAATAGTATCGCTCCACTTCTGCCTGTTTACTAATCTGTGAGGAATAATACCTTGACATTATGCCCATAAAGTATAAGAGAGACCTTGATCAGTGCATCAAGAATTATCGGGAAGCCATACTTGCAAAGGAGAAAGATCCCGATAATGAGGACAACGAAATCTGGGAATCCATGGCCTATTGTGCATTAGAAGAAGCTATCGAAGACAGGGTGAGAGCCAGGATGCTCGCTTCCATCAACAGCTGGCTTAAGGGAGAACTTCCCTTCTAGCGGACAACAATCAAACAACTCGATAGGGCGATGGGGCAAGTACTCACCGCCAGGCACCTATGAGCGCAATATATATCCACGAAACACCCCGTTGAGTCGAAGGGAAAACATTCCATCAACTTTGTTAAAATAAATTTTGAAAAGTCTTAGAATACGGGTGGTCCAGCCATAACAGGCGGCATAAGGATTGACAACAAGCATACGCTGGGCCTGATGCTCTTGCAAGGGAAAACTACTGGATACCACGGACATATTCAGTCCGTTTCCGTCGGATTATATAAGCGCAGGTACTTTCACCTTCATAAGAAAGACCTCTTTACCCTATACAGTGATCTCGCAATTGGCGCAGGGATCATATACAAAGTAGATGGCAAATACTGGGACGATCCCCGAACCGGCGAACATGTCCAATATATCAAGGAGAATTCCGGTGACATGATATTTGCTGGCACGTGGCAGCCCGGAATACAAATCCGTTGCTGGCGGAATCTTCATCTGTTCTTAGGCCCGACCCTGGCGACCAATACGATCGGACTCCATCTTGGAGTAGCATATTGTCCCCTCTGACACTACTCACCCTCTCACCTGGCCGGAGCCGGTGATGAGCCACTTGGTGGTAGTGATTTCCTCAAGGCCCATCGGGCCGCGGGCTCCGAGTTTCTGGGTGCTGATGCCGATTTCGGCGCCAAGACCGAACTGGGCGCCGTCGGTAAAACTGGTCGGGGCGTTCACATAGACACAGGCTGCATCTACCGCCTGCTGGAAAAGTGTCGCTGCAGCGGCATCCTCCGTTACGATGGCCTCACTGTGACCGGAACCATAGGTCCGGATATGGTCCAGGGCCTCCTGCAAGCTGTCCACCGTCTTCACCGCCAGCTTGAAATCCATGTATTCCGTACCGAAGGAATCCGGACCGGCCGGTTGCAGCCGGGCTGCAGGATAATGCCCTAAAAGCGCGTTATACGCACGAGAATCGGCATACAAACTTACCTTTTCCGCCATCTCCCCTACCAGCGCAGGCAGGTCGGCGAGCCGGGAAGCATGCACGATGAGGCAGTCCAGGGCATTGCAGACGCTCACGCGGCGCGTCTTGGCATTGGTCACGATCCGGATCCCTTTGGCCAGGTCTCCCGCCGCATCGAAATAGGTATTCACCACGCCCGCACCCGTCTCGATGCACGGAATCCGGGCATTGTCGCGCACAAATTGAATCAGTTTTTTTCCGCCGCGCGGAATCACCAGGTCCACATACCCCACGGCCGACAGCAGAGCCTGAGCCGCCTCGTGCGTAGCCGGAAGCAGGTTCACCACATCGGTATCCACCTCCATCGACTCCAGCACCCGTTTGATGAGGGCTACCGCCGCCAGGTTCGATTGCTGCGCGTCACGGCCCCCTTTCAACAGGCAGGCATTCCCGCTCTTGAAACAGAGGGAAAACACATCGAAGGTAACGTTCGGCCGGGATTCGTAGATAACCCCGATCACCCCGAACGGAACGCTGACCTTCCTGAGTTGCAGCCCATTCGGGAGCACCCGGTCCACCAGCACGCGCCCCAGCGGGTCGGGCAGGGAAACCACCTTCCGCATATCGGCCGCAATCCCCTCCAGGCGTTCTTTCGTAAGTTGGAGCCGGTCATACAGCGGATCCGAAGGTTCCCGGTTCTGCAAATCCTCGGCATTGGCCGCAAGCAGGGTGTCCGCTTCCGCAACGATGGCATCGGCCAGCCGGAGCAAAACAGCATTACGCGCTTTATCGGAGAGGGATGACAGCCTCAGCGATGCTTTTTTCGTTTTATCAAACAGGAGTGCGTTCATTTTTTACCGGGTTCAAATTCGGTATGGATCATTTTTTCGGGCGATGCGAGCACCCCGGTCAGGATGCCCTCGCGACGGCCGTTGGCGATAATCACGCGGATGCCGGATGCGGCCAGGTTGCGGGCCACCTGGCACTTGGAAGTCATGCCTCCGCGGCCGGCAGAACTCTTGGATGCGCAGATCCAGCCCTCGACGGAATCGCCCGGTCGGATAAGCGGGATGACCCGCGAGCCCGGGAGGGAAGGATCCCCGTCGAAAATACCGTCCACGTTCGTCAGGATGATGAGCGATTCCGCGCCGATCATCCCGGCCACGAGGCCGGACAACTCGTCGTTATCGGTAAACATCAGCTCGGTAATGCTCACCGTATCGTTTTCATTTACAATGGGAAGGACGCGGCTTTGCAGCATGACTTCCATGCAGCTTTTCTGGTTGTTGTATTCCTGGCCCTCGGAAAAATTCTTCTTCTGGGTAAGCACCTGGCCCACAGTAATGCCATAACTCTGGAACAGCTTGTAATACAGGTCCATCAGGCGCACCTGTCCGATGGCGGAATACAGCTGCCGCTGCTGCACGTCGGAGAGTTTTTCATCACCGCGGATGAGCGAACGGCCGCAGGCCACGGCACCGCTGGAAACCAGTACCACCTCGAAGCCTTTTTCCCGCAGTTGGGCAATCTGGTCCACGATGGAAGAGACGCGGGTGGTATCCAATGCGCCGTCGGAGCGGGTGAGCACGTTGCTGCCCACCTTGACCACCACGCGATGCTCCGCAGGGACCTTGACGGCCGCCAGACCCCGCATAACCGCGTCACTGAAACCGGCGGCTTCCATCGCGGCCAATCCCCTGGCCGTAAGGCCGTTCGGGGTGGTTACCCGGCTAATCTCTCCCTCGGTATCATAGTCTTTGGCACCCACCAGGGCCGCCGCGCCCCGAACCGTCTGGCAGACCGCTTCGCTTGCCTGACGGGGATCCAGGCCCAGCCGGGCACCCCCTTCCGCGGCGGCCCCCATGTAACGCATGGCGTAGGCAATGCCACAGGAAGCAAGCGAGGTTCCGGCCAGCATCCGGTCCAGGGGTACCACGAAAGACTTCCCCACCCTGTCGAAGAGGCAGACCAGTTGCGAAATCGTATCTTCTGAAGCCGTCACCGATGCCAGATACGTAACGCCCTCTCCTACTTCCACCGCCGTATTGGGGATGGCATAGGCCAGTTGGGGAAGCGCTCCGTCACGGGTGAACCACGCCTTCAGGTCCTCCGGCCGGATGCCGGGAGCCACCGAGACGGCCGTCTGCCGGCCGTAATCCAGTACGGGGGCCGTTTCCCGGACCACCGCCTCCATCTGCCAGGGTTTCACCGCATAAAAAACAAGGTCGGACCCGCGAACCGCTTCCACATTGTCCGTGGCGGTCTGTAGGCCCAGGGCCTTGAATTTCTCCAGTTTTTCTTCGTGTCGTGCCGTGACCGTCAGGTCCGAAGCCGGAACGGCTCCGCTGCGGGCAAGTCCCCATGCCAGGGCTCCGCCCATGTTGCCGGCACCGATGATGGTAATTTTCATAGACAACTCTTTCTCCGTCAATTTTCTTTCAAATTTAGTACTTTTTCAGAAAATTGAACAGGAAAGCTGCTATTTTGTTCCGCGGAAAGAAGTGGGAGAATCGCCGAATTTCAGCGAGAAAGTCATTTCGTCCCCTACGATTTTACCGGTGAGATTGGTCACCGTGTACCTGGGATAATCGCCGCCCAGCGCCTTCGGAACCACCTCGGCGCAGGTCAGGACAATGTCCTTTTCACCGGGCTGGAGCGTAACCCCGGGAACGGTCACATCAATCTGAACGGGCATATTCGGCACAAAACGGATCTGATTCAAGACAATATCCGCGGTTTTCCCATCGGCGGAGGGAATAAAATCCACCTTGATGTTCTCATTATCAAAGTCACTTCCCTGGTACACGACCGTAACCGTCCCCGTATAGGAACCCTTTTCCGGAACAAGTACGTCTTCGGTACCTTTTTTGCCACAGCCGAGCACCAGCAGGGCTGCAGCGGCAAAAATCAATTTGTTAAGTTTCATATTATTAAAAGTTTAATGATATTCCCGTATAAAGCATGCGCGGTTTCCCCGCAGCAAAAAATTCTTTTTCCATCGACTTGAAATAGAAACTATGGCTTTCGGTTCCGGTCAGGTTTTCGCCCCGGACGTATACTTCCCACTTCGGGAAAGCCAACGTAATGCAGGCTCCCAACCGTGCTGAAAAGGGTTCCTGCAACGAGTGTTCCTCATTCCACCAGAAAGGTCCCGCGCCCCGCAGGAAGGCATCCCCTTTCAACCGGCAGCCGTTCAAATCGATCGAATACGAGGCTCCGGCAAAAAGGGTATGTTCCGGGACGTAGGGAACGCCATCGTCGGTCCGGCACCACGACCAGGCGGCCCGGAGCGTCAACGTCTTCACCCGGGCTTCCGCCTCGGTTTCCACCCCCACGTTCCGTCCGCGGCCCGAATTGGTCATCATCCGGCCGGCAGACTGGCCCGGCAGGAAAACGGTCAACTGCCGGTTCCGCACCTTCATCCAATAGGCCGACACCTCGGCCCGGAAATGCTCCCGGCACCATCGGCCGCCCACTTCCATGTTCCAGGCCTCTTCCGGATCATATTCCGTATGCTCGGCCGTCACGATGGCGGTCGGCTGATCGAAATAGACCCCGAGGTCTTTCATCGTCGCATTCATGGTCTGCCGCTGGAGGATATCAGAGAATATCTGGGTATTGAAACCGCCGGAGCGGTACCCTTTGGAGAGTGTCGAAAAGAAACGAAGTCCTTCCGCTGCCTCGTATAGCACGGAGAGTTTGGGAAGGACTTCGATCCGGGAGTGGCCGATGCTCCCGGTATAGGGGACATTAAGGGCCTTGTCGGCCTTCATCGTTGGGATAAACCGGTAATGCAGAAGCGTCAGGCAATCATAGCCCATCCACGCACCCTCGTAGTCGATGCGCACGCCCGCCGTGAACAGCCAGGAGCCCGTCCGGTAAACGGACTGATGAAAAAGGGCGACATTCCACGAAAGGATGTCGAAGTCCGACGTTACCGGCATTTCCTCGTCCGAAATGCTCAAATAGCCGATATCGGCGGGGATATGGGCATTGGCGTTGTCCAGGATCAGGGTCTGGATCCCGTCTCGCTTAAAGGTGACCGGGGCGTGCATATGATTGCCCCGGAAGAAGGCGAAAACGCCTCCGGTCGGTTGCCAGCGAGCCTTCGTGTCCGCTTTCCGCACCAGGACCTCCAGGGTACCGGCCCCGCTGTTCTGCTTCTGCTGCAAGGTAAAGATCGATCGTTCGGTGTAGTCCTGGTCCATGCACATATCATCCAGCAGCAACTGCAACGATGCCGTCCCGTCCACCACCATCTTTTCTTTCCGCCAGCGCAGCCGGGTCCCGTCCAGTGCAAACAAGCGCCGGTATCCGGCTTCGTCGTTATAGGATACGGGCAGATCTGCTCCGCCGGCATGCAGACCATAGGCAAAGCCGCCTTCATCGGACAGGCTGGCGGAGAAAATGTGGCTTGCAAAAAGACGGTCGGAAAGCGGTTTTTCCCATTTCCAACGCACCGAAAGGCCGTTGAACGGATCGCACAGTTCCTGTTTGTACGCATTCCGGAACACCCCGTCGGTATGGCGGAAGGTGGCGGAAAAGGCGTGATTCCCCGTCGTAAATGAGGCTCCGGCACGCACCGATTGGGCCGTTCCGTATTCCAGGTGGACATTGGGACGGGCTCCGTCGGAAGGCGCCAGGGTTCGGATGGCCAGGACACCGCCCATGCTGTTCCGTCCGTACAGGGTTCCCTGCGGCCCCCGCAGCAGGGTCACGCCGCGGACCGCCTCCCAATCGAAATCATAGGCATTCTTATCCAGGATGGGAATCCCGTCCAGATACAGGCCCAACACCGGATTCTCCATCCGCGAGCCCAGTCCGCGCAGGTAAATGGTCGAGGTCATGGACGTGCCGTAATCCGGAATATGCAAACCCGGTACCATTCCGGACAAAGAATTAGGACGATACGTTCCGGTTGCCCGCATCAGTTCCGGGCGGATGGAGGAAACCGGCGACGCCACTTGGGAAAGGGGGATGGATTCCTTTAACGCCACCACCGTTCCTGCCTGTATAGTATCTTGTACAGGAACGGTTGCGAGCAAAAGCGATATGAGAAGCCCTCCGGTCATTGCGGCTGCAAAGTTCCGCATTCCCGGAGAATTATTTCAGAAAAGAAGGTGCCAGATTTAGGACTATTCGTGCATGGCCTTGCGGAAGGCAGAAGGAGTCATACCCGTCAGCCGGCGGAAGAAGCGGGCAAAATAGGCCTGGTCATCCAGGCCGACGGCCGTTCCCACGTCGATGATGGGCAGGCCGGTCTCCTTCAAGAGCCGTTTGGCCCGGTTGATACGGGCCATATCGATCCAATGGCTTACCGGATGCCCCGTTGCGCGTTTTACCTGACGGTTCAAGTAATTGAGGGTTACCCCCATCGCATCGGCATAGTCCGCAGCCGGCAGAACCGGGCTGCCTTCCCGGAAAACCCGTTCCAGGAAACCGGAGACCATTTCGGGCAGGCGGACCGACACCGAACCTTTGACCCGGGTCAGCAGCAGGTCCATCCCTTTTTCAATAAACTCCCGGTCCCCCTGGCCGAAAGCGGTCACAAGCATGTTGAACAGTTCTCCCAAGAAGGTCCCTTCATCGAACCAGAACGCCTGTTGCAGCGGATGATCCAACAGAGAGAGCCGGAGCGGGAGGCCGGACGGCGGGAATCCGCCCGCATATCCCACCGCATCAATATAATGCAGGATGGCAAAGGGACGCCCCGCGGGGATCAGCAGCAGATGGCCGGCACTGCAGAGGAAGGATTCCCTTTCCACCTCCACCAGCACTTCTCCGCCAACCAGGTAGATGAAGCCCACCATCGGCAAGGAGCGCCGGGGGACCTGGCCAGTCTTGAGGACGCCGCGGGTATTGATCCGGTGAATATAAAAAGGAATTGTCTGATCCATGGTGCAAAGTTATGGAAATAATGGGTCACTTGCAAAGATACGTGAGAAGGGGTCTATGATAGAGCTTCGTGCCGGGCGGCGTGCCGGGCGGCGTGCCAGGCGGCGTGCCAGGCGGCGTGCCAGGCGGCGTGCCGGGCCGCCGGAGCCTCCTTTTCAGCCCGTCTGACACCGGGCGGCGTGCCGGGCCGCCGGAACCGTCTCGCTGCGCTCGACCCCACCGTTCACGGCCGCTCACTGGCGTTCTCAGCCGTTCACGGTCCCCCCTCTTACGATGCCGAGGGTGGCACGGGTTCCGGCCATCCCGCCACTTCCGCCCGCCATCTTTGCTCCGCCACCCTGGTTCTCACCACTCCGCCCTTGCCATCCACCAAAACAGCTCTTTTTGTGGATGGGCTCCCGCCCCAAGCCCTAACCGTCCGGGTCTAGGCCTTGTTTCCCGGAAGGTCGGTGCTTTTTCAGGGGGACCTTCCATGCCAGAGGCCTATTTCCCGGAAGGTCGGTGCTTTTTCAGGGGGACCTTCCATGCCAGAGGCCTATTTCCCGGAAGGTCCCGACATTATTCTTGGGGACCAGCCACGTTGGGACCGTTTATTTGGTAGGTCATGGGGCTGTTGGCAGGGAAGGTGGTGCTACCCTCATGTTTTTTGCCGAGGGTACTGCCAAAAACGGCGGTTTTTGAGGGTACCCTCCTTCGTTTTTCCAAGGGTAGAATCACTTGGGCCTCCAGCAGACGCCTGCCAGGGCCGTTGGTGCTGGTGGGGAGTTGCCGGGTGGGGCGGCACGAGGCGACATGCCACCCCCGGCTAGGGGGTGCCTGCGAAGCGACGGGCCGTGTGCAGAGGGCAGGCGGGGGTCACCGGTGCCGCCCCACCCGGCAACTCATCAGACACCGTTATTTGCGCGTAACCCAAATATTTACTATTTTTGTTAATATGAAGCATTTACCATCCCCCATCCTTTTCCTCGTCCTGGTTTTTCTGACACCAGTCTCCCTCTATGCCGGGGAAGACCGGTTCCCGGACGGGACCCCCATGCCGGCATGGTTCCACGACGCGTCCAGGGTACCGCTGGCCTCCCTGGGAAAGGTCTTTGTCCTGACCGACTACGGTGTGGTCCGGGATTCCACCCGGATCCAGACCCAGGCCATCCAGCACGTCATTGACCTGGCAGCCGAACGAGGAGGCGTGGTACTGGTCCCGGAAGGGACTTTCCGCAGCGGCGCCCTGCATTTCCGGCAAGGCTCCCACCTTTGGGTGGAGGGTCGGCTGAAAGCATCGGACCGCGTCCATGATTTTCCGCTGACGACAACCCGCATCGAAGGGCAGACCTGTCCTTACTTCCCTGCCCTCATCAACATCGAAGGGGTGGACGGTTTTGTCCTGGGCGGACCCGGGACCATCGACGGCAGCGGCCTTCCTTTCTGGGAGGAGATGAAGATCCGGTGGAAATGGAACAAGTCCGCCGCCAACAAGGACGGGCAGCGGCCCCGACTGGTCTATCTATCGGAATGCAGCAACGTTACCCTTCAGGATCTCCACCTGAAAGACAGTCCCTATTGGACCACCCACTCGTACCGGAGCCACCACCTCCGTTTCCTGGGGCT
The DNA here is from genome assembly GCA_900317925.1 of uncultured Bacteroidales bacterium. Lineage (GTDB taxonomy): Bacteria > Bacteroidota > Bacteroidia > Bacteroidales > UBA932 > Cryptobacteroides. Next base: position 6,293 of record ONIQ01000044.1, on the reverse strand, counting down.
CACCATCACCTCCCCTTCGGAAGGCATCCCCGGGTACAGCACCGACGCGATCGACCTGGACAACTGCCATGACGTGCTCGTAAAAGACTGTTACATGGACGTTTGCGACGACGGCGTAGTCCTCAAGGGCGGAAAGGGGACCTTTGCGGACAAGGCCCCGGAGAACGGTCCCAACAGCAGCATCCTGGTGGAGGATTGCACGTTCGGCAAGACCCATGCCTGCCTGACCCTGGGCAGCGAATCGGTCCAGGACCGCAACGTGGTGCTGCGCCGCAGCCACAGCCTGGCCGCCAAGGCCGTCCTGCACTGCAAACTGCGCCCCGACACGCCCCAGCAGTACGCATACATTACCGTAGAAGACATAACTGGACGGGCCGACGCCATCCTCAAAATCCGCCCGTGGACGCAGTATTTCCACCTGGAGCCCCGGAAGAACATGCCGGTGAGCCGATGCAGCCACATCAACCTGAACCGCATCCAAGTCGAGTCCGGGAAACCCCTTGACGTCGAGCTCTCTACGCAATATATTCTGGAAGACATCCGCTGGGACGGGAAAGACCTTTTCCAGGAATGGCGGGGCCCCCTTACGGTGCAGTCCACCGCCGCGCCCGGCACCGCCTTCTGGACCCGCGACCAGCAGGATGCCGCCCGCCGCAAGGCCTACGCCCAGGTCAATTACGACGAAGCAGCCGTTCCGCCCTACACCCTGGAAGACCCGCTGACCTTTGCCGATGGCCGGAAACTCCGTTCCCGGAAGGAATGGCCGGCCCGCAGGAAGGAAATCCTGGACATCTTCCAGAAAAAGATGTACGGGCAGATTCCCCCGCCCGCTCCCATTTATACGGAAGACATCGAAGAGATTCCCGCCTTCCTGGGTTCGGCCACCCTCCGTCAAGTCCGGATGCGATTCTCGCCGGACAGCACCGGGCCCAAGATAGACTGGGGCATCCTGACCCCGCATAACGCCACGGGACCGCTTCCCACCGTCCTGATCCTCAACTACAAAGGCAACCAGGCCTTCCTGCCTGAATGCCAGGCCCTCCTGGCCCGCGGCTATGCCCTGGTAACGGCCTGCTACAAAGACATTTCGCCCGATCCGGATCCCCTGGAACACGAAAACGGGCTCATCCTCCAGGACAGTTTCGCCTATAGCGGGATCTTCGAACTTTGGGGAGAACGGGACCCGGCCCGCGACGACCAGACCGGTTCCCTCATGGCCTGGGCCTGGGCGCTGATGCGCGGCCTGGACCTGATTGAACAGGATCCCGCCCTGGATGCTTCCCGCGTCCTGCTCACCGGCTATTCCCGCCTGGGGAAAGCCGCCCTGGTGGCCGCCGCCTTTGACGAACGCTTCCCGGTGGTGGTGGTGAACCAGTCCGGTGGCGGCGGCGTCCCCCTGGCCAAACGCCATTTCGGAGAATGCATCGCCACGGAGGTTTCTTCCTTCCGCCACTGGTATTGCCGCGCCTACGATCAGTACGCCTGGGATACGAAGGCCATGCCCTTCGACCAGCACCTGCTGGTGAGCGCCATCGCTCCGCGTGCCATCCTCGTAGAGGGTTTCAACAAGGGGTGGTTCGATACGTACGGGGAATTCCTCTCCCTCCAGGCAGCCAGCCCGGTTTGGGAATTCCTGGGACAGAAAGGATTACCAAACGTTCCCTGGCCGGACAATTACGATACGTCGGCCATCGGGCCGCGCGTAGGCTATGTCCGCCGGGACGGAGACCACGGCATCGCCGCCATCGACTGGCAGTGGATGCTTCACTTTTTTGAATCCATGTAGATGGTAACGGGGCCGTCATTGACTAGGGAGACCTTCATATCGGCCCCGAATTCTCCGGTCCCGACGGGCTTCCCGAGGGTGTCCGAAAGCTTCCGGCAGAAGGATTCATACATCGGAATCGCCTTTTCATGGCCGGCCGCCTCAATGTAGGAAGGCCGGTTTCCCTTCCTGGTCTGGGCCATCAGGGTAAACTGGCTCACCACCATCACATCGCCCCCCACATCCATCACGCTGCGGTTCATGACGCCTTCCGCATCATCGAAGATCCGCAGGCCCGCCGTTTTCTTTACCAAAAAGTCGATATCCGCCTCCTCGTCCTCGTGACCGACCCCCAGCAGCACCAGCAGACCGGGGCCGATGGACGATTTTACGCGTCCGTCAATGGTAACGGACGCGGAGGAAACCCGTTGAATAAGTGCACGCATTCTATCCGAAGTTGGAATGCACAAATTTACGAAAAAATATTGCAATCCTGCCATACAATCATTAGTTTTGTAACATGAAACAGACCATTATTTCCGCTTGTGCGATTCTTGCACTCCTGTCCTCCTGCTCCCACGGAGCCTCGGAAAACCCGGGTATCGGACCGTCCTGCATACAGCCCGCCGCCCTAAAGGAAGGAGATAAAATCGCCTTGATTTCTCCGTCCTACCATACTCCCATGGAAAACGTGGACACGGCCGCCATGATCCTGCGGAACTGGGGATTCGAGCCGGTCGTAGGGCCGAATGTGGGCAAAGAGTACCGGGGGGCCTATGCCGGAACGCCCAAGGAGCGCCTGGCCGATTTGAAATGGGCCCTGAAAGACCCGGATATCAAAGCCATCCTGTGCAACCGGGGCGGCTACGGCACCATCCACCTGGTGGACCTGCTGAAAGAAGAAACCATCGCCACCCACCCCAAATGGCTGATCGGGTTCAGCGATATTACCACCTTGCACGGGATGTGCACACGCGCCGGCGTGATGAGCATCCACGGAACCATGTGCTCCCTGATGACGAAATCCCGGGGAACCGGCCTCACCAATACCCTCCTGCGCGACCTTTTGTACGGAATCATCCCGGAATATGTCCTGCCCGCCCACCCGCTGAACCAGAAGGGTACCGCTACAGGCATCCTTGTCGGCGGCAATCTCTTTTCCTTCTCCCCCGTCCTGGGAACAGGCGCGGATGCCACGGCAAACCAGGACATCATCCTGTTCATCGAAGAAGTGGAAGAAGACATGAGCCATCTGGACCGGGTCATCAATACGCTCAGGCTGAACGGGGTTTTCGACCGCTGCAAGGGCGTGATCCTGGGGGACTTTACGGATTGTGAAGCCAACCTGGACTACAGCAGCGTAGAAGAGATGATCTGCTCCTATTTGGAACAATACGACATTCCCGTCATCTGCGGCTTCCCCGGCGGTCACGGCGACGTCAACCTGCCCCTGCTTATGGGCGCCCCCGTCACCCTGGATGTACAAAAAGAGAAGGCTACGATTACCTTTGACGTACAAGGGCCCAAACAAATTATCCGAACCGATTTATGAGCGAGCACACACACGAACATCATCATCACCACCACCATCATCACATTCAGCAACGGCATCTGATGTTGTCCGTGGCCCTCAACCTGGGCTTTGTCCTGGTCGAGACGGGCGTGGGATTCGGAACCGGCTCGCTGGGACTCCTTTCCGATGCCGGACACAACCTGAGCGACGTCTTCAGCCTGCTGCTGGCATTCGTGGCCATCCGGCTTGCCGCAAGCCACTCGTCCAAACGGTTTACCTATGGCTATCGCAAGAGTTCCGTCCTCATTTCCCTGCTGAACGCCATCATCCTCCTGGTCGCCGTGGGCGTCATCCTGATTGAAAGCATTCAGAAACTGCTGAATGCCGGTGCGATCGAGGTCAACGCGAGCGCCATCAGCTGGACCGCCGGCATCGGCATCCTGGTGAACGGATTCACCGCCTGGCTGCTGATTCCCAAGGAGGATCACGATGTCAACATGCGCGGTGCCTACCTGCACATGCTGGCCGATACGCTGGTTTCGGTGGGCGTGGTAGTATCCGGTATCGTAATCGGCTTTACCGGCTGGAACTGGATAGACCCGGTCATCGGCATCGTGATTGCCCTTATCATCCTGGTTTCCACCTGGCAGTTGCTGGCGGAGAGCCTGCGGCTGAGCATTGATGCCGTACCGGAAGAAATCGACCCGGACGAGATTGTGGAAGAGATGAAAGAGGTTCCCGGCGTGGCAGACATCCACCACCTGCACATCTGGCCCATCAGCACCACGCAGGTAGCCCTGACGGCACACGTGGTTCTGGAGGACCTCCAGACCATGCCGCAGACGATTCCCGCCTTGAAACAGAAACTGAAAGAGCACGGGATCGGGCACAGTACCCTTGAAGCCGAGGTCCCCGGATCTCCCTGCGAGTCGCACGATTGCGGTTAAAATGAGTAGCTATGACAACACAACAGATTGCCAGCCAGGCTGTGCTGGACACCATTCAAGCGCGAAAGAGCGTTCGTTCCTATACCGATGAACCCGTAACGCCCGAACAGGTAGAAACCCTGCTGCGGGCAGCCATGGCGGCCCCTTCCGGGAAGAATGTCCAGCCCTGGCGTTTTGTGGTGGTAACCCAGCCGGAGACCAAGCAGAAACTGGCCGTCGGCTTCAATAAGATGATTGCCACGGCTCCGGTCGCAATTGTCATTTGCGGCCTTACCGCCAATCCGTCCGGCATCGCCAACAACAACTGGACGGCCGACTGCGCCGCCGCCACTGAGAACCTCCTGCTGGCGGCCGAGTCCCTGGGCCTGGGCGCCGTGTGGACAGCTTGTTACCCGTACGACGACCGCATGCTGCCCGCCATCGAGGCACTCGGCCTGCCCGACAATATCAAGCCCTACTGCATCGTGCCCGTCGGACACCCTGCCGGAGACAACAAGCCCAAAAACAAATGGAATCCGGACCATATCCACTACGAAAAGTGGTAGGCTCTGCCACAGTCGCAGGCCTCAGGGTTGCTGATGCAAACTCCGCATTTCTGAGCTGGACTGCGGTGAAGATGATGTCGGCATCGCTTATCCCTGTGATCCTGAAATAATTCGTATATTTGCACTTGAAATGAAAATTCTATTTGTCATCAACAATTTTTATATCCCTGGGAATGGCATCTCGGCTTCCGGCCGGCGTACGGTCGAAGCCTTGAAGGCCATTGGAGAGGATGTCCGCGTCCTGGCGGGGCCGAATCCGGACCCGAACGGTCCGCAGCCGGATTTTCCGCTGAAGGAGTTCCGTTTCCCCATTTTCCAGCCCATTATTGAGTCCAGCGGTTTCTCCTATGCCGATGGCGACATCACCGTCATCGAGGAAGCCGTCCGCTGGGCTGATGTCGTTCATCTCGAAGAAACATTCGTGCTGCAGTGGAAAGCCATCAGAATCGCCAAGAAGCTGGGAAAAACGCTGACGGCCACGTTCCACATGTTCCCGGAGAACCTGATCTATTCGTTGGGAATCGGTCCGCTCCGCAACTGGAAATGGATCAACCGAACGCTGCTGCGCGCATGGAGAAAGCATATCTACAATGAATGCGACTTCGTCCAATGCCCCACAGATGCCGTTCTGGACCGTCTGCGCCGATATCATTTCAAGGCGCGGCTGGGCGTGATCTCCAACGGCCTGGTCCCGAGCGAATGCCTGAGACCCCGGACGCCGCCGGAGAACTACCTGGATCCAGAACGTCCCTTCGAAATTCTGTATATCGGCCGGCTGTCCCATGAGAAAGACCAGCCTACATTGATGGAAGCGGTTCGTTACAGCAAATACGCCAAGCGCATCCGCCTTCACTTTGCCGGCAACGGCCCCCAGAGCGGCCGCTACAAGAAGATGGCCCGGAAACTGTATGCCGAGGGCGTGTTCGGCTATGAACCCGTGTTCAGCTTCAATACACTGGATGAGCTTCGGCAGATGGCTGCCACGGCCGATCTCTGCCCCCATTGCGCACCCATCGAAGTGGAAGGCCTTTCCATCATGGAGGCGATGCAGCAGGGCGCCTGCCCCATCATTGCCGTAAGCCGCTACAGCGGCACATCCCAGTTCGCCCTGGACCGCCGCTGCAAGTTCCCGGCCGAGAATCCCGAAGCCCTGGCCCAACGTATCGACTACTGGCTGGACCATCCCGCTGAGCGTTGGGAGATGGGGCTCCGCCATGCCGAGTCCATGAAGCAGTACGACATCAAAAAGTCCGCCATTGCCTTCCGGGACGCCTTGGCTGCTGCCCGGACCAACTTGCCAGGGCTCTAATAGTCATTCAACGAGTATCCTCGGCGTCTGTAACGATTGATGGTCGCGTCTAATCGTCCATCCCTCTTATCCAAGTGGGGCTCTTCATCCCCCTATAATCTGGACAATCTGTCCTCAAAATGGACTATTTGGCACTTCTATGGTGACAAAAAGTCCATCATCCCGGCACTGGTCCCAGCTTTGCAATATCCTTAAGCGTTCCGATGAGGAACCC